>NZ_BBAD01000007.1 GCF_001311075.1 Secundilactobacillus similis DSM 23365 = JCM 2765
AAGCGACAGCAGATGACATGTAACTAGCTATCTAATTAAAATGAAAAACGCACGTCATACCAGCATCACTGGTACAACGTGCGTTCAAATTAATCATTGTCAGTCAAAATTTGGTAAATCGGTGCGCCTTCACACTGCTCAGGCACATGCGTCCCAAGTAGGGTGGCGATGGTAGGCGCAACGTCCACTTGGCGGATGACGCGCTTAGTGGTGTAGTTGGCTTTGATACCAGGGCCAGCGGCGACGAAGGTTGGGGTGACGGAAGTGCCGAAGTAGCCTTCAGCGGTGGATAAGCCATCACCGTGGAGTCGATTGAAGCCTTCGTTGACGGTGAAGAAGATGTCGCCGGCTTCGTCACCGTTAGTACCAAAGACCACGGCGTCCTTGTTGCGGACGGCCAGCCCGACAACCCGTTTGCCCGTTGCGGGGTCGCGGTAGTTGTAGAGGTCGTTGATGACCTGTTCTTCAAGGTCGTATTTGTCCTTTGGATCCACGATACCGTGCTTGTCACGGCCCTTGACGTTGATGTAGATGTAATTGCTACGAATCTGAACAGCGGTGGTTTTATCCCAATCCACTTCATCAATTTTGTTGCCATCAGCGTCCGTCTTCAGGGTGGTGTAACCGAGCTGTTCCATGACGGAGACGTTCAAGCCACCATATTCACCCAAGATTGGGGGCACGTTTTCGCCGACCAGCAATCCGTGATCAGAAACGACGAAGATCGTGTAGCCTTCATCCAAGAAGTGCAGGAAGCGGCCGATGTAGTCGTCGGTTTGTTGGAAGACCCGTTCGATGAAGCCTTGGTAGACCTTTTCATCGGTATTTTTCCAAGGTTCCAAGGTTTTACCTAAGTGCCAGAGTTGGTGACCGGCGCAATCCACGTTGTGCAGGTGGCTGAAGATGGCGTCGAACTGCTTGTGTTGTAGCAGGTACTCTAGGCAATCTGCTTGCCACTGGCAGTAGATGTCCCAAGATGGGATGAAGACTTCGCGAACGAGTTCGGCGTCTTCACCACCGATGAGGCTAACGGGTGGAATGGGGCCGACGTTTTTGATGATGTCGTGGAACAGATCGTTATCCGACCACAGCATACTGTTGGTGGTATCTAGCGCGTTGCTGATCCAGAAGCGGAGGTTTTTACCATCTGGTGAAAGTTCCAAAATCTTGTAAGAACGGCAGCTTGGCTTTGTGGCGCCCTTTTTGGTGACGTCATCGATGATGCCAGAAACCATTTTGCCCTTTGGGATGACCGCGAATGGTTCGGCGTCATCCTTGGTGTGGTAGAGGGCAACGGCATCGTAGTCACCGTTGGCACCCTTGGTGATGAGGGCGATGCGTTCCTCAGTCCCGCCGGAAACGACGAAGTGGAATTCTAAGGCACCTTCTGGGGCGTTGGCCCAACCTTCAGCGGGTTTGATGCCAGTGAAGAATTGATCGTACGCCACTTTAGCGCCAATCATCATTTCGGTGTCGTCCAGAGTTTTGATGTAGGTCCGAATCTCATTACCTTCACGGGATTTGTCGCCCCACCAGAGTTCCATCATTTCATCTTCTTCATCGGAAGCTTCACTGGATGGGTTCTTCAACACTTCACTCAAATCGGTGATGTTGCACCCAACGCCGGCGGCTTTATCGGTATGGCCGGTGAAGTGGTCTTTTTCGATATCAGCGTTGGCGTAGATGATCTTTTCCCAGTCCATTTGCGCAACGCCCATGTTGACGGAGCCGGGTTGGGTACCATCAACAACGCTCAAGAGGGGACTCTTTGAAGTTGGGGGCCATGAACAACCTGGCCAGTGCCAGACCATGGTTTTCTTACCGTTCTTGGTGGTTTCGTTCCAGATTGGTTCGGCCTTGCAGTTGCGGGAGTCCATGTTGTAGACCACGGCGTCCAGACTTTCAGGGGCTTGGCGCCAGTAGCAGGTGATGCCGTGCGTACCGGATAGCGCCGGTGGCTAACGTCGTCCAGCAAGGTGGCGTAATCGTGGGAACGGATCCCAGTAGTTTGATGCCTTTGTGGGCGGAGCCCCGTTCAAGGTATTTTTTCAGATTGGGCATCTTGCCCTCGTTTACAAGTCGGTTGGCGGTGCGGGAGTCTAACCCGTCGATGCCAAGCACGATGACTTTATCGGTACGTGGTTTTTCGGTCATTCAAATGCCTCCAGTAATATATAGTAGTTTTTTAGTTTGATGACACCTGGTTCACTGCGTTGAGGCGCTCTTGCAGGGCCTGCGTAATGACTTGGTGGTCTTCTAGGGTTGGTAAAAAGATGCTGTCGGGTTGAATCGCTGTGACCCGGTCGCGAATCCGGTTGGCCAAGCGCCCGTCCGTCAAGAAAAGGCGTTGGACGATCAGTGGTTCGCTGTCCGGTTTCACGACGTTTTGGATCAGGTGATGCCCGATATAGTTAGCGCAACGCACGGTGACGCCTAAGTCATCTTCAAGGTGTTCAGCGATGGCCTTCAACTGGGTGTAAGGTTCGTTATAGTGCGGGGTGCCGTGAGCAATCAGGAGAACTGGTCGTTCGGGGTTCTCCGCTAAGGCGTCGCTGATTTGGTCCCGCAGAAAGTCGTAAACGGCGATGGTCGTTGCCAGCGGTTTGAGGAACGTCAGCGACACATCCGGTGAGACCGTTGCCAGTATCCGTCGTGGAATGTCTTGTTTCACGTGGGTGGCAGCGAAGAGCAGCACCGGCGCAATGATAATGTGGTCAACTTGTTCCTGCAACTGGCGTAAGCCATCTTCAAGGGTGAGCTGCTTGCCTTCAAGGAAGCCGATACAAGCTGGCGTTCCAGTCGTTTCGATGAAGTCGCGGAGTAGTTGAATGTTGGCCTTAGGAAGCTTATTATGCCGGCCGTGAAGCACATAAATAATGCCTGTCGCCATAACTTGTCATCTCCTTTAACTTAAATGATGGGTGTTAAATGCTGGTGATCGTTGCTGCAAGTTGCTTGAGGGCTTCAGTCGCTTCGTCATCGGGAGCGAGTTCAATCTTTAGTCCGGGCGCGATGATGTTGGCGCCGGCTTCCTTAACGCGACCTTCGATGTCGTCAACAGCGCTGCAGAAGTCATCGTAACTGGTATCGCCGGTACCGATAACCGAAACGTTAAACCCGTTGAGATCGGCATCCTCAACGTCATCGGCAAAATCAATGATGCCGTCTGGCAACTCAGCATCGCCATCGGTGTAACTCGCAATCACGTACGCATCGGCATCGGTAAAGAAGTCGGCCACTTCGATGCCATCATCACCGTCAAATGCTTCAACGTCGGCGCCTTATCGGTGAGGGCGTCACTGAGAACGTCCACAGCTTCTTTGGTGTTGCCGGTTAGGCTGGTATAAATAATTTTCACTTTCATTTCGCAATTTCCTCCGGTTTCAATTGATCAAAGTAGTGGGTCAGGACCGCTTGGAAGTGGTCCGTGCCTTGACGCTGGTAGTACTCGTAGAAGCTTTCGCCGTTTTGCAGGTTATCTTGGTAGTCTTGTAGCAGACTGGCCGTGGCGTCAACGATTTGGTCAGCGACCACCTTGCCTTTGAGGTTCTCGTTAAAGTGACCGCCATCGAGGAGCTACCGCCAACTGAGAACTGGTAACCTTCTACCTTGTCACCGTCAGCGGTCCGGGCATGGACCTTCAATGCCGATGTCGGCAATGCTCCGGTGCGCACAGTTGTTACCACACCCGGTTAAGGTGATGGCAACTGGTTTTTCAAAGGTGAAGCGGGCGTCCAAGGCGTTGAGAATTGGCTCGAAAATTTCCTTAGTATGTGAATTGGCGAGATTACAATATTCAGCGCCGGTACAGGTTGTGGCGAGGTCCAGTAACGTTTCAGGCTTCGTGTTGAAGCGGGTGAAGATCTCGTTGGCCTTAACCGTTTCGAGGTCGGCCGCTGAAATCCACGGAATGATGAGGTTCTGTTCGTGATCAAAGCGGATTTCGTCGCGACCGTATTGACGAGCAATGTCGATAAATGCTTTGAAGTCCTCGGCATTGATCCGACCAGTTGGGACAGAAACGCCAACGTAGTAGTAACCCTTTTGGGCTTGTTCGTGGATGCCCAGTGCGCTGCCGCCGTTGGACCAGCCGCGGACTTCACTGTGACCAGCCGTTTCGAGGTCGGGAAGTTGTTCGCGGATGGCGGCTTCGAATTTGTTGATGCCCCAGTCTTGAATCAGGAATTTTAACCGCGCCTTCGCCCGACTACGACGAGGACCGTTGTCCCGGTAGAGCTGAACGACGACTTCCGCTAGGTCAGCGACTTGGTCAGGGGTCACGAAGATGTTGGTTGAAAGGCCTAGGTAAGGGACCATGCCAAGGCCGCCACCGATTTTAACGTTGAAGCCCTGTACGGTTTGACCGTCGATTGCCTTGGTCGCTGGAATCAAAGCTAAGTCGTTGATTTCCGCGTTGCCGGCGTTGTAGATGTTACTGTTGATTGAAATCTTGAACTTCCGGGGCAAGTTTGAATAATCGCGGTTACCTTGGAAGCGTTCGTAAACTTGGAGCACCGTTTCGCGGGTGTCAAATAACTCGTTGGGGTCGATGCCGGAGAGCGGGTTATCGACGACGTTTCTGGTGATATCACCCTCGGCCCCGGCCGTGGTCAAACCAACTTCATTCAGTTGGTCGAACAATTCCGGCAGTTTCACAAAGGGAATCCAGTGGTACTGAACGGCTTGCCGGGTCGTTAAATCAACGAAGCCGTGCCCGTAAGTCTCGGCGATCCAAGCAATCAAGTCAGCCTGTTTTAGGTTGATGCGGCCGCCAGGAATCTTGATCCGAAACATGAAGTTACCTTGTTCCTGCGGCTTTTGAACCGTTAGGCCAGCGTATTTAAAATACATGTAGTAACTCTTATCAACTTCCGAGAAGGGATGCTTGATCAATTCCGGAAGGTCCTTGAAGACGTCCAGGCCGTCCTCTTTTAACTTACTTTTTTCATTCTTGTTGATGCGTTGATCCGCCCAAATTGCGTCGTAACTCATAACAACACCCTCTATTCATCATGGTTAGTGGACCAAAAAACGCGCCCCTTTCCAGATTGCTCTGAAAAAGGACGCGCTTGGCGTGGTACCACCTTTTTTTAATTCAACATCATTGTTAAATCCTCAAGGTCAGCATCATCACTCGGGATGACGCTGACAGCCTGATAACGGCGGCTGATCGTTACGGGCTTACACGCTGGCTCACCCGTAAAACTCCAAGACCATCTTCGGAGGCCCCACGTGACCTGCTTGCACCATCTCAGGCTCGCTATTACTGGTGGGGTGACTCGTACTCATCTTGTCATTGTTCCTGTGCGGTATTTAATTTTGATGTTATTCTAATCAGTTTTTAATTGACTGGCAAGTGTTCGCAATAGCTAAAATTTATCACTGACGAGAATTTGAACCGGTTTGATGATGATGATTGCCGGTAATTCGCACGGATCGGCATAGTTAAATTCTATCAAGCCCCGATTTGTTGGTGATGGTTAAAATACTGCCGGAGCTCGTGCCGGGCCGCTGCCGCGATTGGCGGAATATCAGTGTTGGCGGTTCGAATCAGAAGGACGTGGATCGTATTAGCGCCCGTCAACTTTTTGGCAATCAGGCCAACGGATGCCGGGGTGGTGAGCGGACCGAGGTCGGTGGCGTAAGCATCGGACTCTCGGATGAGGTCGACCGTTGTTAACGGATCACTGCAAGTAATGGTCGGGGTCGAACTAGGGTGGGTGTCGGGGGTTGCGATAACGTGGGGATACGCAGTCAGGTCAGCTAACCGGAGTTCGGCCTTGTTAGCTAACGGGTGCGTTGGTCGCAGAAATACTTGCGTCTGATAAGTGCTGAGGGTTTCGTAAACGAGGTGCTGTTGCGCCAACGTGTTGGTCAATTGCGGCAAATCGAGGTCTGCGACAGCGAGAATGCCCAGTTGGCAATGGAACTGAGCAACTTCCGCAATGATTTTTTGGTAGTCGCCATCGACTAAGCGAAATGATTGATAGTCGGGATAGCTTGTCGTGAGTGACGTTAATAGGGGCGACAATGCCGCACAGTATTGACTGGCGATGGCGAAGCTTTGATGGTCGTGATGCACGTTCGCAAAGCGGTGCTGTAAGTTCTCAACATCGCCAACGATTTTACGAGCGTGTTTCACGAACTGGGTACCGGCGGGCGTTAAAAAGTTGCCCTGCCGCGTCCGTTTAAAGAGTTGCGCGTTGAGCTCCAGTTCTAGTGCTTTGATACCGTGAGAGAGGCTAGGCTGTGACACGTATAATTTTTTGGCAGCGGCGTGGAAGCTGCCGTTATCGACAACGGCGAGCACGTAACGCATTTGTTGAATGTTCATAAAAAATCACCTTCCTTGGGGATACAAAAAGCCCTTCACAGCTTAAATGCTATGAAGGGACGCAGTTTGCGTGGTACCACCCAGTTTTGTATGGCAGTTGCCATACCTCAATTCGGTACCGGTTTGATACCTAGTCTGGTAACGGGGACGACCGGTCAATCAGCGTGAACTGACTGACAACTCCGAGTTCATATTCGCTGTGGTCACGGGGGCCCCTTTTTCACCATCCGGGTTCTCTGACGACGTGACTAACAGTTACTCTTCTCTTCAACGTGATTCGTATTATTAGAAAATGATTAAAGAATACGGGCTAGTCTAGCGAGTTTCAGTGACCGTGTCAAGACGAAGATTTTTATCAGGCGGTGCCGAATTTAGCGATGTAGTAGTGACAAAGTGGCCGGTGATGCGGTTATCGCTGGGGTTAAAAATAACGGATCGTTAGTCTATGAAGTGAATCGCTGCTTGACAGTTATCTTGTGGAAGTGATAAATTGCCGAGTATTAAGTTTAAGGATAACTGGTATCGGCACTGACATAGCCATGTGAGGTTGGCCTAACCAGTTTTAGGAGGCGTGCTGATGCAAAGTGATGAACATTTATATGATTTAACCGTTGTTGGTGGTGGACCCGTGGGAATGTTTGCGGCCATGTATGCGGGGATGCGGAATCTGGATACCCAGTTAATCGAAAGCTTGCCAGAGTTAGGTGGCCAGGTTGAAGCACTGTATCCGGAAAAAACGATTCACGATATTGCGGGCTTTGTGTCGGGGAAGGGGTCTGAGCTGATCGCCAACTTGAAACAGCAATTGGCCGAGGTCCAAGATCAAGTGTCGATCCACTTATCAGAAGAAGTGATTGGACTTGAAAAACAGGCGATGGGACGTTTATTCTGACCACGTCTAAGCGGACGACCCACACGAAAACGATTTTGATTTCAGTAGGGAGCGGTGCCTTTACCCCACGTCAATTAGCTTGCGATTACGACCACGCGTTGGATGGTAAACAGGTCCGCTACTTCGTTAAACGGTTAGCTGATTTTGCCGGTAAAACGTGGCGGTTGCGGGCGGTGGAGACGCTGCGATTGACTGGGCGTTAGCGCTGGAGCCAATCGCGAACCACGTCTCAATCATTCACCGGCGTAATAACTTCCGGGGCTTGGAATCCAGTGTTGCACAGTTGCAGCAGTCCAGCGTGGAACTAGTGACACCGTTTAACATTACTGGGGTGACTGCTCAGGGTGAGGGCGTTCAAATCGAATTACAGGAAAACAAAGGTGACACCGCCAAGTCACTTACGGCTGATACCTTATTAGTGAACTACGGCTTTATTGCGGATAATCATTTGTTGAAAGACTGGGGCCTTGAGCTGGAGCGTCGGGCGTTGGTGGTTAACGAGTTCATGATGTCATCTGAACCCGGAATTTATGGCATCGGTGATGCCTCGACCTATCCCGGTAAAGTGAAACTGATTTCTAGTGGGTTTGGGGAAGCGCCGGCCGCAATTAATCATATTTCGACTGAGTTGTATCCGGATCGGCGGCAACCGTTGCATAGTACGTCGATGTAATGTGGTGGCTGACTGTGTTTCACGTGAAACAGGCTAGATTGTTGATTTGACAGCAGTTCAACGTATCACTAGATAACTAGTTAGCTGAAAATGATCATCATTCAGCCAATTTACTGAACAATTATCGCTAAAATGTTCCACATGAAACATTTTTGTCACTTGATTTAGGTCAAGGTAGCCAATCGTTAATCAGACTATGCTAGCGTCAAGTTGGAAACCAATGAGGGACTTAAGCTTTTTATTACTTCTTTTTTGGGTTTCCTTAAGGTTAATTCGGCATACTATAGTCATCAACAACGATAAGGAGCGTGAGGCACATGTTGCTTGATCACGATACAAAAATGGCAAATATTATTGCTGCTCAAATTACGAAGGTGTTCTACCCCTTCGTTGTAGCAAAAACCGAAACCGGTGAGTACTTACACCTCAATGTATCCGACACGGAACGTGCAGATCCGCTGTTCTGGGATGAACTTCGGAGTATCCTCCAAGCAAAATTGTGGGTTCCCGTTGGTAAGAAGTACCACCAACTACTTGATAACGGCTGGTTAGTGACAGACCCCGTTTTGGATTAACTAAAATTTGAATTGATTGCGTGCAACCGCCAGCGTGCTTGTTGGTGGTTGCTTTTTTTGCTGTCGCTTGGGTCCAGCGTAAGTGTTGGGTGCGATTGGGGGAAGGCTGTTTGTCGTCGCTTCGCTCGCCAAAGCCGCATGAAACCCGGTGCTCTCAGACTACAAAATTCGGCGCCACTTAAACTGTTATTTCCAGGGTTCCTGAAGTTGTAAGAACTTGCCAACCACGCGCTTTCTGGCTACCACGCCGAATGGCAGATAGGCTTCTGACTTCGTCGAGTCGTGCTACGCGAGACTGAGAGCTGCATGTAAGGCGAGTCCGGTAAACCCGCCAAGCCCGGGCGCCTTCACCGAACTCACCTTACACACTGCTCTCAACCCGTCTCGCTCCGCACACTGTCTCAAAACGAGAACATCAGACTAAAATGTTTGACATCGTTAGCCAACCAACGTAAGCTTTGGACAGAGATTTAGAGCTTACTTTTCGTAACCAGAAATAAAAATGGTTAATTAAAATTGAAGGAAGCGTTACCCCTATGACAAAAGCTTTGATCGTATTAACCAATCATGCAAAGTTCGACACGCTTAACCGCGCAACTGGCGTATGGCTGAGTGAAGCCACTCACTTTAACCAAGTGATGACAGACAACCAGATCGATGTCGATTACGTCAGCCCTGCTGGTGGCTACGTGCCACTGGATCCCGGAAGTATTGCAGCGGATCAGTTAGATGCTGTTAACTTAGCATTCTACACCGATGCTGATTTTCGAAACCGGGCGCTAGGACAGTCGTTGAAGCCGAGCGATGTGAACGCGGCCGATTACGATATCATTTACTTTGCGGGTGGTCACGGAACTGTTTGGGATTTCCCCAAGAATCAGGAACTGGGTCAGTTGGCGAAACAAATTTATGATAACGGTGGCATTATTTCGGCCGTTTGCCACGGGTTAGTGGGGTTGCTGGCAATTCAAAATGCTGATGGCAACGCCTTTATCGACGGGAAGCAATTAACCGGCTTTACCAACGAAGAAGAGGCGATCAATCAGTTGACTGATGATGTGCCATTCTTAGCTGAAGACGCGCTTAAGGCTGCTGGTGCCCACCACACCAAGAGTGACCCTTACACCGAACACGTTGTCACTGATGGTCGGTTGGTCACGGGGCAGAACCCACAATCCGCTAAGGGTGTTGGTGAAGCTGTGATTGCTGTATTGAACAAGTAATTAATCATTGGGGGACGGTTGCAATCCGCAGTCGAACCCTATTTTAGATAGTGGAGGGTTTTATTAATGGTCACTTATGATGAAGCATTTAAATTTAAATCAGGGATTACGGTTAAAAATCGGCTGTTTATGTCGCCGATGACGACGTTGCAGAGTTTCTTTGACGGGACGATCACAACCGATGAATTGAACTATTATGCTGAACGCGCTAACGGCGTCGGTGCGGTAATTACCGGCGTTGCGAACGTCGAGGATGGTGGTAAAGGCTGGAAGGTGAGCTGAGTATCGCCGATGATGTCTATTTGCCCGGATTAACGAAACTTGCTAGCACAATCAAAAACCAAGGGGCGCGCGCAATTCTTCAGATTTTTGACGCCGGTCGAATGAGTACGCCGGAAGCCTTGAACGGCAAGCAGGCCGTATCTGCCAGTGCCGTTGCCGCCCAACACGGGAATGGTAAGGCCAAATCGGCGGTCCCACGTGAAATGACGGTTGATGACATTCACGCCACGATTGCGGCCTTTGGTGAGGCAACTCGCCGCGCCATTCAGGCGGGGTTTGACGGGGTTGAACTTCATGGCGCCAACCTGTACCTGATCCAACAGTTCTTTTCACCACATTCTAACCGGCGGACGGACGAGTATGGTGGCAGTCGCGAGAAGCGCTACACCTTTATTAAGGAACTACTGGCGAGCGTTTTTGCGGCCGTTGACCAGTACGCTGACCGGCCATTCTTAGTGGGCTACCGGTTCTCACCAGAGGAGTTCACGGAACCGGGAATCACGCTGGATGATACGTTCTACTTGGTTGATCAATTAGCTGAAACGCGCTTGGATTACCTCCACGTGTCACTCAGTAACTACGACCGGAAGTCACGGTCAACTGAGTACCAAGACAAGTCGATCTTAGCCTACCTCCACGACTACTTAGCTGGGCGCAAGCCACTGATTGGTGTTGGCGGCGTTCGCAATCGGCAAGACGTGACAGGGTTATTACAAAATGCCGAGTTCGCCGCAGTCGGTCAACAACTCCTCGTTGACCCAACTTGGGTGCAAAAACTTGAGACTGGTCACGATGCCGACATGGTGACCGCTGACTTTGTAGATGCGATTGAATACACGCATTTCAACCGGCCACTGTATAATTTCTTGGTCGCTCGGTATGCGTCAGAACCGAATTTCTAATCGACAAACCGCTTATTTTGCGGTAGGATAAGCTACACTGAAATAGCGTCACGGATCCTTAGTCCTTACTAGGTTGAGGGGATTCGTGCGCTTTTTTTGTGCGTTTTTTGAGAAGTGAAAGCTAAACAGACGGCATTTTAGCGCATCGCTGGTATATTATAAGTGATTTAATGACCTTGTGATCGTCAAGCTTTGCCATTTGTCAGGAGAGAAAGTGAGTTGAGGAACTTTGTTTGGCATTATTTTGCAACACCTGCATCATCGAGCGCGGTGGTGCTTCTTTTTAGCCCCGCTGATTATGCTGGGGGAAGTCTTGTGTGACCTCCAACAACCCACCTTGATGTCGCGGATTATCGACCGGGGATTGGCGCAGCACGATTTGAATTACGTGGTGAGTCATGCGGCGTTAATGTTGATGTTTGCGATTCTCGGCCTTGGATTTGGCGCCGGTAGCGGGACCTTGGGGACTTACGCCTCACTAAAAATGGGGGAGGCGTTGCGGGAACGGTTACTTCGAATCGCTCTACTGAATCGCAAGCCGGGTGGTTTAGCACCCGCTACGCTGATTACCCGAATCACCAACGACGTCACCCAGATGCAAAACCTCGTGATGCTAGTCACGCGGGGCATGGTGCGCTCACCAATGTTATTGCTTGGGGGCATCGTCATGTCGGTGATCGTTTGTCCGGATCTGTCACCGATTTTATTTGTGATCATGCCGATTCTGGTGATTTTTCTGCTGGTTGTCGTGAAGCGCAGTGTGCCGCTTTATACCAAAATGCAGCAAGCGGTTGATGGTGTGAACCGGAGTATGCGTGAGAATTTATTGGGGATGAAGACCATTAAGGCCTATGTGTTGGAGCACCATCAGCTGACCCGGTTCAACACCAGCAATCATAACCTGCAGCAAACCAGTCAAAAAGCAACGCTAGCCACGGTGCCACTGTCACCGGTGATTCAACTGATGCTCAACCTTGGCGTTGTGTTCGCATTAGGGTACGGTGGGCAACTCGCAATTAGTCACACCATCAGTAACGGCCAAATTATCGCTTTCGTGAACTATATGATCCAAATCACGACGGCGATGATCCAAACCGTTAACATTATCACCTCGTTTTCGCGGGCGATTACGAGTTCAGCGCGGGTTCAGGCGGTGTTGGATGAACAACCAGCCGAAGAACCGGTACAGGTAACCAACGCACAACCGGCTGATAGTTCGTTACAATTTAACGACGTGACGTTTGGCTACGAACAGAGTCGGCCCATCTTGAACCATTTGACGCTACAAGTGCCTGATGGCCAGTGGCTTGGCATCATTGGGGCGACGGGTTCTGGTAAAAGTTCGATGATCAATTTGCTGACGCGAAGTTTTGACCAATATAGCGGCCAAATCAAGATTGGCGGTGTGGACATTCAACACCTACCATTGGCAACGGTCCATCAACAGGTTGCGGTGGCATTGCAGGACTCACTCCTATTTTCGGGAAGTGTGCGCGGGAACCTTGCGTACGGGGTGTCAAATGCAACCACTGATACGTTGGCGGCCGCTGCTCACGTGGCGGATGCCGATGAATTTATCGATCAACTCCCGGGTGAACTTGATGCGCCGGTGGAACAACTTGGGAAGAATTTTTCGGGTGGCCAACGCCAACGGTTGAATCTGGCCCGGGCGATTGCCACCGATGCGCCCATTTTGGTGTTAGATGATGCGACCAGCGCGGTGGATCAGGTGACTAACGCGCGAATCAAACAACGCCTGCAACAGACACGGGCTGGTAAGACGACGCTGATTATTTCACAACGAGTGACCAACGTGATGGACTGCCAGCAAATTATTGTGTTAACGGACGGCCAGATTTCAGCTCAGGGGACGCATGATGAACTGATGCAACGATCGACCTTCTATCGCGACCTTGTCACAACCCAGCTAGGAGGTGGGCAACATGCAAATTAATCGACGCGTGCCGCGGAATGTGCACCGGGAAAAGGTCGACGTTGGCGACTGGCGACAAACGGTGCGGCGGCTTTGGCAATATCTAGTAACGTACCGAATTCGGCTAATAGTGGTGTTTTACTGACAATTGTCACAACGGTGGTCACGGTGGTCGGGACCCGAATCAACGGCATCGTGATCGACCGCTACATTGCGCACCATCAAGTACGCATGCTGATGATCGTTTGTGGCGCGATGGCGGTGATGTACCTGATTGCCAGCATTTTTACTTACTTTCAAAACAGCATCATGATTAAAGTTGCGCAGGCGACTAGTGCCGCAATTCGCCACGATATTTTTGCGAATTTGCAGTTATTGCCCATGCGGTATTTTGACACCCACGACAACGGCGACGTGATGAGTCGGTTGACGAATGATGTGGATAACATTAACACGGCGTTGATGCAGACCTTCGTGCAGTTATTTACCGGAATCATCAGCATCGTGGGGATGGGTATCGCTATGTTGATTTTATCGCCGGTACTGACCGGCATCACGTTGTTGGGGAGTGTGGCGACCTACTTCTTTTCACGCGGCATCGCAAAAATCACGCAAAAGGCGTTCATGACCCAACAACAAGCGTTGGGGAGTCTCAACACGCAAATTGAAGAGTCGGTTTCGGGGAAGCAAGTCGTTCAATTGTTTGACCACGTCGATGACACCATGGCAACTTTTGACGCCACCAACCGGGACTACACCCAAGCGGCGTTTCGGGCACAGGCCCTGTCCAGCATCATCGGGCCGTTTAACAATATGACCAATAATGTCGTTTACGTGCTGATTACGGCGGTGGGGGCACTGTCGATTTTAGGCGGTAATCACCTGATTACGGTGGGGATTATTTTCACCTTCCTGATTTACCTCCGCAACTTCACGGGTCCCATCAACAACTTACTGGACCTGATCAACACCCTGCAACTCTCGCTGGTCAGTGCCCAACGGGTTTTCGAAGTCATCGATGCCGAACCGGAACGCGACGTGCCAAATGCCGCCCAGATGCTGACGACTAAGGGCCAAGTGACCTTTGACCACGTCTCGTTCGCGTACGATGATACGCGGGTGATTCTAAAGGACATTAATTTGACCGCCGCACCGGGTGAAATGGTGGCGCTGGTTGGCCAAACGGGTGCGGGCAAGACGACCATTATGAATCTGTTGACGAACCTGTATCCGTTGCAAAGTGGTCGGGTGCTATTAGACGGTCAAGATGTCACCATGTTACGACGGGCTGACCTTCGCCACTTAATTACGGTGGTGCAACAGGAATCGTTTTTATTTGGCATGACGATTCGCGAAAATTTGCGAATGGGTCGACCAGAGGCAACGGATGCGGAAATCGAACAGGCAGCTCAAGCGGCCAATGCCCACAACTTTATCAGCCAGTTACCAGACGGGTATGACACCGAGCTACGGGAAAATGCCAGCGCGCTGTCACAGGGGCAACGGCAATTACTCAGTATCGCCAGAGCGTTCGTGGCCGCCGCACCGATTTTAGTCTTGGACGAGGCCACTGCTGCCATCGATAGTAATACCGAAGCGGACGTTCAGCGGGCAATGAGTCGCCTGATGACCGGCAAGACTAGTTTTGTAATCGCCCATCGGTTATCGACGATTCAGGCTGCTGATCAGATTTTAGTGATTGATCAGGGACAGGTGGTTGAGCGTGGGACGCATGAGGCGTTGTTGGCGCAAAATGGGGAGTATGCAGAACTTTATAATAGTCAGTTTGAAGGTTGATCGACTTACGTTTGTGGCTGGCCTAGGTGTTGGCTGTTTATCGTCGCTTCACTCGCCAAAGCCGCATTGAAAAGCGCTCGTTCAGGCTACAAAATTCGGCGTCACTTAAACTGTTATTTCCAAGGTTTCTGACTTCGTCGAATCGTGCTGCGCTCAACCCGTCTCGCTCCGCACACTATACTCTGCTATAATAAATAAACGTGCACAAAACGAGATATAACCATTATTTTAGGAGGTACCAAGGTGAAAGTAACAGTTAAGAAAACATCGGAATTGACGGTGCCAGAGTTATTGATGATCACCAAGGAGCGGATTCGGGTCTTCGTGGTTGAACAGGACTGCCCGTATCAAGAAATTGATGATCAAGATGACCAAGCGCTACACGTCATGCTCACGGTTAACGGCGAGTTTGCGGCGTATACTCGAATTGTTGAGCACGCTGACCACGTTCACATGAGTTTTGGCCGGGTGCTAGTGATCAAACGGTTCCGGGAACAACACCTTGGCTACCAAGTTGTGGCGGCAACGATTGCTGAGATTAAAGCGCGCTACCCAGAACGGGACGTGAAAATCGCTGCGCAGAACTACCTCAAGGCATTTTACGAATCCTTTGGGTTTAAGGCGGTTTCGGACGTTTATCTGGAGGATAACATTCCACACATTGATATGGAACTGCGGTTGTCGGAACCAACCAGCGATGAGATGTAGCGTTAATCAACTGAATTAAATTGAGAACGTCGTGGTGGCCTGAACATGGTTAGCCACGGCTTTTTTTACTTGGCATTTGCCAAAAAGCTATTTTACCAAGAATCTAATACTAATTATAAAAAATGTCATTTTTTGATTGACATTCTTTTTTGAGACCGATATGATAACCCCACAAGCTAACCAATTGAATGTGAATCAAACACGTTGAAAAGAACAGTAACGCTGGCAACCTTCTAAAGAGACTACCGAGTGGTGAGATGGTAGGTTGGACGTCAGGGTGAAGATCATCTTGGAGTGGCGGTGACGACAACAGTTGCCGATGGGAGCGCCCATTACAGCGACGGCTTATCTTCGGCAACGAACGTAAGCTTGAGGCTTTATTTTGAGAAGCAAATAATAGGTGGTACCGCGGAAACGCCCTATGGACTGTGATAGTCTGTGGGCGTTTTTTCGCGTTTAACGGGATTTGATAAACAAACTTAAAGGAGTGGTCAGGATGATTAATACAAGCACAAACAGCGTTGTTTCAAGTACATATGATTTGGTGAACATGCACGATATTCAGGAGCCAGAACCATTGTGGGCCAATATGCTCGCAAAACACCACTCATGCAGTCGATGTTTTTGAGCCGCAACGTTACGGGTGGTAACGTCTTTTTGAAGTTGGAAAATACCCAGTTGACCGGCTCCTTCAAGTTTCGGGGCGCCAATAATAAAATCAACCATTTGACGGATGCCGAAAAAGCGCGTGGCGTTATTGCGGCCTCTGCCGGCAACCACGCTCAAGGTGTAGCACTGACTGGTAAGTTGCTGGGCATCGAAACAACCGTCGTGATGCCTGAAGAAGCCCCCAAAATGAAGCGGGATGCCACAGCCGGTTACGGCGCAAGTGTTGATATTCACGGGGCAACCTTTGACGACTCATACGCGTGGATGGCGAAACGGGCTGAACGCGAAGGTAAAACCATCGTGGATCCGTTCAATGACCGATACGTCATTGCGGGTCAGGGGACGATCGGGTTGGAGATTCTTGAAGATATGTGGGACGTTGATACGGTCATCGTGCCCATCGGTGGCGGTGGGATGATTTCTGGCATCGCAACGGCGTTGAAGTCATACAACCCCAGCATCCACGTTGTTGGGGTGCAGTCCGAAAACGTTCACGGCATGGCGTCATCCTTAGCAGCGGGGCAAATCATGACTCAGCACGATGATTTCACACTGGCTGACGGGACTGATGTTGCCACACCGGGGGATTTAACCTTTGAAATCTGCCGAAACTTAGTGGATGAAGTGGTACTCGTCAACGAAATGGATATCGCGCGGGCGATGAAGGACCTTATGCAGCGGACAAAGGTTGTCGCAGAAGGCGCCGGGGCCTTGCCAACCGCAGCCTTGGAAGCCCACAAAATTGATGATTACTGGGTTAAGAACAAGAAAGTAGTTGCCTTGGTTTCGGGCGGGAACGTTGATTTAGCCGGTTAGCCGGGGTCATGGGGAAGTTTTGTTAACACATTTGAATATGAACTTATAGCGGCATGACTTTCGATTTTGGAAGTCTGTGCCGCTATTGGTTTAAATTCAGGAGGTAGTTGCGCTAAACTAGTTATTGAGGGAGGGACGACCCATGATTCAAATAATTAACGCAACCTCGAAAACGGATTTCGATGCCGTTCGAGAACTCTATTACGAGACTTGGCAAGCTGCCTATGCGGGGTTGCTACCGGCCTCGTTCTTAGCGCACTTGACTAAGGCGCGATGGCATCCGGAAACGCAGTGGCGAACGCTATTATTGGCGGTGACTGAAACCGGGCAGATCGTTGGCGTCTGTCGATATGGTAAGGCCCGTTTGCCAAAATACAGTGCTGGGGTGAACTGCAGTCGATTTACGTGTTACCAGCGTGGCAACATCAAGGCGTTGGTGCCCAATTGATACGGGTTTCGCAAGCGCGGTTGGCGGCCGAGTACGACCGAGCCTATTTAGCGGTACTGGACAGCAACCTAAGTGCACAACGGTTTTATCAGCAAATTGGGTTCCAACTGACAGCGGATGTTCAGCACCAACAAACGCCCGATGGTGCGCTAACGACGGTTATTATGACAACAACGTTCTAACGATAAAAAACACCCAAACTAACGCTGGTAAATCCACTTCCGAGCGATATAATGGAGGATATCAATGGCGTGAACGCCGTAATTGAGACCGACATCGTGTCGGAACAGGAGGAGTAACATGAGCTACCAAGTTGATTTTAAGACGGTTTCAGAGGTGGGATTGGCAAGTTCACCGGTTGCCCCAGCCTTGGCTGGTTTGCGGGCGAACGAAGCGCGGTATTTTTGGAACAAATTCAAGTTCACCTTCGTGACTGAACCAGCGGCCGACCATCCAGAAATTCTGGCGTACGTGAACGATGTGCTCAGTGAACGGGAGCTGGAAATCGCTGCGAAACCGCTAGAAGTCGCTCAATTTGAAGTTGAGGGGACGAAGTGGACTTACGTCTTCTATGAAGATGGCTTGAGTATCAACGTGATGTACAGCCTTGATCCGGAAGGCAAGCGAGCGGTGGGCTTTAAATTGTCAGACGGCATGGAAGTGCCAGCTGAATTAGCTGATAAGTTCAAGTTCGCCCGGCAACGGTCAAAGTTGGCGGGGACGATTCGCGGGAGTTATTTCAAAATTAAAGCGGAACATTAAGTAGGACATACAAAACACCGACGCCATGCGCCGGTGTTTTTGTATGTTTGAGGGAGTGTTCAAAATTAAAGTGGCTTGATGGGTGTAATCAAGGTTAATGCATGACTTGAACTTGGTGCTTATCAGCAGTGACGTAAGTGCCGTTGCTGAGTTGAAGGCGAACGTGCTGGCCGTCTTTAACGATTCGTTTAACGGACAGTTTAGCCTTAGCGTTGTAGTGGGATGCCTTCTTGCTGAGCCCCTTATCGCGGAAGCTGTTAAGGCCCTTAGGTGCGATGACCTTAACGCGGGTAACCTTGCTGGTGTACTCAGTTGCCGTGACGAGTCGCTTGTTGGTAGTGATGTAACCCACCTTGTTGAAGGTCTTAGATTTACGGTTCAAATCCTTCACCTTGTAACGGTAGCCATCCTTGGTGTGAACCCGGTTCAGCAAGCTAAAGCGTGGCCAAAGGTTTTGCTTAGCAGCCTTAAACCAGCGGTGAAGCGTGGACTTCGTGAAGTGGGTGGACTTGTAGAAGCCGAGTTTGCCGGTGGCGTAGAGGTGCTTGGCCTTTTTACTTGGCGTTGGTTTAACTTGATGGCCGTGATTTGGTTTTTCGGGTACGGGTGTTGGCGTTTGATTGTTATCAGGTTGGCTTGGTTTTTGATCTGGTTTGTTTGTGGCGTTGTTATTGTTGCTACCACCGTTTTGAGTACCAGATTGGTTACCGTTATTGCTGTTGCCATGGTTACCTGATCCATTACCGTTATTGTCGGTTGAATGGTCGTTGTTGGTTTCGTTGAATAGGTCGACTAGAATTTCTTGGCCAGTCTGAGTACCGATCATTGCTTGGTTGATTGTTGCTGGCCTGTTACCATTTTTAAAGTTCAAGGTGACGAAACCATTCTTAGAAGATGGTTGTTCATCAAAGCTAAGTGTAAGCGTTAATACACCGTTTTTAACGCTTTGACGAAGAATTTTAGTACCACTGTTAGCTGGTAATTTAACATCAGTTAAAGTACGACCAGCTAAGTTAATTCGCATATCGGCAGTTCGTACAAGGTGTTTTAAATTACCAAGCTTTAAGTCAGCGTGGTTACCTTTTTGAGTTAAGGTAATTGCTTCGACGTCCCGGTGCTTTTTACTTAAGTCAGTTTGATCAAGAAAGGCGGATTTATCAAATACCTTACCGGTCATTGAAGCTGGTTGCTCAGCTTGGAGTGCGTGTAAAATAAGCGGGCTAATATCGGCGTTACTACCGCCTTTGAGACGACGGCCATTGTCAATAGTTTCGCCGCCAAGTGCCATGAAGATGTTGGTGTTTGATTCGGTAGTATCTTGACCGTGGTCCCGAGAAACACCACCATGGTCGGCATTGGCGATAACCAGCGTGTCATGAATATGGCCAGTCGCAATCAACTTATCCATAATGCCTTTAAAGAGACCGTCATAGGCGGCGTATTCATGCCAGTACTTATCATTGTAAAAACCAGTACCGTGACCAGTGTGATCCATGTAATCGGTTTGAACATAAGTCAGTGCAGTATTATCAAACTCGGCTTGGCCGATGTAGTCGGCTACATCCTTGAATGAATGCTTCAAGACGGAATACTTCGATGTTACCGCTGCGTCAGGTTCAACGATTCCGTTGATTAATGGTCCCCATTCAGAAAAAACCATCTTGGATTGGTTGGGGTTGTCAGCCTGAAGCGCCTTGAAGACGGATGGGTATTTTGGCGTTGCTTTATCAAGGTCAGAGAAGTAACTGTTACCGGCAATGCTGTTGGTAATTGATAGTCTTTGTCCATTGCGCCCCAAGTTACACCATGTAACATGGACGTGTAGTTTTGGGCGGAAATGGAAGGTACAACTGCATGAGCAGTCGTACTCATTGCAAATTGTTTGTTGAAGAGATCCATTGTGTACGTGTTTTCACGCTTTGCAAGGGTCTCGGCGTCAGTTTTCCAAACAGGATGGTGATCATTGTCTGGAGCGTAGTACATTCCTTTAGGGTCCCAAGGGTTCCCACCGCCATCGGTTGTTAAGACAATGACGTGTTTGTAAGGATGGATGACAGCTTCCTGCGCAACTGCTGCTTTTTTATCAGCGGGTGCAAGTGCAATGTCTCCGGCACCAACAATACCATCGCCGTTGTAGTCGGCAGATTTTGAGCCGTGAATCGTAATGTTTTGGTCACCGTCAATCTTTAGCTTAGGTGATTGAACCGGCGTGTTATTGATGGAAAACTCAGTCTTACCGAAGCTAATTTTGGTTTTGCTTGTAGTACCAGATGCTACTGGTTTAGCTCTGAGTTGAATTTTAGCTAATCGAGTTTGACCGTAGTTTTTAAAATCGTTACCGGACATTGGTCCCATTGAACGAACTCGAATGACCCCTGGACCAGCAGGAAGTGCAATGGTACCAGAGTGTGATTGAGTTGCACCAACGTAATCGAAACGTTCGGGATCATAATGAATTTCGTAGGTAGCATGGTTAATATCACCAGATTCCAACTGACGGCTGTGAACGTTAAATTCATAAATGTGTCCTGCAACAACATCGCTAGCACCTAATAATCGCGCTTCCATTGATTGTTCAACAATAGGAGTGGGTGCAACGTTGACCTGAGCGTTATCGTTTAAGGCCTTAATCTCGTCACTTGAAAGTGCGTGGTCGTAAACTCGAGCCGTTTTAATTTCTCCAGTCATGAAGGATTCGGCTTTAAAGTTATCGGCACTATCGCCACCAAGAACAAAGTGGTTGATGTTAGTTCCCGTTGCTAATTTTAACTTACCAGCAGGAACGGGAATTGTACTAACCAAACTACCATTTAGATAAAGCTTAACGGCTTTACCTGCTTTATCGATGACCCCGACAGCATGGACCCACTTGCCGGGTTGTAGTGCAGCATGTGGTTGTCTGTAACCGCCGTCAACGTGGGCGAAGAAAGTCACTTGACCGTTTACGGTACCTAAGCCGAAACCACCGCTGTTTTGGTTAGACAAGATATCATGTTCACCAGAGGTGCTGGCTTTAGGATCATAACGGAAAAAGGCTTCGATTGCCATGCCGTCGCTAAGTTTGGTGTATTGATCCTTATCAACGGGCAGACTGTAAGCTGATTTACCATCTAACTTAATGACCTTTTGATCACCCTTTAAACCCGTTGCCGTAGCAATGGTTGGAGTACCAATGGTGTTGATGGTTTTGAATTGCTGTGCCTGATCGGTTAATTTACCGTTAGACAACTGCAAGTCGGAAAATGCTTTAGGCAGGCTAACTTGGCGAGCTGTTTGCGTGATGCTTGGGGTGGTAGTACTAGCATTAACCGCAGCCGGTACAGCAACGGACAACAAGGTGGCGGAACAGAGTAAGGCACTTGCGATAACTCTTGGTTTCACTATTAATCACTCCAGATATCAGATTTAGATGGGTGGGTGAGCAGACAAAAACGATCAATTAGTGACAGTGCATAGGCGAACAACTTAATTTTTTATGATTAGAATTTGTAAGTTGACTATGCAGTTGCCGTAATTGGTCGAATTCACGTTGCTTAACCTCAACTAAGAGTGTAGCAAGTGGATGTAAAGGTTCGTTGTTGGTTGTGTAAAAGATATGTATCTATTACTTAAACGTTATGAAATTTTGTAGAAAGTGATTTAATTTTGTGATAATTGATAATCAAACTAAGTTATAAAAGTGAATGAATATCTTAGAATTAGTGGGTAAATACAATGTCGAATTACGCCAATTAAAATTAACCGCCTATAAACGTTGTTATATCAAGGATAATCAACGCTTGAAACATGAATGATTCGGTGAATCAATGCATAAAAATTAACGTCTTTCTTCCTATTATATAGTGTTTACAAAGCAACATGAAAAAGTCCCCGCTAGCATGATTGCTAGTGAGGACTTCTAATGATTTAAATTTAGTTACCCATGTAAATCCGAGTAATTACCGATTCACCAGTTTTTTGAATCCACTGGTTTGAGGCAATCATGGGGTGGTAAGTATCCAAGATGAAGGCGGGTTCCAATGATTGGGCGGTCCCGAAGTTCAGTTGGTTATTATCGATGCACAGGCCAATATCGGTGGATTTGGCAAGCAACGGTGCAACGGCGGTTAAAGCTTTGATGTTCAGTTGGCTCAGGGTGATGGCGTCAATGTTGGCAGTCCGGGCGATCTTGATGCGTTCTTGGATGCCCTTCAAGCCGTAAGTTTCAAAACCACTGAGGTTGATCATGAGTTCGATGTCGGTGCCAGCTAAGCGTTTACTCACCTGCTTCAACAGTTTGTTGAAGTTAAGGGTGGTGTAGGGGTGACCCTCTGCATCGAAGTCGTTAATGATGATCGTGTCAGCACCGTTGTCTGCCAAGGTTGCGGCAGTGTCGGCGATGCTGGTTGCGTCAGTAAAGGTGGGTGCTGCTTCAGCCAATAACTTGACATCAGTAGTGGTCCTCATGCACTTAAGATACTGGGCATATTCGGGTAGGCTGAGCGCTTCATCAGTGTTGGGGCCTAATAATTGAGCAGCCACGGAGTTTTGGTCTAAGTAGAGTGAATCAAACCCTTGGGATTCAAAATATTTTGCCATTGGTGCATTAGCGGTTGCTAGGATAATACTAGATGTCATTGATATCATTCCTTTCAAAGAATTAAGTGAGTTATCGGCTGTGGTGGTGACGTTTGAGAACAACAAGAAAGCGCCCTTTGAAGAAGCGAGTTCTTCAAAGGGCGCTTTTAACGCGGTACCACCTTTATTTTACAGTTATTAATTGACTGTCTTATCTGATACGCGGTTGCGTACCAGCTGGGATAATGGCCAGAGCCAGAAATCAAGTTGCCGTGGAGCTACTTTCATCGTTGGGTTGGATTCCGTTTCAGCTTACCGGAACTCTCTGAGCCGAACCTGCGCGATTACTTTTTCCACGTTGAATTTCTTAATCGTGTTCTCATTTCTGTTTAATATAGCACAGTTTATCACAAAAGGATAGGGGTAAAGCAAATTTAAATTTAGATTAGAGAAGCTTAAAGCGTTCGGATGTATTAATAGGAAGTTTTTGTATATTAATAGTTATTTTAGCGGGGATTTTATTGATGATCAAATTAGTGGTCATTAACGGATTAACCGATAGTGCTGGTATCAAGGCTATCCTGAATTAAAAAAGTTAAAATATTTTCACCGGCGTTATTAAGTAGTATAAAAAAATAAAATGCATAACTAAATTAAAAAAACATTAGATTTCGTGTTGACAATTCTCGCGGAGATGTTAAAGTAATACACATCACGAAGCACATAGCACAAACGCAACACCAACAAGTTAATCTAATTTTCATTTTCGTTTCGTGAGATTAGGTTTGATATCTCGAAAGGATGTGAATCAATATTGTGTGCAAATAAAGTTGAATCAGGGCCGCGATCCTTGTCGATAGTTTAAAGCAACAAGGCGTAGACAGAATTTTCGGTTATCCAGGTGGCGTTATTTTAGGATTATTCGATGCCATGTACGATGACGATTTCAACTGTATCCTCGTTCGTCACGAACAGGGCGCAACACATGCAGCTGAGGGCTACGCTAAAGCAACTGGTAAGACGGGTGCCGTTATCGTCACAAGTGGTCCAGGTGCTAGTAACACAATCACCGGTATCGCTGATGCCATGATGGATTCCGTACCATTAGTTGTTTTCACTGGCCAAGTTGGACACGCCGTTTTAGGCACTGAAGCTTTCCAGGAACTTGACATCATCGGCGTTTCAAAGCCAATCGTTAAAGCCAACTTCCAACCTAAGAACGCTGCTGAATTACAACAAACGATCAAGCGCGCCTTTGAAATCGCACAAGAAGGTCGTAAAGGACCAGTATTGATCGACTTACCGAAGGATGTTCTTGGTGGTGAAGCAACATTTGATCCAGATGCGAAGGCGCAGCCAGAAGCAAAGGGTCAAGACTTCTCAACTGAAACGCTTGAAGCCGGATTGAAAGCTTTAAGTCAAGCCAAGAAGCCAATTGCAATCGCCGGTGGCGGGATCACATTATCAGAAGCAACCGACGAATTCAATGAGTTTATACATAAATGGCAATTACCAACCGTTTCAACCTTACTAGGATTAGGGAACGTGAAAGATGACGATCCATTATTCTTAGGCATGGGTGGTCATCACGGGACCTACGCATCAAACATGGCGTTAGCCGAAACCGACTTTATCGTCAACATCGGTTCTCGATTCGATGATCGGTTAGTCCCAACTCCAGCAGGCTACACGGACGGCAAGACAATTCTACATATTGACATTGATACGAAAGAATTAAACAAGACGTTCGAAACCAAGTTTGCGGTAAATGCAGACGCTAAGGCCGCTTTAAAAGCTATCTTAGCAAGCGATACCCAACCTGGTGACACTTCTGAATGGCGCAAGACTACCGCCGAATGGCGGGGCACGAAGCCTGATCGGGCAAAGGGTGCAGATCAACCTGATACCTTTGATCCAGAAGAAGTAATTGCTGCCGCTGGTCGGGCAACGAACGGTGACGCAACCGTTGTTACCGACGTTGGCCAACACCAAATGTGGGCCGCTCACGCTTATCAATTTAACCGACCACGTCAAATCATCACTTCTGGCGGATTTGGGACAATGGGGTATGGCTTACCAGCCGCTTTAGGAGCTAAGTTAGCTCGACCTGACAAGGAAACGATCTTATTCGTTGGTGATGGTGGCTTCCAGATGACGAGTGAAGAACTCGAAGTTGCTGCTACCGAAGACATTAACATTAAGATCTTCTTGTTAAACAACAACGTGTTAGGCATGATTCGGCAATGGCAAGGCGCCTTCTTCGGTCAACACTATTACCGGTCAGAATTCCATCAACAACCAGATTTTGAGAAGTTAATGGAAGCGTACGGCTTAAAGTACCGCAAGTTATCTAAGGATGAAGACTTGGATGCTCAAATGAAGGACATTTTTGCGGATCCAGCAACGACTTTAATTGAAGTCCCAGTTTCAGACGCAGAACAAGCCTACCCATGGGTTACCCCAGGTCACAAGAACAACGAAATGATCGGCATGTAACTACCCGCTCACACTTTAAGGAGGTGAGGCGTATAAGGTCACAGGAACGTTCATATAACAGCGGTTGTTAACCACTGTTGCACCACAATTATAAAAAATTCATTACATATATCGGAGGAATTCACATGAGTGTAGAAATGTTGTACGAAAAAGATGTTACCACTAACTATTTGCAAGGTAAGAAAATCGCGTTTATCGGCTATGGTGCCCAAGGTCACGCCCAAGCTAACAACTTACGCGATTCAGGCTACGATGTTATCGTCGGTGTTCGTCCAGGTAAGTCATTTGACGCTGCCAAGACTGACGGCTTCGATGTATTCACCCCAGCAGAAGCAGCCAAGCAAGCTGACTGGATCCAAATGTTAACTCCTGATGAAGTTATGTCAGACGTTTACAAAGAATCTATTGCGCCTAACCTTGAAGAAGGTAACGTATTAGGCTTCTCACATGGTTTCAACGTGTACTACAAAGAAATCGTTCCTCCTACCAACGTTGACGTTGTTATGATGGCCCCTAAAGGCCAGGTAACCTTTGCCGTCGTACTTACAAAGAAGGTTTTGGTGTTCCCGCATTATACGGTTACGAACAAGACTTCTCTGGCCATGCCGAAGACCTTTCAAAGGAATTCGCCAAGGGTAACGGTGCCGCTCGTGCCGGCCTCTTGAAGACTACGTTCAAGGAAGAAACTGATGAAGACCTCTTCGGTGAACAAAACGTCCTTATGGGTGGTGTTACTTCCCTTATCGAAACTGGTTTCGAAGTCTTGACTGAAGACGGGTACTCACCACAGTTGGCTTACTTCGAAGTTGAACACGAAATGAAGTTGATCTGTGACCTGATCTACGAAGGCGGCTTCAACAAGATGTACGCCGATTGCTCAAACACTTCAGAATACGGTTCATACGTCATCGGACCTCGTGTCATCGGCCCAGAATCAAAAGCTGCTATGAAGCAAGCTTTGAAGGAAATCCAAGACGGTACCTTTGCCAAGAACTTTATGGATGACTACCGTGCCGGCTTCCCAGACTTGTACAAGATGCGTGAACGTTCAGCTAACTCACAATTGTCACAAGTTGGTGCAGAACTCCGTGCCCACATGCCATTCGTTAATGAAGCTGACAAGTACAGTACGCCAGAAAACTAATCTAATTCCTTTCGCGAGTTAATTAGATTAATAAAAGAGAGATTCGAATTCGAACCCAGAGAGGTTTGGGTTGGGGTCTCTTTTTTTAGAGTGCGAAATAGGGCGCCCAGAGACCGGAGCATAAGTGCTTCCGCTAAAAGCCCTAGGGCGTTGGGGCTTTTAGGCGGAAGGCACTTATGTGCAGGTCTTTGCCCTATTTCGCACGTTTCGGCGCGGAGGCCAGAAGGCACTTAAGTGGGCAAACTTCACAATGAAAACTGAATCCCAAGAAGTCAAAGCCAACCAAGCGCCGAAAACAACGTAATAGCAAAGCGCGTTGCCGGTACCACCTTGTGTAAGCGAACGGCCCGGGTCTGGCTTTTGGGTGGGACGCCCTTAGGTGCAACTCTCAGTTTTATTTCGCACGTTTCGGCGCGGAGGCCAGAAGAAGCTTAAGGCAGACAAACTTCACAGTGGAAGCTGAACCCCAAGAACGCAGAGCCAACCAAGCGCCGAAAACAAAGTAACAGCAAAGCACGTCGCCAGCATCACACAACGTACTCTAAAAAGCTAAAACTAGTTCCTCCAAAATAAAAGCACGACTAGTACAAACCATTCCCGCCATCCAACTACGACGGGAATCCTACATAACTAACTCATTATCGAAAGAGGTGCTCCAATGGAACGAATCCTAAAATTTGACGACGTCTCCGTCACCCGTGGCGTTGCCCGTCAAGGCTACAAAGAAATCTTAAAGCACATCAACTGGGAAGTGAAGAAGGGTGAAAATTGGGCCATTCTAGGCTTAATGGTGCCGGAAAGACAACCATGTTAAAGATGATTCAGGGTGATTTATGGCCAACTAGCGGTCACCTTGAAGTGTTAGGTGGCGTCTTTGGTCACGTCAACATTCCCGAATTAAAGACTAAGGTTGGCTGGGTCAGCACGGCGCTACAGGATCAACTGCATCCTGGCGATTCAGTTGAAAGTATCGTGTTATCTGGTAAATTCGCCAGTATTGGGGTGTATCAAGAAGTTACTCAGGCCGACATCGATGAAGCGCGGCAGGTGTTAACTGACATGGGTGGCGCTAAGCTGTTAGGGCGCCCATACGCCATCCTCTCGCAAGGGGAACGCCAATTGATTTTGATTGCGCGGGCAATGATGGCCCATCCGCAACTATTGATCTTGGACGAACCATGCAACGGCCTCGACTTATTTGCGCGCGAAGAATTACTAAAACGAGTGGCCCAAATCGCCGAAATGCCGGATCATCCAGCATTATTAATGGTCTCGCACTACACAGAAGAAATGCTCCCATGCTTCCAAAACGTGCTGTTACTTCGGCATGGCGAAATCATCAATCAGGGTGCGCGACATGATATTTTAAACGAAAAGACGCTCTCTGACTTTTATCAAAAGCCGATTCAAACGGTAACGATGCAGGGAGATCGGTTGGCGGTGTATCCAAAGTAGAGAGTGTGGAGAGAGGCGGTTAGGGACTGGAGCCCAAGGGACTTCCACCATAATCCCCGGGTTTTGGGGATTGTGGTGGAAGTCCCTTGGGTGCAAGCCCCTGCCTCTCGGAACACGTTTAGGCTTGGGGACAGAAACGCAGAGAGTGTGGAACAAAACGGGTTGAAAGCGGAGCCTAAGTTACTCCCGACAGAAAGGCTTGGTTTTCGGCTTTATGTCGGGAGTAACTTAGGTGCAGTTTTCAGTTTTGTGGAGCACGTTTAGGCTCGAGGACAGAAACGCAGTGCACGGAAATATGTTAGATATAGGTCATACCATCCCAAGACGTCATCGCCAAAAAATATTTCCACCATCATCTTACTCACATCGCCTAAACTTCGCCCTCAAACACGCCAAATCAACTCACACCAATAACCGCAAACTAATACACAATAAAATCGCTCCATATCACCTGGCATGCACAGTCACACCAGCAATATGGGGCGGTTTTCTTTGAGCTAAAGTATTTGTTCGCTTTCCAGATTCCTGCTACAATAGGGCAGCATTTTGAGGGGAAGGTGATCATTGTGAAACAAATTGTCTGGCACGAACGCACAGCGTTTGGGGCCTTACTGACCATGGCCGCAGGTGGGCTTGATGCCTATTCCTACCTTGAGCACGGAGAAGTATTTGCTGGATTGCAAACGGGGAATTTAATTCTATTCGGTGTTCAATTAGGCCAGGGTCACTTCGCTGGCAGTGGACGTTATTTGATATCGTTGACAGCGTTCTTTATCGGGACAATTATTGTGCGCGCCCTTCAAGAACATGCGTGGTTGGGGGCGCATGATAAGACGCGTAGGGAAACGATCGTGCTCTATGCGGCAGCGCTATTACTAGTCAGTGCGGCCATCAGCCCGTGGGTTTCTGATCAGGTCGCAACGGTGTTGTTGTCAATCGCAGCCGCTGCTGAGTTGCAGGAGTTCAGAAGGTTAAATGCAGGGCCGTTCACGCCGTTAATGATGACGGGGAACCTGCGAACACTTGCTGATAGCTTTTTCAGTGCGACGTGGCGCCATGATGCCGCGGCAAGTCAGCAATTACGACGCACTGGCACGATTATGTTAACCTTCGCAATTGGCGCTGGCTTAGTCGCATTTTTGCGTCAGTGGATGAGCGAGTTCACCGTGGTTGTGCCAGCGGTAGGGTTGTTAATCGCTTGGGGTTATCTGTTGATGACGCCAGCGGAAACGGGTGATGCGTAACCTACTTTGCACAGTTTGGATAGTTGCGGTCGATGATTCGACAATCATAGCGTCCTGGCGATTTGCCGGGACTTTTTAGGTTACCAACAACTGTACTTTCAAAACAAAACCTTCCTATTATATGTCCAATTTGATAAAGGTTATTTTACGAGGGATGCCAATGAATGTTAAGATTAAAATACAATGTGAAATTATATCCAAAATATGCTATATTTAAGTCATTAATTGCTGTGTAGAAGGACGTGACAATGTGAAGGCCTTATCTGAATTAAAGGAACGTGGAAAGTACATCATTGTTCAAGTGATTGGCGAGACGCGACTCGTTAAGCATTTGGCGGAAATTGGCATGATTGCCGGGAAGAACGTGACGGTGATTTCGTTAGCCACGGATAGCTCTGGATGATGATCTACTTCCAGGGTCAACGCTTGGCTATCAGTAACGATATTGCGCAGCGGATCGTTGTTCGAAACGTTGATGATAAATCCCCAGTAAAATTAAAGTCCTTAGCTGACCTGCACGTTAAACAGGCGGGAGTCATTCGAAAAATTCTGGGTGACCGAGCGTTACGGCGGCGGTTAATGGATATGGGATTGACGAATAATACGTTAATCAAAATCAAGCAAGTGGCACCGCTGGGCGATCCAATCGAGTTGATCGTTCGGGGCTATAAACTGAGTTTACGTAAACAGGAAGCCGCTTGCATTTTGTTAGAGGAGGTTGATGACGAATGGACATGAGTACGACCCTTGCCTTGGTAGGCAATCCAAATAGTGGCAAGACCACGTTGTTTAACGCGTTGACCGGCTCTAACCAACATATCGGCAACTGGCCGGGTGTGACGATTGAACGAAAGAGTGGCAAGCTAAAGCAAGATCATCAGATTGAAATTCAAGACTTGCCCGGTATCTATTCGCTGTCGCCATATAGTTCTGAGGAAATTATTACCCGGAACTACCTGCTTAACGACCAAGCGGACCGGTTGCTTGACGTGGTGGATGCGACTAACTTGGAACGCAATCTCTACCTCACGCTTCAGCTAATGGAAACGGGAATCCCGCTGGTCATGGGACTCAACATGATGGACCGCCTGCAAAAAGAGGGCAACCGGAAAATTAATTTAAAGAAACTCGAATACATATTAGGGGTTCCCGTCGTCAGCATTAGTGCGCTGAAGAAGCAACATATGCCGCAACTGATCAACCAGCTAGAAGCAACGAAGATCCCGGAATATAGCTATCCGGAGTATGATGCCGACTAGAATCCGCCATCAGTATGATTAGTGACCAAATTCGTGAAGTCGTGCCGGCGAAGCAACTGCGCTGGTACGCCATTAAGCTGTTTGAGCGGGACGAAGAAATCAGTGGCACCCTAACGTTAACGCCGGAACAGGAACGCGAAATTGAGGCCACCATCAACACCACCGAAAAAATCTACGATGATGTGAGTGACAGTATCGTCGTCAATGCGCGGTACGACTTTATCGCGCGGGTGATGAACATGTGTGTGATCGATGCGGATGATTTCCGAATGTCGTGGAGCGACCGGGTTGACCGAATCGTGACGAACCGGTTTCTGGCGTTACCGATCTTCGTGTTCGTCATGTGGGTCGTCTACTACCTGTCGATTCAAACGGTTGGGACGATTGGGAGCAACTGGATGAACGACGTCCTGTTTGGTAAATGGGTGCCGGATTTCGCCACCAACGTGCTAACGATGTGGCACATTCAACCGTGGCTGAAGAGTTTGGTGGTGAATGGTATCATCAACGGGATCGGTTCGGTGCTAGGCTTCTTGCCGCAGATCATGATGCTATTCCTATGTTTAGGCATCCTTGAAGATTGTGGCTACATGGCACGCATCTCATTCGTGATGGACCGCGTCTTTCACCGGTTTAACCTCTCCGGCAAATCGTTCATCCCGATGCTGATTGCGACTGGTTGTGGCGTTCCCGGTATCATGGCGACGCGAACGATTGAAAGCGAAAAGGACCGTCGAATGACAATCATGCTAACGACGTTCATGCCGTGTTCCGCCAAGCTAACCATTATCGCGCTGGTCAGTGGCACCTTCTTCCCGCAAAATACCTGGGTGGCGCCATCAGCTTACTTTATGGGCATTCTCGCGTGGTATTTTCCGGCATCTTCCTTAAGAAGACGAAGTTGTTTAGTGGTGCGCCGGCGCCGTTTGTGATGGAGCTACCCGCTTATCATTTACCGCGCTTTACTAACATGGTTCAAAGCGTTTGGTTGCGAGCGCGGTCGTTCGTGATCAAGGCGGGGACGATCATTTTCCTATCCTGCGTGGGCATCTGGTTCCTGTCGAGCTTTAACTGGCGGCTCCAAATGGTGGGACAGAATCAAAGTATGTTGAAGACGTTGGGTTCACTGATTGCACCATTGTTTGCGCCACTTGGTTTTGGCGATTGGCACGCAACCGTAGCCGTTATCGCTGGGTTGGTTGCTAAAGAGAACTGTGTGGGTGTTTTGCACATCACCTTTGGCGCCGGCAGTAATCAGGCGGCCTTTGCAACGGCGCTCCGGACAGTGTACACACCGATGGCTGGTTATGCGTTCTTAGTATTTAACCTCCTGTGTGCCCCGTGCTTTGCATCGATTGGGACGATGTACAAGGAGTTTGGTGATACGGGCTGGACGTTGCGGGCAGTGGGGTATCAAACCTTAGTGGCCTACATGGCGTCAGTCGTCATTTATCAAGGGTCGCAAGTGTTTGCGGCGAACTTCTCACCAGTCGGCTGATTATCGCCGCGATTGCGTTGGGATTAATGATCTACGGTGTCTTCTTAAAACGAGAACAAGCAGAACCCGAGTTAACGTTGAGCTAACGCGAGTGGTGACAAACGAAGGGAGTTTTGGCGATGTCGACAATTATCTTAGCAGCGTTTATCTTGGTTGCGGTAATTTTAGTTGTTTACTTACGCTTCTTCAAAAAAGGTGCCGAATCTGGCTGCCATAGTTGTTCGGAGGTCGGCTGTCCGTTGGCGGATCAGGCAAGGTTGATGAAGAATAAGAAGGCGTAGAGTGCGAACTGAAGCGGTTAAAGAGTGGAGTACAAGCGGCCCCTGATAAGACTACCCGGTTTTTGGGTAGTCTTATCAGGGGCCGCTTGTATGCAACTCTTTGCTTCAGTTCGCACGTTTCGGCGCGGTGGCCAGAAGGCGTTAAAGGCTGACAAGTTAGCCAAATTAAACGAACCCCAAGAAGACCAATTCAATAAGCGCCGAAAATAACGTAGCAGGAAAGCACGTCGCCGAAACCGGACGGAAATCGAGGCGCATTATATATGCAACGCTTTGCTTCAGTTAGAATCTCGCCAGAACCAAATAGTAAATAGAAAGGGCGTAATACTAGATTTAATTGAAAAGTACCGATAAGTACCTACTCATTACAAACCAACCCCAATCACGCATTTCTAATCAAAACAGTCAATTTAAGTTAACGTTAAGCTCCAGTTAAGTTGCCATTAAGCTCGCCTCGGTAAACTAGAGTCATTAAGTTGATAGAGAAAAGCAACTGCCAATAACGAAAGGATGTCTTGCCTTATGACTGTAACGACCGCACCGATGAACAACAACCCAATGAACGCTGTTTTGAGAACGAACCAACACCTTGTAATTAAAATGCCACCAGTGACCTTGCCGGAGGATCCAAAGCAGCGGATTTTGCCAAGATAGCAGAGAGTGGAATGAAACGGTTTGGGAACGGCGTGTAAGGTGACTTTAGTGAAAGCGCCTGGGCTTGGCGGTTTTACTGAAGTTACCTTACACATAGTTCCCAGTTTCGTGGAACTCGTTTCGGCTTGAGGACAGCAATGCACTTAATACCCGTCTGTGAGCGGGTTAGTGCTAGAAAGTAGTGGCATAGGATTATTAGTGAATTTGATAGAGCGCAAATAAAAAAGACGTCATCGTGAAGATCCTTTGTGGGGATTTTCGTGATGACGTCTTTTAGATGGGTTGGATTTTTACTTAGTATTAAGGGTTTGGCTCGATGCTGTCCTCGAGCCTAAACGTGTTCCGAGAGGCAGGGACTTGCACCTAAGGGACTTCCACCACAATCCCCAAAAACCGGGGATTCTGGCGGAAGTCCCTTAGGCTCCAGTCCCTAAACGCCTCTCTCCACACTCTCTCTACTTTGTAAAATCAACCTCCTTAGTCTCCTTAATCGTAACCAAAGAAATCAAGCAAGCCACGGCCATGATACCGAGGTAGGCACCAACTGATTGGATGCCCCAGTTGGTTGAGAGCCAAGTCGCGATGGTTGGGGCGAAGGCTGCACCGACGATGGCGGCAACGTTATATGAGATACCGGCACCTGAGTAACGAACCTTAGTTGAGAAGAGTTCTGGCAACACTGCGCCGACTGGGCCAAAGGCGGTTCCCATCAAGATGAAGCCGATAACGAGAAATGCCATGGCGCCAACGAAGTTTCGTTTACCTTGCAGCAGGTAAGGGAAGGCAACTGAGAAGACGACCAGTAAAGCGGATGCGGTGATCAACACGCGCCGCCGACCTAATTTATCAGCAAATTGAGAGGCAATCACGATCATCACGGCAAAGACGATAACGGCGGCCATCAACATTAACAGGTACTCTCGGTTGGTAAAGCCTAACGTCGTGGTAGCGTAGGTCAATGACCAAGTTGCCAAAGTATAGAACAACGTATAAGTTACTGAAACGATGAAGGTGCCTTGGATCAATTGACGCCAGCTGGTCTTGAAGACCGTTGTTAATGGCGACTTGGTAACGTTGTTTTGTTCTTGTGCTAAACGGAACAGTGGCGTTTCTTGCATCCGTTCCCGGACCCAGAAACCAACGATAACCAGCAAAGCTGAGGCCAAGAATGGGATCCGCCAGCCGAAGCTGATCATTTGAGCAGGGGTCAACGTTGATTCCAAGATGAAGAATAAGCCGTTACTAAGGAAGAAACCTAATGGCGCACCCAATTCTGGGAAGGCACCGTAGAGGGCCCGCTTGTTGGCTGGCGCATTTTCAGTCGCCACCAAAGCGGCACCGGACCATTCACCACCAAGGCCGATCCCTTGGATAAACCGACATGCACACAGTAAAATAACTGAAGTGATGCCTAACGTGGCATATCCTGGCAAAACACCGATCAAAACGGTTGAGCAGCCCATTAATAATAGCGAGACAATTAAAGTGTTTTTACGGCCGATCTTATCACCGAAGTGACCAAAAACCAGTGACCCTAAAGGCCGGGCAACGAAGGCCACCCCGAAGGTCAATAAACTCAGTAACGTGGCAATAACGGGTGTGACTTCAGGGAAGAACACCTTTGGAAAATACGCCGCTGCGGCAGTCCCGTAAGCGTAGAAATCGTAAAATTCGATCGCCGTCCCGATCATTGACGCAAAAATAACGGTTTTAACTGGATCTCGTGTGATGCCCTTCTTAGTGAGGGCACTTGTAGCATCAGTTTCTTGCATAATATCGCCTTCCTGAATAAGTATTTGGGTAATTCAATGACACTATGTGACGTGAAACAAACGACTCCTTCCCGTATCCAAACCGATAACAACAAAAAAGCCAAGAACCATCTGGCCCTTGGCTGTCCAAGCAGGGCCCGCAATTTGCGGGCATTCAAATAATACCCGCAATCTAAATAATAATAATTTGGGCAATCTTCTTAATGATTTGAATGTTTAAAGTTGCTTGGCTCATGGTTGCACCGTCCTTTGAATAACTAGAATGGTTGTAGCTTAACAGACTGAAAATGAAAAGTAAATGAGAAAATGATAAATTCGCTTAGCATTTACCAATGTTTGTGCAAGCCAATCGTAGACTTATCAAAGGATTGACCGGTAATTTCGCTTGTCTGAAAATAAATTGAAAAACTTTTTTTAGTGGCGAATAAGGCCAAAAAGCGTGTGCGCAATAGTCAACCTTAAAGCTATATGTATGAGAAAATGATGTGATAATCAATAAGAAAAACGGCTATTACAGCACGGATACCGGGAAACCACTGGTTGACAAATTAATTTTTGATGATAGTATTTTTAATAATCGGACGTTATCGGGGGCGGTCTAATTTGCTCACTAGCGTTCAAATTAATTGAATATCGGAGGTTAATGTCAATGAGTGATACCTTGAATTTCACCGTTAGCGGTGACGACATGCAAAAGCGCAGTGACGAAATTAAAGTCGGCGTGGATCGTGCACCAGGTCGGAGCCTGCTATACGCTACCGGGATGGTTAAGAATCCCGAAGATATGAAAAAACCGTTTATTGCAATTTGTAACTCCTACATAGAAATTGTTCCAGGACACGTGCACTTAAGAGAATTAGCTGATATTGCGAAGGAAGAGATTCGCAAAGCGGGTGGGATTCCATTCGAATTTAATACGATTGGGGTCGATGACGGGATCGCCATGGGCCACATTGGGATGCGTTACTCACTGCCAAGTCGTGAAATCATTGCCGACTCTGCTGAAACGGTGATCAACGCGCACTGGTTTGATGGTGTGTTATTCATGCCAAACTGTGACAAGATCACCCCAGGGATGATCATGGCGTCATTACGGACCAACGTGCCATGTGCGTTCGTTTCTGGTGGGCCAATGAAGGCCGGCCTTGATCCAAATGGGAAGGCTGCTAACTTGTCCACCGTGTTTGAAGCCGTTGGGGCCTTCAAGGATGGCAAGATGAGCAAGGAAGACTTCTTGGAATTGGAACAAAACGCCTGTCCAAGCTGTGGCTCGTGTGCCGGGATGTACACCGCCAACTCAATGAACTCCTTGATGGAAGCCATCGGGTTAGCCTTACCATACAACGGGACTGCCTTAGCGATTTCTGATGAACGGCGCGAATTAGTTCGCCAAGCTGCCCGCCAAGTCATGACCAACGTTAAGAACGATTTGAAGCCACGTGACATTATCACCAAGGAAGCGCTAGACGACGCCTTTGCTTTGGATATGGCCATGGGTGGTTCAACCAACACTGTTTTGCACGGTCTTGCCATTGCGCACGAAGCTGGCATTGACTACAGCGAAGCTGAAATCAACGAAGTGGCTAAGCGGACACCGCATTTGGCCAAAATTGCGCCATCTTCTGCTTGGAACATGGAAGACGTGCACGCCGCTGGTGGGATTCCTGCCATCATGAACGAACTGATTGAAAACGGCTCATTACATCCAGATCGCATCACTGTGACCGGGAAGACGATCCGCGAAAACGTGGCTGGTGCGCATACGCTGAACCCAGAAGTTATTCGGCCACTGGATAACCCATACTCTAAAGAAGGCGGCTTGTCCGTCCTCTACGGCAACATCGCCAAGGATGGGTCAGTTATCAAGGTTGCCGGGGTTGATCCTGACATCCACAAATTCGTGGGGACGGCTATCTGCTTTGACTCCCATGACGAAGCCGTTGAAGGCATCGATAACGGGTCCGTTAAGGCGGGCAACGTTGTTGTCATCCGCTACGAAGGCCCTAAGGGTGGCCCTGGGATGCCTGAAATGTTGAACCCAACCTCAGACATCATTGGTCGTGGCTTAGGTCGAACCGTTGCGTTGATCACTGATGGCCGGTTCTCCGGTGCCACTCACGGGATCTGTGTTGGTCACGTGTCACCAGAAGCCGCTGCCGGTGGTGAAATTGCCTTGATCCATGACGGTGACAAGATCACCATTGATCTGACGAACCGGACGATGGACGTTGACGTTTCTGAAGCGGAATTTGCTGAACGGCGTAAGTCATTGAAGCCATTCCAGCCTAAGGTGCGCTTCGGTTACCTGGCCCGTTACCAATATCTGGTAACCTCAGCCAACACTGGTGGTGTCATGTTAGGCGCCGACGAGTTGTTTGGCAAAGCCGACGACGAAACCAAGGATTAAACCATGAGGGGCGGTGTTCGCAATGGCGGAAAATGCAACAGCTGAAGCGGCGGACAAAGCCGCTGATTTACAGGACCGCATGATCGATGCGTTGCAGTCGGTGATCGATCCAGAACTAGGCGTTGACTTAGTGAATCTAGGGTTGATCTACGGCATGAGTTTGACCGATGGCGTGGCCACGGTTAGAATGACGTTAACGACCATGGGCTGCCCAATCACTCAAGTGTTATCCAACATGATCGAAAGTGCGCTGGAAAAGCTGCCGGAGATCGAATCAGTTAAAATTGACTTGGAGTGGGAGCCCGCTTGGACCCCGCAACGAATGAGTCGGTATGCGCGGATGGCGCTGGGGTATCATGGGTAGTTGAGAGAAACTGAGTAGAATGGTAACAACATAACAATTGAATTAATCACAAAAGACACACTGTCAAAAAGCATTTCGCCAGTGTGTTTTTTAGTATTACATATGGTAGGTGAGGACAATTGAAACAGCCAAATTGGCAACGCAATCTCTACTTTTTATGGTTTGGTAACTTTATGACGGGGATGGGGTTTTCAATGACGATGCCCTTCCTGTCGCTGTTCGTGGCAACGTTGGGGAACTTTACGCGACCGCAATTAAACCTGTTGAGTGGTTTTGCCTTCGCGATTACCTTCCTCGCCAAAGCCATCGTGTCGCCGTACTGGGGCAAGTTGGCCGATCAATATGGCCGTAAGTTGATGTGTTTGCGCGCTTCGCTGGGGATGGCGTTTACGATCACTGCCTGTGGGTTCGTCCCAAATGTATGGGTTTTGATTGTGCTCCGGGCCATTCAGGGGTGCTTCTCAGGTTATATTAACAACGCGAACGCGATTGTCGCAGCGAGTGTACCCATTGATCATAGTGGGAAGGCGTTGGGAACGTTGGCGACTGGTAACGTGGTCGGCACGCTACTCGGGCCCTTGGCTGGCGGTGTTTTGGCACAGACTTTTGGTTACCGAAGTTCGTTTTACGTCACCGGGGTCATGATGGTGATCGTGTTTGTCACCACGCTGGTATTCGTCCATGAGGACTTCACGCCAGTCGACAAACAAGCAATGGTGCCAACCAAACAGATTTTTCGGGAGTTAAAATACCCGATGTTGATCTGGGGCCTCTTCATCACCACGCTGGTGATTCAAGCGGCCAACATGTCGATCACGCCAATTATCAGTTTGCTGATCAAGGATCTGTTGCATCATGGCGGTCAAGTTGCGATGGTCAGCGGGGTGATCTCATCACTTCCGGGGATCGTGACGTTGGTTGAGTCGCCGTTGTTGGGGGCGTTGAGTGATCGAATCGGACCGGAAAAGGTGCTGGGTGTCGGTTTAGTTGCCGCCATTATCTGTTTTATCCCGATGAGTATGGTGCATAACGTTTGGCAACTGGGTGTTTGGCGCACGTTATTGGGTGTCTCGGATGCGGCGATGTTACCAGCCATTCAAACGTTGATGACCCATTACGTGCCGAAATCGGCATTTGGTCGAATTTTCAGTTACAATCAATCGTTTCAAGCGATGGGCAGTGTCAGCGGGCCAATGTTGGGGTCGGTTGTTGCCAATGCAGTCAGTTATCAAGGGGTGTTTATGATGACCGCCATTTTGGAAACGCTGAATCTGATGTTTTTGGTACCGGCGATGTGGTCGTTGTTTAAGGCTAAGCGGATTGAACAAAATTAAGAGTGAGACAAAACTCGTTTAGGTCCCAGAATATAAGGCAATCGCGGCGTTGACTCTGTTTTGGGGAGTCAACGCCGCGATTGCCTTATATGGCCGGGACCTGAGTTTTGGCGCAGGTTTAGGCTAGATAATAGTCGTAAAATGACATGAAATTTTTAATTGGTTTTGAGTTAAGAAACAACGTTGATACTTACCGATGACAGTTTCAAGCTGTCATCGTAGTTGAACCATCTTAAAAGCGCGTGATTGTCAATTTCGACAGTCACGCGCCTTTACTTTGGGGAAGCAAATTAAGGTGTTACCGATTACTCGTGCCGGCGCCGGTGACCGAGGCCGAACAGACTGAGGAGGGTGGCGAATAACAAGCCAAGTAAACTAGTTGTAGCGGATGTTTGTGTAGCATCATCTGTTTGTGGCAACGTTGCCGAATTGGTGGTCGTTGTCGCGGATGATTGCCGAGGATCATTGGCAGTTGTACTAATCGCCACAGTTGCTGATTGAACGCTGGCAGCGGTCGACGAAGTTGTGTTTGCCGCTTGAGCTGGTTGCGCCTCTTCAACTGTCGTGTTGTCCTGTGCTGCCGGGGTTGTTGGTGTCGCAATCGTGTTGGCTGGGGTTTCATCGGTGATAGTCGGTTCGGTTGGTGTACCAGTTGGTGCCGTTGGCGTAGTAGGTGGCGTAACCGGCGTTGTTGGCTCAGCTGGTCCAACCGGATCCGTTGGTGGTTTGGTATTGTCGTAGTAGTCCTCTGGTGTGACGAAGACCCCTTCAGGCACCTGTGTTTTGACCCAGATGCCGCCACCAGGAATCCCAGCGGTCCCAGGTCGACTTGAAGACCGGCCTTTAAGCCTCGGTTGGGTTCAACCCATTAGCGCTGATACGGTAACTGATATAGGCAGTTTGGCCAAGCATGGCCTTAGCGTCAACTTTGACCGGAATGGCAAGCTGTTGAACGTCGCTAGGAAGGTAATTGTCGCCGTTATAGGTGATTTTAAACCCGATGACTTGGCCGAAGTCAGGCACGTTGGTTGCGGTAACGTACGTGGTTGGATCACTTGCTAGCGCGTATGTTACCGTGGCGGCCTGCCAACCATCAGGTAATGTGATGGCACCGGTCAACGTGACGGGCATCGTGGTTCCCCGGTTAACGTCTGAATCTAAGATAGCCGTGTCGTTCAGTGCTGGTAGCGTCCCGATAATCGTCACATCTTGAAGGGCACCATCGGAGGCTGGTGTCAGGCTTAGACCGAAGTGGGCAGCCTGCCCGGCTTGGACTTTAACTAAAGCGCCAGTGTCACCAGCGAGGTTAGTTGCCGTTGCTGCAGCGTGAATTTGGTGTGAATCAACGGTGGTTGCGAATGACTTGCGGAGTTGGAACAGGGTGGTCGTGGTTGCATCGGCGTCAAGGTCATCGTTATCGGCAACCGCCTGGACGTCAGAGGCGCTCGCTGGGTCAATCGTGCCCGGCGTCACGGTGTCGGCCTCCTTAACGGTTGAATAAAGGGTCGGTGTGATGGTGCCGAGGCTCAAACCAGCATCAATGTTAACGGCCAAATCGAGTTTGTTTTGGTTGGTAGGCGCTAGATTCGTCCGCGTCCAATTGATGGTTAACTGCGTGCTACCGTCAGTTTGAACTGTGGCAGTCACTTCCGGATCATTACCGGTATAAGTAACCCCCGCCGGTAAGATTAGGAGGCTCTTAAGGTCGCTAAATGCCTGTAAGGAGGCCTTATTATTCTCAACCATCACGTGAAGCACATTATCACCAGTTGAGACGAAGCCGTTGGTTTGATTAGCGAAATTCAGGGTTTCGTTCAACACGCGCGGCGTATTTTCAGCTGGTTTAACGATTTCAGCCGTTTTGGGCTGCATGTAGCGGTTGTAGGCTTCTCGATAGTCGCTGGCCGAACCCGGTTCAATTGGTTGGCTACCGTTTACAAGGTGAACTTCTTGGCCCACTTTAACAAGTGGTGTCCGGATGGTGAATCGGGCACTAGACTTTGGACGTAGGCACCGTCCTTGCTGTATAAGATGTCGATCCAGCCCATACTGGTCCAACCGGCTTCTTCAACGGTAAAGTCGTTCGAAACGGTGCCGTAATAGCCGGCTTTAGGTGACATGTTGAAGTCCATGCTGGTACTGAATTTAACGGGAATGTTGGTGTAATCGAATTGTAGTTGGGCCACACCGCGTTCGTTATCGACCAAGGCGTTCATATCGAGAATCGGTGAATCATTGATGGTTTCTTGGGTGTAAACGGGTATTTCTTCAAAGTGAGTTTCATCTTGATAGCGGACGTAGACGTTTAGCTTGGGCGTGATGTTCGGTGCGTAGTAGTTATCCGCCAAGTAGGATTTTAAATGATATATTTTCAAGTCGTTAACGTTCAGGTGAGGGTCAACATTATAGGTCACCGTGTACTTGATGATTGGGTTCATCTTTGATTGAAAGACGCCGTAGAAATTGGCCGGGCCAGTTAAAACCTTGTAGGCCAGGTTGGCATCAGGCGTCACTTGGGGATCAACGTTATCCTTACTACCAGCAAGGTTACCGTTGCCATCAGCTGGCCCCCAACTGTACTGGTAAAGTTGGCTGCCGTCCGTTGGGATGTAAGGTAGTGCGAGGTCCATGGCGGTAGTGATCGTGCTGGCCGCAACGTCGGACATGACGGTTGTGCCATCAATGGTCGTTGCTTGAAGTTGGGAGACGGTGGTCAGTTCAGTTCCCGCAGGCGCATCGGCGTCGATTTTAGCTACTAAGTTAAAGTAGTCTGCAAACAGGTTATCGCTGGCCGCTTGCTGTTCAGCTAACGTTGGCGCTGGAATGGTGAATTCGATAACGGTTTGCCCAGTATTGGGATCAACGCCGTACTTGTAGGTCGCTTTGGATTGCGTGACCGTATCGATTCGGTCAAACGACAGCCCCTTAGGGAGTAAATACACTAAGTCGATCGGCGTATCCGGGTCAAAGTAGGCTTGGCCGAGTAATTGTTTTGGCGCCGAAATACCGATCTGGTAGGCCAGATAGTCACCAGCGATCCCCGTCATTTTGGTTTTGTCGATCGTGCTATTACCATTTTCGTCAATCAATAAGTTGCCATCAGCATCGTGTGGGAGCACGCCAATCAGTTCATTGGTGACGCCGTAAACCGGTTTGGTGGTGATGGTGACGGTTTGGGGACCAGAGGTTGCGAGTTGTTGGTCGCCGTCAAAGTAACTAGCAGCCATTGAGATTTTAGTGCCGTTTAAGATGGGTTGATCATCGGTGGCGAAGTTGTATTTTTTTGAGATCGACAACCCGTTCGTTGGCGTATCGAAATCGTAGATCAGCTGTGTGCCGGTCTCACTGAGGGTGGGTGTGACGCCATCGATGGTGAGGTCGGTATCTGCTGGTAGGGTGAAGTTAGTGGGGAGGTCGATGATGATGTGTTGCTGAGTTGTCGTTTTATCGATTCCCGAAATAGCCAGATTTAAATCAAACGTTGCGGTTTCGCCAGATTGAATTGTGTCGACGGCTGGCGTGAGCTGAAGGTCGGCTTGGACGACGGATGCGTTGACGGCAGCGCGAGCCGTTTTGTAGCTGACGGTTGGTGTCGTCGCTGATTTAACGGCAGACGAAGATGCCTCAGTCGTGGTACTCGACTGGGGTTGATTGGTGTCAGGTGTAGTTGTTGGTTCGGCTGAAGGCACAGTGGTATCGACTACCGATGCTTCATTAGATGGTGTTGTTACGGTTTCAGTTGAGGTCGCTGTTTCACTGCTTGAAGCGGTCGTGGAACGATCGCTAGTCGTAGTTGCGCTTGGTGTTGAATTGGTACTTGAATCGGTCGTGGTTCGCAAAGTTGTTGACCCGGTTAACTGGTTACTAGTTGTAGTTGTTGCGCTGGTGGTTGCAGTGGTGTCATCGGTTACCGTATCGGCACTGGCCTGCTTAGCCCCCACTAAGAACAGACCGCTCAAAACAGCACTCGAAATAAGCAACCGTTTAACAAATCCGGTTGATGTCATATTAAATTCCCCCGTGTAAAAATGCCGCTCCTGAAATTAGATTCCCCAAAGTAATTTCGTGTCATGTATCCGATTACAGAATAGCATATTTCCGGCAAAAACGGGAATCATTTATACAAATTTTTCGTGCATAATCGCTGATTGGTAGGGGCTGTTTGATGAGATCAAAAAAACAACGCCGCTGATTTGATCAACGGCGTTGCATTTGAAACGGTCATTAACTTAATCGTTGCGACGTTTGCGACTTAAGCCCAGACCACCAAGAATGGTAGCGAGTAGTAAGCCAATGAGGCTGGTTGTTGCAGGTGCTTGCTCGTCAGTTTGTGGTAACGTTGCGCTGGCGTTGTTGACGGTCTTAGCGGTAGTGGCATTGGTAGCGGCATTGGTAGCGGTAATTTGAGCTGCATCGTTTGCCGCCTTCGTTGCCGTGGCGTTGCTAGTTTGACTCATCGTGGTTGCCGATGCGTTATCGTTATCAGTTGCCTGAGCTGGGTTACTGTCGTTCTCAGTAGTATCGTTATCGGTTGCGTTATTATCAGTTGGCGTCCCAATGGTATTAGCTGGAGTGCTTGGCTCCGTGGAATCATTGTCGGGTGCATCTGGCGATACTGGCGTTGATGGTGTTGTTACCGGCGTCGTTGGCCCTGTTGGATCCGTTGTTGGGCCGGTCGGGTTATCGGGCGTTTTAGTGTTGTCATAGTAATCGTCAGGAGTAACGAAGACGCCTTCTGGGACCTGCGTTTTGACCCAGATGCCATCGCCTGGAATACCAGGCTTGGTGTAGTCGTAGTAATCGTCAGGTGTGACGAAGACTGGCTCTGGTGTTTTGGTAATGGTTTTAACTTGAATACCGGGGCCTAGTTCACCACTTGGCTGAAGCGCTAAGCCGGCCTTTAAGCCTTCGGTCGTTGCTAACCCGTTGGCGGTTACGGCGTAGCTAATGTAAGCAACTTGGCCGGCTTGGACGTCTTTGGCGACAGTCACTGGGATCCGTAACTGTTGCGCGGCATCGCTATTGAGGAAGCTATCACCAGCGTAAGTGATTTGGAAACCGACCACTTGGCTAAAGTCGGTGTCTGCATCAGCCGCAACGTAGGTCGTTGGATCGTCAGCCAAAGCGTAGGTGACGGTGGCTAAATTCTCCCAGGTCGCTGGCAGTTCAATCGGACCGTTTAAAGTTACTTGGCCAGTGGTCCCACGTGGCGTGGTGGAATCTAAAATCGCTGTATCGCCAGTTTGTGGCATGGTTCCCGTAATGGTGACGTTTTGTAGGGCACCATCGCTGGCTGGTGTCAGGCTGATTCCGAAGCTAGCGTTATTGCCAGCTTGGGCGTTGACTAAATTACCGGTATCGCCAGCCACGTTGGTAGCGGTGGCGGTGACGTGGATTTGGTGGGAGTTTGTGATTGAAGCAACGGCTAAAGTTTGTTGGAGCTTGAAGACTTTGGTGGTGTTTGCATCCTGATCAATGTCTGAGGTATCTTCGACCTCTTGAACATCGGTAGCTAGTGATGGGTCAATCGTTCCTGGTGTTACAGTGTCGGGTTCATTTACCGTTGAATAGATGGCCGGAGTGATACTGGTTAGGTTTAAACCTGCGTCAATATTAACTGCAATATTTAGCTTGTTTTGTTCATTAGGTGCTAAATCAGTTCGATTCCAATTAATGTTCAATTGCGTTGTACCATCAGATTGAGTAGTGGCTGTGATTGCATCATCGTTGCCAACATAATTTACGCCGGCTGGTAGTAAGACCACACTCTTTAAACCACTAAATTCTTGTAAGGAAGCTTGGTTATTTTCGACCATGACTTGAAGCGTGTTTTCGCCAGGGATGACCTGACCGGCTGTTTGGTTGTCGAAAGTCAGCGTCTCATTGAGAACTCGTGGTGTGTTTTCGCTAGGTTTTACAATTTCAGCGGTTTGAGGTTGCATAAATTGGTTGTAACTGGCGGTCGTGTCATAGGTAGGATCGCCTTTTTCAACCAGATTACCAATTTCGTCAGTTAGATGTTCTTCGTAACCAACTCGGCCCACACTACTTGCGGTGAGATAAGCACCATCCTTGCTATAATGAACTTCACTCCAACCACCAAGGACTTGCCATCCTGCAATATCAACCGTGAAATCGTTAGAAACTTGGCCATAATAACCAGCTTTTGGTGACATCCAGAAGTGAGTGTTAGTGTTAAGGCCATTTGGTATTTGAGTATAAACAAATTGTAACTGAGCGACGCCACGAGCGTTATCAATCAGTTGATTCATATCGAGGATGTTAGTGGTAGAAATTTGGCTTAATTCAGGAATAAGTTCGAACTTTTGTTCATCTTGATACCGAACGTAGACGTCTAAAATTGGCGTTTCTGACAAAGGGACATCGTTACCTTTAATAGCTGCCGAAGGTGAAGAAATCATCATTTGATTGACGTTTAAGTGAGAATCTACGTTGTAGGTAGCAACGTATTTAGTGATTGCTCTTGTATCGTCTACACCGGTGTATGAATCTGTGTAAAAAAACATGTCCGCGCCAGTTTGCATTAGAAACTGTAAAGTGGCATTGGGCGTTACTTGTGGATCAGCTCGGTTGGCACCAGGCTCCAGAGTACCTTTACCATCGGCGGGTCCCCAGTTATATTGATAGTAAACTGATCCTTCAACAAGGTTATTGGCGGAGGCGGCACTAAGCGTGGTTGTGATGGTACTTTGAGCGACTTTTGAAGTAACTTGATCTTGGTTGACAGAAGTTGCAGTAATCAATGATTCGGTAGTCAACGCGGTTAATTCAGGTGTGTCAGGATCAATTCTTGCGACTAAATCGAAATAACCAGAAAATAGGTTATCGGTAGCGGCTAATTGAGCCTCCGTGGTCGGCGCATCAATGGTAAAGGTAATCAAAGTTTGGCCTGCGGTGTTTGTTGCTGTTGTGTAAGTAGCCTTAGTGGCAGTTTCGTTATCAACTTTCCAGAAAGTTAACCCCTTAGGCAACAGATAGCTTAAGGTGATGGGTGAGTTTGGATCAAAGTAGGCTTGCCCGAGGATTTTTTTAGGTGCCGAAATACCTACTTGATAAACAACGTAATCGCCAGCAGCACCGGTTAATTTGTCCTTTTCAATTACAACGTTACCGTCAGCATCCAGCAGTACATTGCCATCAGCATCAGATGGTAAGATACCGGCCATTTGATTGGTTACACCGTAGTTCGCTTTAGAGGTAACAGTGACGGTTTGTAGCCCAGAGGTCGCTAACTGAGTTGTATCATCAAAGTAACTGGCTGCCATGCTAATGGTGGTGCCATTGGTAATGGGTTGGTTGCTAGTATCAAAAATGTATTTTTTTGAAATTGAGAGACCGTTAGTTGGTGTGGCAAAATCGTAGATCAGCTGAGTACCGGTCTCGTTTAAAGTTGGTGTGACACCATCAATCGTTAAATCGGTGCCATCGGATAACTGGAAGTTATCTGGTAAGTCGACCACCACGTGTTGTGGGTTAGTGGTCTTATCAATTCCCGAAATTGCCAGCTTTAAATCAAAAGTAGCGGCTTCGCCCGATTGAATCGTGTCGGCTTCAGGCGCTAATTGTAGGTCGGCTTTAACAACGGATGCGCTGACCACCGCGTCCCGAGCCGTTTTATAACTAACGGTTGGCGTGGTGGTTGCTGGCGTTTGTTTCGTCGTAACGGCAGACGAAGATGCCTCAGTCTTGGTGCTCGACTGGGGTTCAGTAGTAGTTGTGTCAGTGGTTGTCGTAGTTGGTGCTGGTGTTTCAGTTGCGTCAATGCTTGAAGGTGAAGCTGCTGTAACCGCAGGATCTGGAGTAGCATCGGTAACTGGAACCGTTGAGTCATCAGGTGTCGTTGTAGTATCCGTATCAGTAGTTGGCGTAGTGGTGCTCTCACTACTGGTGGCCTCGGCTACAACTGCGTCAGTCGAAGAAGCCGGGGTTGCTGTTTTTAAAGTAGTTGACCCCGTTAACTGATTGCTAGCTGTAGTGGTTGCGGTACTAGTGGCCGTAGTTGTGCCTTCGTTAGTGGTATCTGCGCTAGCCTGACTGGTCCCCACCAGAAATAGGCCGCTTAAAACGGCACTCGAGATGAGTAACCGTTTAACAAGTCCGGTTGTTTTCATATTAAATTCCCCCAAAGTAAAATGCCTACCGTGAAATTAAATTCCCCAAAATAATTTCGTGAGTTGTTGCTATTATTATCCGACTGTAGAATAACATATTTCTGGGAATAGTGGGAGAACTTTTTGCAAATTCTGTGATAAAACGAACATTATTTTTTTGATGGGAGCGGGTTTCGGTGGTTAGGGAATAAAAAAGGATCGAACATGGTGGTGTTCGGTCCTTTTTGTTTTTTAGGTTGTGGTTGATGTTGGTTTGGTGCGCTCATGTTCTTGAGCCGAAACGTGTTCCAAGAGGCAGAGAGCTGCACCTAAGGCACTTCCACCACAATTCCCAAAACCCGGGAATTCTGGCGAAAGTACCTTAGGCTCCGCTCTCTAAGCGCCTCTTTCCACACTGTGCGTTGCTGTCCTCGAGCCGAAACGTGTTCCACAAAGCAGAGAGCTGCACATAAGCCACTCCGACCACAAACCCTAAAACCGGGGTTTCTGGCCGGAGTGGCTTATGCTCCAGTCTCTAAACGCTTTGTTCCACACTCTGCATTGCTGTCCTCAAGCCGAAACGTGTTCCACAAAGCAGAGAGCTGCACGTAAGGCAACTTCGGTAAAACCGCCAAACCCGGGCGCTTTCACCGAAGTAACCTTACGCTCCGCTCTCTAAACGCTTTGTTCCACACTCTCTAATACTTCAAACGAAGCATCCACCTTCTCCGCACAACTCCGGCCCTCAAACACGCCCCAGATGACTAGGCTTGGTCCTCGGCGGCAGTCGCCTGCTACGAAGACTTGGCTATCGTTGGTGGTGTAGTTTTTGTTGACCTTGGTAATGCCGAAGTTATCGAACAGCCACTGTTCGGCGCCGGTGAAGCCCATTGCTAAGAGCACTAGGTCGGCCTTGACGCGGCGTTGGCTGCCGTTAACTGGTTTGAAGTGGTCTGTCGTACTGATTTCGACTTCGTTGACCTGACCGTGATCGCCGAAGAAGCCAGTTGCCGTTGCGGTGTATTCGGTGATGTCACCGAACAAGGCGCGGGCTTCCTGTTGGCCGTAGCCGTTCTTTTGAACCATCGGCCATTCTGGCCATTGGTTGGTTGCGGTACGTTCGTGAGGGAGCTCAGGGGCGATTTCTAACTGCGTCACCCCGGCAGCACCTTGACGAATGACCGTTCCGATACAATCGTTCCCGGTGTCGCCACCGCCTAGCACCAGCACGTGTTTGCCTTTCAAGGCATCGGTGGCACTCGTCCCGTTTTCTAGAACGGACTTGGTGGCCAAGGTCAGGTAATCAACGGCTTGGTAGATTCCGCCGAGTTCACGACCCGGCACGTCCAAATCACGCGCTTGCGAGATCCGGTACAGAGCACGATGCGGTCAAATGCTTTGCGGAGTTCAGCGACACTAATGTCCTTGCCGACTTCGGTATTATTGACTAACTTAATGCCAACTTCACGGAGCGCTTGGAACCGCCGTTCGACGATTTTTTTGTCCAACTTCATGTTCGGAATACCGTACATGAGTAGGCCACCAAACCGGTCGTCCCGTTCGAAAATGGTAACGGAATGCCCCAGTTGGTTTAACCGCCAAGCAGCGGCGATTCCGGCAGGGCCACTACCGACCACGGCAATTTTCTTGCCAGTTCGGTGTTGGGGCTTGCCAGAGTCAACGATCCAGCCGTTTTTGAAGGCTTGTTCGATGATGAATTTTTCGTTGTTGCGAATCGTGATACCGGGGCCGTTAAGTGCTTGCACACAGGCGGCTTCACAAGGTGCGGGGCAGACCCGGCCAGTCATATCTGGTAGGTAGTTCGTTCGGGTCAATCGCTCGAACGCTTGGCGATCCCGGTTACGGTAAACTAAGTCGTTCCATTCAGGAATCAGGTTGTCATTGGGGCAACCACTAACTGCCCGACCGCCACCGTAGAAAATACCGTGGTGGCAGAACGGAATCCCGCAGTTCATACAGCGGGCAGCCTGTTCTCGCCGGTCAGCGTCATCAAGATCGAGTTCCATCACGTCAAAATCCTTGATCCGTTGCATGACGGGGCGAACGGGGTTGTTCTTGCGTGAATATTTAATAAAGCCTCTTGGATCTCCCATTGCGCGTTCCTCCTAATCTTGATTGGTTGCGGCGTAGAACGCCTTTTCAATGACTTGTTCTTCGGTGCCGCCATCGGTTGCGAACTTGGCGATCAAGTCGCGCATCCGGTGGAAGTCCCGTGGATAAACCTTAATAAACTTCTGTTGTTCAGTTTCCCAGTTATCTAGGATTTCTTTTGCGAGTGAGGAACTGGTGAAGTAGTAGTGTTTTTCAATCAGTTGTTTGAGTTGACTGTCATCACCAGCTTCGTTGAGATGGTATAAATCAACCAGTTCAGGGTTGCAATGTTGTTTAAAGTCGTTCGCCCAGTCGTAAACGTAGGCGACCCCACCGGACATTCCGGCGGCGAAGTTTCGGCCAGTTTGACCAAGGATAACGGCGGTCCCACCAGTCATGTATTCACAACCGTTGTTGCCGATCCCTTCAACCACGACGTTCGCCCCGGAGTTCCGAACGGCAAACCGTTCGCCGGCACGGCCGTTGAAGTAGGCTTCACCACTAGTGGCACCGAAGCAGGCCACGTTACCGATAATTGGCGCGTGGGCGTACAAATCTTCCGCACCTTCAGGGGAGGCGACAATCAACCGACCACCGGATAAGCCCTTTCCAACATAATCGTTAGCTTCACCGTTGAGTTTGATTTCCAGCCTTGGGTGATGAAGGCGCCGAAACTTTGGCCCGCAGTCCCGGTGTAGTTGAACTTCAACGCACCAGGTTCGAGGCCGTCATTACCGAAGCGCTTGGCGATCCAACCCGCTAAGCGTGTGCCGGCTGACCGGTTCGTATTATTGATCGGTAAGTCAACGGTCGTTGTGCTGCCATTTCTAAGACTGGTTTCACTAACGAGGTTAAGGTCTGGCCAGTTGGATTTGGCCTTAAATGGATCCTTGACCTTGCGATCGATGGTGATGGTCTTGTTGATGATCCGATCGTAGTTAAGTGACTTAGCTTTGCCGGATGGCACGTAGCGTGGGTGTAAATGTTCGCCATGGCCAACCATTTCGTCAACGGTTCGGTACCCCAGTGCGGCCATCTGTTCACGCAGATCCTGTGCTAAGAAGGTCATCATGTTGATGACGTGTTCGGGGCGCCCAGCGTAGAGTTTCCGGAGGTCAGGGTTCTGGGTGGTGATGCCGATTGGGCAGGTGTTCAGGTTGCATTTACGCATCATGACACAGCCAATCGCAACCATGGTCAGGGTGGCGAAGCTAAATTCTTCGGCGCCCAGCATGATGCAACGGCGATGTCGCGACCGGTTAATAACTTCCCATCGACTTCTAGCGTGGTCCGTTGCCGGAGGTGGTTCAAGGCCAACGTTTGGTGCGCGTCAGCTAAGCCCATTTCCCAAGGCAAGCCACAGTCACGAGTTGAGTTTCGTGGTGCGGCACCAGTCCCGCCATCGTAGCCTGCGATGACCACGGTGTTGGCGCCAGCTTTGACCACCCCAGCGGCAATTGTCCCAACACCGGTTGAAGAAACTAACTTGACGTTGATGGTGGCATCGGGGTTGACCTGTTTGAGGTCGTAGATCAATTGCGCCAAGTCTTCAATGGAGTAGATATCATGGTGAGGTGGCGGTGAAATCAATTGCACACCGGCGATGGAGCCCCGGATACTAGCGACCCATGGGTAGGCCTTTCCGGCAGGTAGTTGACCACCTTCACCGGGTTTTGCGCCTTGGGCCATCTTGATTTGCAGTTCGTCAGCACTCATTAAATACTCGGTGTTGACCCCGAAACGAGCGGTGGAAACCTGCTTGATGCGGCTGTTACGGTTAAGTCCATCGGCACCAACCTTAAACCGGCGGCGGTCTTCGCCACCTTCACCGGAGTTGCTGCGGGCACCAAGCTTGTTCATGGCGATCGCAATCGTTTCGTGGGCTTCTTGTGAAAGGGCCCCGAAACTCATGGCGCCAGACTTGAAGCGTTTGACGATCGAACTTACGGGTTCGACTTCACTGATTGGCACGGGTTGGTTCCCATTGCGGTCAATGTCCCACATCGACCGCAACGTAACGGGTTCGCTCAGTGCTTCCTCGTTCATTTGAGCGGCGTACTTTTGGTACTCTTGATAATCGCCCGAACGAACGGCCTTTTGGAACTGGTAGATCGATAGCGGGTTGTACAAGTGGTGTTCGCCGTCTTCCTTAAACTGGAAGCTCCCGCCTGATGGGAGGTCGTCGATGGTGTGTGGATCGTAGGCGGCACGGTATTTAAGTTCATATTCATCTTCAATTTGGTTCAGCGTTAAGCCACCGATCCGGGTTGGGGTGCCGGTGAAATACTGATCGACTACGGCGTCCGAGAGGCCAATGGCTTCGAACAGTTGGGCGCCTTGGTAACCAGCGATGGTGGAGATCCCCATCCGGCTCATGATCTTAATGATCCCCTTAGTAGCTGCGTGACAGTAGTCATCCAGGTGGTCGGCGTAACCACGTTGTGTCAAAGTTGCGAAAGCGCCGTATGGGTGAATGGCGGTGGCACCATAACCAACGAGGCAGGCAAAGTGGTGCAGTTCGCAGGCTTCGGCGGTATCGACCACGAGGGAAGCTGCGGTACCCTTACCTTGGCGGACTAGGTAGTTGTGTAAGCCGGAAACAGCGAGTAACACGGGGATCGTCATTTGATGCGTGGCAACGGGACGGTCAGATAAGACGATGATCGTGGCGCCGTTGTCGATGGCATTTTCAGCCTGTTTGAACAGACTTTCTAAGGCGTGCGCCAACCGGTTAGGGGTTGCCGTCATGTCGTAGGCTAACGATAACTTAGCGACTTTCAGCGCTGGTAGATCCAGACTGAGGATCTTAGCGTAGGCTTGGTCGTTTAAAATCGGTGCGTCGATCTTGAGCTTTTGGCAGTTGGCTGCCGTATCTTCGGTGACGTCGTTGTCACGACCCAAGAAGAGGGTGGTGCTGATGACGATCTTTTCACGCAGTGGTCGATCGGTGGATTGGTCACTTGCGCGAAGGCCTGTTTAAAGTAGGTAAATAGTGATTCAGACTTTTTGCTGAGCACGGCTAATGGTGAGTCAAACCCCATGGCAACGGTAGGTTCACCACCATTTTGGGCCATCGGAATCAATGCGGTTTCGATGACTTCGTGGGTGTAGCCGTTGCGACGCCAGAGGCGCTTAAGGTCAGCATCGCTGATTTCAGGTTCTGGTTTAACGTCGGGTAAATCGTTAAGTGACAACCGATTGGCCGTTAACCATTGCTGATAAGGGTGTTCGGCTGCAAACTGTTGCTTTAATTCACTTGAGTTGTAGATGCGGCCAACGCTGGTGTCAACCAGGAGCATTTCAGCTGGTGCCAAAATCCCCTTCTTTTGAATCTCGGTTGGGGCCACGTCAACGACGCCGGATTCGGAAGCGACGATCAGCTCGTTATCCTTGGTTAAGGTGTAGCGCGATGGCCGTAAGCCGTTTCGGTCAAGGAACGCGCCGACTTGGATGCCATCCGTGAAACAGAGCGCTGCTGGGCCATCCCAAGGGGCCATAAAGGTGGCGTTGTATTCGTCAAATGCTCGTTCATCTTCCGGCATTTCAACACCTTCGCCCCAGGCTTCTGGGACCATCATCATGAGCGCTTTAGGAATCGAACGACCATGGCGGTAGAGGTACTCCATACAGTTTTCCAACTTGGCAGAGTCGGAATCGTCTTCATCGTAAATGTCGATACCATGGCTGGTCATCCAGTTTTCAGCACCCTTCAAGGTGTTGATTTCACCGTTGTGGGCGAGGAACCGGAATGGTTGCGCGCGATCCCAGCTTGGGAAGGTGTTCGTGGAGAACCGGGAGTGGATCAGACAGATGGCACTCTTCATCTCAGGATCGTGAAGGTCGGGGAAGAACAGGCCAACTTGGTAGGCGTGCAGCATCCCCTTATAAACGATCGTTTGACTAGAAAGGGAGCAGACAGCCAGTGATGGGCGGTCAAAGACCTTTTCCAGTTTACGACGAAGGGCGTAGAGCCGGTCTTCAAAGTCGCGGCCTGCGGTAACGTCAGCGGGCCGTTGAATAATCACTTGCGCAAAGCCAGGCATCGCTTTTTGGGCGGCCGGCCCACAGTTTTCGTAAACGAACGGCACGAACCGGGTCCAGAGTACTGGGAAACCAGCGGCATCGATTTGATCGGTCACGGCACGTAACATGGCGTCACGCTTGTCTTCATCGTGAGGCAAGAAGAGTTGGGCTACGGCATAGTCGCCAGCAGCGGGCAACGTTAATGAAACGTTAGCCATTTGTTGCCGGAAAAAAGCATCTGGCATTGCCATGAGAATACCAGCACCGTCACCAGTATCGGGTTCCGCACCGGTACCGCCACGGTGATTCATGCGCTGTAACATCGTGAGCGCTTTTTCAACGAGTTGGTGGCTTGGTCGACCATCAACTTGGGTGATGAACCCCATCCCACAAGCCGCATGTTCAAACTTGGGGGAGTACATTAAGTTTTGATCCTGTGTAAGGTTACGCATCAATTCACCTGCTTTATGTGCTTAACGAGTTGCAAAAAATTAACTTTATTTGAGTACCTCTAATAGTATTCTAATCTCGAACTGAAAACAATGAATTTTTAAATAAATATGTATTTTATGCAAATACAAGCATTTTGAAACCGCCTTTATCGGTTACTAAGCAACGTTTACTAGTCATCATATAAGCCGGTATAAAGGCGTTTATAGCACGTGTAATCGAAAAATGCATCTTGAAATATGAAAAAATCACCAATTTAAATTTATGCAAAAAGAATATAATCAGCGGTTATTAGTTACTTTACGGGGGATGGCTTTTGAGTAAATAACCACTTACTTTTTGTTAAGATTATGGCCAAATTCGGGATTAACCATTGCCAAAATGGGGTTATCACCGTTATAATTTAACTTAATTTTAATTTAGCAAATTGACCAAGGCCTGACTCGTGCAGTCACGTCTTTTGTGACGATGAGGCAGTACATATTACTGGGGATAATTGCACCAACTACATAGTGTCTTGGTCACCACACTTGAAAGGAGTGGCGATCGCTTATGGCAACGTTACAAGTTACTGATCTGCACGTTAGCGTGACAGACGATGAAACACAGGAAGCCCGAGAAATTTTAAAGGGTGTTAATTTAACAATGAATACTGGTGAAACGCATGCTATTATGGGACCCAACGGTACGGGGAAGTCGACCTTATCTGAAACGATTATGGGCAACCCCGCCTACCAAGTCACCCAGGGAGACGTTACCTTAGATGGGGAGAGTTTATTGACCAAACCGGTGGATGAACGGGCACGTGCGGGTGTCTTCTTAGCCATGCAGTATCCGGCCGAAATCAAGGGCGTTACCAACGTGGAATTTATGCGCGCAGCCGTTAATGCTGGGCGGCCAGCCGACGATCCGATTTCGATTCGAGCCTTTTTAAAGGAATTGGATCACAACCTTGATATCTTGAATATGTCGGATGATATGACCGAACGTTATCTCAATGAAGGCTTTTCCGGCGGTGAGAAGAAGCGAAATGAAATTCTGCAACTGATGATGATCAAACCGAAATTTGCGATTTTGGATGAAATCGACTCCGGCTTGGATATCGATGCGCTACAAGTGGTCGCTAAGGGCGTTAACGCCATGGCCGGTCCAGACTTTGGCACGTTGATGATCACCCACTACCAACGGTTATTAAACTACATTCATCCGGATCAGGTTCACGTGATGATGGATGGCCGAATTGTGAAAACCGGTGATTTTACGCTCGCAGAAAAACTAGAAGCCGAGGGTTACGCAGGTTTGCGTGATGAACTTGGCCTCAACGTAAAATTAGTCGATGACGAGAACCCAGCTGAGAATGGGGGTAACTAAAATGGCAGTAACGACTATCCCAACGCTTGACCCGCAGTGGTTAACGGCCGCTCGATTTGCGGACGAACCGCAGTGGTTAACCGAACAACGGCAAGCGGCTTGGACCCAGTTAGCTGATTTACCGTTGCCGCGATTTACCAAAGTCGCTTACGGTGACTGGCCGCTAACGGCGTTTACCAACGAACTGGCAAAACCGGCCGCGCCAATCGATGACGCAACGGACGACTATCAACTTGTCAGTGTCGGGCAAACTACGCAGACCCTGACGTTACCCGATGCGCTCCAACAGCAGGGCGTAATTCTGTGCGACTGGCCAACGGCACTGCGCGAACACGAAGCGCTTGTTCGGCGGTATTTGTTCCAAAAGGCGGTTCGGCCGAACGAGGATCGGTTAACGGCACTGAACGCGGCGTTAATGAATGCCGGTGCGTTTTTATACATTCCGGAAAATGCAGTCCTAAAGACGCCCATCAATCTTTGGCAACTCCAAGATAGTCGCCAAGCCGCCAACTTTATCAGTCACACGGTGATCGTCGCTGCCCCACACAGTGACTTTCAGGTGTTGCAACACCTTTCCACGGTTGGAGAAGTTGCTAATCCCGCTCACGTGACGGTGGAAGTGATTGCTGAAGCTGGCAGTCACGTTCGCTTCTCATCACTGGATGCATTTGGCAAAACGACCCACGCTTACGTCAACCGCCGCGGGCACCTTGAACGCGATGCCGAAATCGACTGGACGATGGGCGTCTTTAATGAAGGTAACGTGATTGCGGACTTCAACTCTAACTTACGCGAACCTGGGTCCCACACCGAAGTTCAAACGGTGGCGGTTTCGACTCATGATCAGCAACAGGGGATCAACACGAAGGTCACGAACTATGGTCGCCATTCCGAAGGGAACATCCTTCAACGAGGGGTCGTACTTCAGGATTCAACGTTAGTCTTTAACGGCATCGGTAAAATCATCCATGGTGCACACGGTGCGAAGGCCCAACAGGAAAATCGGCTGTTGATGCTTTCGCCAACCGCCAGTGGTGATGCGAACCCAATTCTCTTGATCAATGAAAACGACGTGATTGCCGGCCACGCTGCCAGTGTTGGCCGGATCAATGAAAAGCAACTGTACTACTTGATGAGCCGGGGACTTCCTGAAGCCGTCGCGAAACGTTTAGTGATTCGTGGGTTCTTGGGCGTGATCCTCTCAGCGATTCCAGTAGTCAGCGTTCGGCAACGGATGATCGACTTGATCGATCAGAAACTTAATCTAGCAGAGGCGGGTGATCAGCGTGACTGATGTCAAAGAGGTGTTAAGTGAACACGATTACGAATTTGGGTTCCATGATGATCACAGACCGGTTTTTTCCACTGGTGAAGGGTTAACGGAGGAAATCGTTCGAGAAATCTCGGCGGCGAAGGACGAACCACAGTGGATGCTGGATTTTCGGCTGAATGCCTACCATATCTACCAACAAAGTCCAGAACCGCCGTTTGGACCGGACTTATCCGGACTGGATTTGAAAAACATGCACTACTACCAAAAGGCAACGGATGATAAATACGATGACTGGTCGGATGTGCCAGAGGATATTAAAAACACCTTTGATCGGTTGGGCGTGCCTGAAGCCGAACGTCAATGGTTATCCGGTTCAGCAGCGCAGTACGAATCCGAAGTGGTTTACCACAACATCGTGTCCGAACTGGAAGCCCAGGGTGTCATCTTTACGGATACCGATTCAGCGTTGAAGAAGTACCCCGAGTTATTCAGAAAGTGGTTCGGTAAGTTAGTCGGTCCCGAAACCAATAAGTTTGCGGCGTTAAATGCAGCGGTTTGGTCTGGCGGCTCGTTCATCTACGTACCTAAAGGCGTCACGGTAGACATGCCACTTCAGTCCTACTACCGGATCAACACGGCAAACTCCGGTCAGTTCGAACGCACACTGATCATCGTTGATGAGGGTGCTCACGTAGAATACGTTGAGGGGTGTACCGCACCGGCGTACCAAAAGGACAGTCTCCATACGGCGGTGGTGGAATGTAACGTGCTCCCCCACGCCTACTGCCGCTACACCACGATTCAAAACTGGTCCAACAACGTCTACAGTATCGAAAACAAGCGCGCGCAAGCACTAGAAGGCGCCGTGATGGAATGGATCGACGGCAACCTCGGGTCAAAAGTGACGATGAAATACCCGTCAGTTTACCTCAACGGTGAGGGTGCTCGCGGTTCGATGCTCTCGATTGCCGTTGCCGGCCGCAACATTGATTCCGATACCGGTGCGCGGATGATTCACAACGCGCCAAACACCTCATCGTCCGTTATCTCGAAGTCGATTTCAAAGGATGGCGGTGCAGTTGATTACCGGGGCCAAGTTCGCTTCGGTCGTCACTCGGATGGTTCCTTCGCCCACGTTGAATGTGATACGATCATCATGGATGACCAATCAACAAGTGATACGGTGCCTTACAACGAAATCTTGAATAACAACGTGACGATGGAGCACGAAGCCAAGGTTTCCAAGATTTCTGAAGAACAGTTATACTACTTGATGAGCCGGGGCATTCCAGAAGCCAAAGCGACCGAAATGATCATCATGAGCTTCATGGAACCCTTCACCAAGGAATTACCAATGGAATACGCGGTGGAATTGAACCGCTTGATCACGTTTGAAATGGAAGGGTCCATTGGTTAAAGTCATTCAGGCATAAGAGGAGGAACATGCATGACAGCACCATTTAAAGAACGCGGCCTTGCTGCATTGGAAAATGTCATTGATCCAGAACTAGGCGTTGATATCGTCAACCTAGGTTTGATTTACAACGTTGAACTCGATGACCAGGGCGTTTGCCTTGTCACGATGACGCTCACCATTGCCGGTTGTCCGCTAACAGATTATCTTGATCAAGCCATCAAAGATGAACTTAGTGGTTTCGATGAAGTTACCCGCGTCGACATTAACCTGGTCTGGGAACCTGCCTGGTCCATGGACAAGATGTCACGTGAAGCACGACTTGAACTTGGCATTCACTAATCGATGCATTGCCTCAGCTGATTATTGGCTGGGGCTTTTTTGTTGTCGTTTGTGTCTAGCGTAAGCATCATTGATGTGAGTTTGTGATTTGTGTGAACTGACGATTCCGGTCAGCGACTAGGTTCCAGCTGTGGGGCCGGCCTGAGCCAAAGGGCGGTCTCAGGCCTCAACTTGAAGCCTCGCCAAAAACCGTGCGAGTCTTCAAGTTGTCCCCGATAATTGACGGTTGTTGGAAGTTCATCAACAACCGCCAATTATCGCGACACAGCATCCACCTAGCCGCTGACCGAAATCTGACATTGGCACAATTCGGCACTATTGCAGAACATCTCAAGCGCTTAACTGCACGTTCAGTCACGGAATTACAACGACTGACGTTGATTCGACAAACGTCCAGATTAATCAGCAATCAGCGATTCATATTGCAATGGCTGAATATCAGCACAACTGCATTAAGTTCACGTGAACGTAGCACATAACTGCAGATTTAGTTTTATGCAATCGTTGGTTCATTGCGATTACGCGTCTGCAGTTGTCGAGTAATTGTCTAACGTCACGCCGTTTCGTCAACTTCAGCATGTGACCGTCAGCAGTTCTATTACTGACAGCGCACTATGTAGCGGGAGGCGGAGGCGCGCGGGGCTCAGCAGTGTCGGTATGACTTAAGCAGTCGTGCCCCGTGGGGTTCGGGGTGCGAGTGCTTTAGTCATACGCCAGTCCGGAGAGATCCGGCATGGGCGGGTTTTGCCCATTCCTAGCTCGTAGGCTGACCACTGCGTTCCAGTCCCCGCATAGCGCCGGAGCCTCCCGCGGCATCCTCCCACTATAGAAAACCAGAATTACCGAACTTCCCAAACTAATCATGCTTACGCTGGACACAAGCAACAGTGCGCAATCGACTATTAAATAATAAAATCCCCAGTAAAATAACCAAATATTATTAGTGAATGATTAAAACTAATGCAAGCACCTAGACGCACATAACGAGGATTGGGTCAGGTAATTAAGTTATAGTAGATTTTGATGATTATTAGTAGCGAGATTTAGGCTGAAAACGTTGACATATTCGCGTTTATAGCGCTAATTAATAACGACATTTCGTTGTTTAAACGAGCTAAAACGACACAAAAATTTTTTTCAGGTAATTGAAAATTGCGCAAAAGCTACGGCTGGTAACGGTTGACCAGTCATCGAATTTGTATTGAAAATGAGAAATAAATGAAAAAGTTGTTGTGCTTTTTAATATCGTATGCTAAGGTTGCACCATACTAAAAAACGAACGGAGGTTACAAGCATGTCAATTCAAAACACGACCACTCAATTGAACAACGTTTCACTTGCAACCTCCTTATTAGCCTTATTATTATGATGCAGGACTTAGACAGTTAAAACTTGTCAAGTCCTATTTGCGTTATGAGAATGGGGCTTGACCAAACACCCCATTCCAATCGAATGAGGTGTTTTTTAGTTTTTCGGAGCTGAGTTTAAATCAAGAATTTCAAATAAGGAAGGTTGATTAATATGACAAAACAAATTCAATTTTTTGATACCACATTGCGTGACGGCGAACAAACTATTGGGGTTAACTTCAGTATTGATGAAAAAGTAGCGATTGCTAAACAGCTTGAAAACTGGGGTGTTGACGTGATCGAAGCAGGCTTCCCCGTCGCATCTGAGGGCGATTTTGAGGCCGTCCAAGCCGTGTCACGCGCCGTGAAGAAGGTCCGCGTTACTGGATTGCGCGGGCCCGTAAAGGTGATATCGATGCTTGTGTTAAGGCAACCGCAGACGCTGCCCATAAACAAATCCATGTTTTCATTGCCACTAGTCCGATTCACCGCGACTCAAAACTACATATGACGAAACAACAAGTAATTGATACGATCACTGATTGCGTCAGTTACGCACATAAATTCTTTGACATCGTTGAATTTTCACCAGAAGACGCTACCCGGACGGAACCAGATTTCTTGGTTGAATCCATTCAAGCAGCCATCGATGCTGGCGCAACGGTGATTAACATTCCTGATACGGTGGGTTATACGAACCCGGTTGAATTTGCCGCTTTGTTCAAGAATCTTCGCGAAAACGTTCGCAACTTCGATGATTACACCTTCTCCGTTCACTGCCACGATGACCTTGGAATGGCCGTTGCGAACAGCCTAGCTTCCATTGAAAATGGCGCTACTCGAATTGAAGGCACGATCAACGGCATCGGCGAACGGGCCGGCAACGCCGCTTTGGAAGAAGTTGCTGCCGCAATGTACGTTCGCAAAGACTACTACGATGCAACCAACAACATCAACATGAAGGAAACCAAGAAGACCAGTGACATGATCAGCAAGTTTGCTAAAATGCCAGTGCCACATAACAAGGCGGTTGTTGGTGCCAACGCATTTGCCCATGAATCTGGGATTCACCAAGACGGCATGTTGAAGAACCCACAAACTTACGAAATTCTGACCCCCGAATCTGTCGGGGCCAACAAGACCACTTTGCCACTGGGCAAACTTTCTGGGTCACACGCTGTGATGACCAAGTTGCAAGAAATGGGTTACGACGTTGATCGTGATGCCATGAAGATCATCTTCCCATACTTTAAGAATAAGGCCGATCACACAGACATCGTTTCTGAAGCTGATTTGAAGGACATCATGGGCCAATTTAGCGAGGTGAAGGCCTAATGACAACTGCCCAAATTACCGTTCTTGCAGGGGACTATATTGGTCCCGAAATCATGGCTGCCGGACTCAAGGTTCTCGCTGCCGTGGCTGAAAACCAAAACTTTGACTATGACTTACACGAAATGCCATTTGGGGGCGCCGGTGTCGATCAAGAAGGCGATCCCTTACCAGCTGAAACGCTGAAATCGGCACAGGAAAGCGATGCGGTATTGTTAGCTGCCATTGGTGGGCCAAAGTGGGATGGTGCCCCGAAGACACCGGAAAAAGGGCTGTTGGCGATTCGTAAGGCACTCAATCTGTTCGCAAACATTCGGCCAACCTACATTAGCCCGGCCATGCAACAATATTCACCAATTAAAAATGAAAAACCGGTCGACTTCGTGATTGTTCGCGAACTGACCAGTGGCGTTTACTTTGGGACGCCACGGGAAACCACGGCGGATTACGCTTTGGATACGATGCGCTACACAAACGAAGAAATCGAACGCATTACCCGGGTGGGCTTCGAAATGGCCATGAAGCGTCGCAAACACGTGACGTTGGTGGATAAGGCCAACGTGCTGGATACCAGTAAACTTTGGCGGAAGATCGTTGCTCAAATTGCAACGGAATACCCCGAAGTGACCTATGATCAAAGCTATGTTGATGCGGCATCAATGAAGATTATTGCTGATCCCGGCCAATTCGACGTGATTTTAACTGAGAACCTGTTCGGCGATATTTTAAGCGATGAAGCCGCCCAGATCACCGGTTCACTGGGGACGATTCCTTCCATGAGTCGTGGGACAAATGGTCCATCACTCTATGAACCCATTCACGGCTCCGCTCCAGATATTGCGGGCAAGGGCATCGCGGATCCATTGTCGATGGTCAAATCCGTGGCGATGATGTTAGCGAACTCCTTTGACCGCCAAGACCTCTCTGACCAAATCATGGCCAGCGTGAACAAGACGATTGAAGATCAAATCGTGACTCCCGATTTGGGTGGTCACGCCAACACAGCGGAAGTTACCGCAGCAATTATTAAAAATATTCAGGAGAGTAGATGAGATCATGACACAAACCATGTTTGATAAAATTTGGGCGAAACACGTGATTACGGGGGAACCCGGGGAGCCACAATTAATCTACGTTGACCTCCAACTCTTACATGAAGTGACCTCACCACAAGCGTTTGAAGGCCTTCGTGAAAACAACCGGAAAGTTCGCCGACCAGACCGTAACTTTGCGACGATGGATCATAACGTACCAACCGAAAACATCTTTGATATTCAAGATGCGATTTCAAGAAAACAAATCGAAACCTTGGGCGAAAATACCAAGGAGTTCGGCGTTCGGTTAGCCGGAATGGGTGACCGAGATCAAGGCATTGTGCACGTGATTGGCCCACAACTTGGGTTGACTCAACCGGGATGGTCATTGTCTGTGGGGATTCTCACACGGCCACTCATGGGGCATTTGGTTCAATCGCGTTTGGGATCGGGACCAGTGAAGTTGAACACGTCTTGGCCACGCAAACCATTTGGCAAACTAAGCCTAAGAACATGGGCATTCACGTTCATGGTGAGTTGCCTCAAGGCGTTTACGCGAAGGACATCATTATGGGCATTATCGCCCGTGAAGGCGTCGCATTTGGGACCGGCTACGCAGCTGAATTTTACGGCGATACCATCGAACGGATGAGCATGGAAGAACGCATGACGATTTGTAACATGGCCATTGAAGGCGGCGCTAAGGTCGGAAACGTCCGGCCAGACCAGACCACGTTTGATTACGTGGCGGGTCGAAAATACGCGCCGAAACACATGGACAAGGCAATTGAATACTGGAAACAGTTCTACACGGATGATGAATCGGCCTATGACCGAATCATTGACGTGGATGCCACGCAACTCGCACCGTTCGTGTCTTGGGGAACGAACCCCGGCATGGCGGTCCCTGTGGATCAAGCCTTCCCAGAAATTAAGAACGGCGACGATCAAAAAGCGTACGATTACATTGGCTTGCAACCCGGGCAAACGGCTCGCGACATTCCAATCGAATTTGCGTTCATGGCTCATGCACTAACGGTCGGTTGTCTGACCTGAAGATTGAAGCTGAAACACTGAAGGGCCACCACATCGCCCCAGGCGTCACCGCACTAGTTGTTCCCGGTTCCCGAGAGGTTAAAATTCGGGCGGAGGAACTCGGTCTAGACAAAATCTTTAAGGATGCCGGCTGTGAATGGCGCGAACCTGGCTGCTCCGCTTGTCTCGGGATGAACCCGGACCAAGTGCCAGCTGGCGTTCACTGTGCGTCGACCTCTAACCGGAACTTTGAAGGCCGGCAAGGGGCTGGCGCGCGGACGCATTTGGCCAGCCCAGCAATGGTTGCTGCGGCAGCGATTAACGGTCACTTTGTAGATATTCGAAAGGCAGGTGTTCTTTAATGGAACCCATTACGACAATTAAAGGGACATCGATCCCAATCATGAAAGAAAATATTGATACCGACCAACTGATTCCAAAGCAATTTTTGAAGAACATCTTAAAGGTAGGTTATGGCCGCAACCTGTTTTACGACTGGCGCTATACATCACCAAACAAGCCGAACCCCGACTTTATCCTCAACAAACCCGAACGCCAAGGCGCCGAAATTCTGGTGACTGGTGACAACTTCGGTTGTGGTTCTTCACGGGAACACGCCGTTTGGGCACTGAAGGACTGGGGCTTCAAGGTTGTGATCGCTGGTGGCTACAGTGACATCTTCTACATGAACAGCACCAAGAACGGCTTGCTGGCCATCATTTTGCCAGAAAACGAACGTGAAATCTTGGCAGCTGCACCGGCTGACGCCGACATCACGGTTGACCTGCCTAATCAGGAAGTCCGTTACGATGGTCAAACCTTCAAGTTCGACATTGACCCACTTTGGAAGCACAAGTTCGTCAACGGTCTGGACGACATTGCGATTACGATGCAGTATGAAGACCAGATTGAAGCCTTCGAAGCTCAGATTCCTAACTTTAACTAACTATGGAAAGCCAGCCGGTGTTTGCGTATCGGCTGGCTTTTGTTGTCGCTTGTGTCCAGCGTAAGTGTTGGGTGTGATTTGGATGTAGGCTGTTTGTCGTCGCTGCGCTCGCCAAATCCGCATGAAAACCGGCGCTCTCAGGCTACAAAATTCGGCGCCACTTAAACTGTTATTTCTAGGGTTCCTGTCATTATAAGAACTTGTCAACCACGCGCTTTCTGGCCACCACGCCGAATGGTGCTGCGCGAGACTGAGAGCTGCATGTAGGGACACTTCGATAAAACCGCCAGGCCCGGGCGCTTTCACCGAAGTGCCCCTACACACCGCTCTCAACCCGTCTCGCTCCGCACACTTACGCTGGACACAAAC
>NZ_BBAD01000008.1 GCF_001311075.1 Secundilactobacillus similis DSM 23365 = JCM 2765
GCGACAATAAAAAACAAGTTACCCAGAACGATAACTTGTTTTTCGGTATAGTTTTTATTGTAATGACAGCGTTAATGTACCGGGCGCCTTAGATAAAGCATCGCCGCTAGTCGAGTAACTACCAGAAAATGCAACGTTCAGTCGAGTAACTCGATAATCCGCTGGACCAGCCAATACCATGGCGGTAAAAGTCTTAGTTTGGTGAGCACCAATACTTTGACCCGCACTAGCATCACTTAGGCCACTGGCGCTGGTGACGGTGCCCTTGTTGTTGATGGTGATTTGCTTGATCCCATCGATTTTAACGGTTTGACCACGTGAATTGGTGACGTTAAAGGTCAATTGGACGGTGCGGTAAGGATTCGGAATCTGTTGAATATTAAAGGCCTGAGCAGCCATTGATTTTGCGGCGGCTGTTTTGGCGGTATTTTTAATCGTCTTAATTGTTGTAACCCGGTAGCGGAGGCCGGTGGTTGACGTCTGCTGTTTGTAGGTGTGTTTTTGGACGAGTTGGAGCTTGGTGCCAACGCGGTCGTACGAAAATTCGCCTGGAAGCGATAGAACGCCGGACTTTTGATATTGCTGACTTTGACGATCAGTTTTGGGGACACTGTATGGTTTCATGGTGGCTTGCTGGTTGGCAGCACTTTCCGGCGTTTTACGTGAAGTTGTACTTGAAGAACTAGTTGCCGTTGAATTGGCTGATTTTGAGGACTTAGAGCCGGTTGAAGAACCACAACCGGTCAGGATAACCCCGATAAGCAAAAGACTGACTAGGGCTGTTTTTGGACGTTTCATGGTAGACCTCCTAAAAGATAATGTTACGAATTACTTAAAGAGTAACCAACGCTGGGACTGGCGAAATCCAAATAACCGGTCGTGTTGCGCAGTTTGCACCGTGAGTTGAGCATCAGCTTCAGTAACGAGCGTTCGAAACTGGTTGATTGTTAACGGGGTGCCGTCGATTTCAACAGCTAAAATAAGCCGTGAATCGGTTGGAATAACGGCCGTGATCGGCGTTGGCGGCTTGGCTTCCATGCCAAATTGAAGTTGGGGGTCAAGTGGTGCTAAAAGGGTCAATAATTCACCCAGCTGCATGGTGAAGCCTCCTTTAACTAAAAGCTAGTTAAATTATACCGCAGATTAAGTGAGGCGCCTACCAAATTGAAAAGTGTGAAGGTAACCCCCAGCTTGATTGAAAGCCGTGACAAACAGAAGATAATGAGACAGCAAGGCAATGACTATTGTTCCGGTTCTAAATTACTGGTATGATGGTTTTTGCTTGTTTTTTTGATCAACAGTTAGTTAGATTGCCGAAAGCTCACCATCATGATTCGGTGATATTATGCTACAATATTAAGGTTAGCATTGACGGTTTTTGAAGCATCATCAGCGCAATCAAGGGTCACGAGGGCCCTTGATTTAGAAAAGGACGACGAACATGCAAATTGAATTTTTAGGAACTGGTGCTGGGTCACCAGGAAGTTTAGAAACGTTAGTAGCCTGGCTTTGAAGCTGCTTGAGGAGCGCAATTCAATCTGGCTATTTGATGCCGGTGAAGGCACGCAACACCAAATTTTAAGAACAACGATCAAACCACGTAAAATCGATAAAATTTTCATTACCCACTTACACGGTGACCATATTTTTGGCTTACCAGGCTTGCTGAGTAGCCGTTCAAATCAGGGTGGTAGCGGTAAATTGACCATTTATGGTCCCAAGGGCATTCGTAACTTTGTGTTAACGAGTTTGAAGGTTTCCGAAACCAAGCTATCCTACTTTATTGAATTCGTTGAATTAAGTGATGGCGGTGAAATCTATCACGATGACAAGTTTACGGTCTATGCGGAGCACCTCGATCATAAAATCGAATGTTTTGGCTACCGGGTGGTTGAACATGACCATCAAGGCGAACTGATGGTGGATCAATTACGGGCGGATAATATTCCATCTGGACCACTCTACGGGCAACTTAAGGCCGGCAAGACGGTGACTTTACCAGACGGTCGGACGGTTAACGGCAAAGACTACATTGGTCACGCACAAAAGGGTCGGACCGTCACAATTTTAGGCGATACCCGGAAAACAGCGAACAGCTACAAGTTAGCTAACCATGCCGACGTGTTGGTTCATGAAAGTACTTTTGCACGGGATGAATCAACTTTAGCGCGAAACTACTACCATTCTACTAATTTACAAGCGGCTCACATTGCCAAAGATTCAGGTGTCGGGCGGTTGCTGTTAAACCATATTTCCGCTCGATATAATGGAAAATTGGCGCATGATTTAGAATTACAAGCCCAAACGGTGTTCGAAAACACCAAGGTTGTGAAAGATTTTGATTTGATCGATATTCCGTTTGATAAAGAACGGGAATAATCCTGGAGGAGGGGTTCGATTGAAACGGCAAGGAAGTGTGATCATCGGTATCTTACTGGTGATTTTGATTGCAATTTTTTCAGTGATGAACACAACGGCTGTCCCGATTCACTTTGGGTTTACAGTCGTGACTTGGCCATTGGTGTTGATTCTTTTAGTCGCAGTGTTTCTTGGTGCCCTGTTGATGTTCTTATTTGCAACGTTAACGTCGGTTCAAGCTAAGCGCGATGCGAAGAAGCAGGCCGCTGAATTAGCAAGTCTGCAGGCCGAAAATGCTCGGTTGAAGCAACAACTCACACCAATTGACGCCGAAGTAACACCCGTTGACAGCGATGATAAGGAGGCCCAACCGTGATTAGCGCACATTATGATTGGCAAATCAAACGGGTTGATGAACCCGGTGAAGCAGCGAAAACGTTAGCGTCTGAATTATCGCTTGATCCGATGGTTACCCAAATTCTGGTTAATCGAGGATACGACACGGCGGAAACCATCACGCAGTTTTTAAAACCGGACTTATCACAACTCCATGATCCCTTCAGTATGCATGATATGCAAAAAGGAATCGACCGAATTCAAGAGGCCATCATTGCTGGTGATCAAATTACGATCTATGGTGATTACGATGCCGATGGTGTCACGAGTACGGCGATTTTGTATGATACATTGAACCAAATTGGTGCCGATGTTAACTACTTTATTCCCAACCGGTTTTTGGACGGTTATGGGCCTAACGTAGACGCATTTGAACGGTTGATCAAGGCTGGTACAAAACTGATCGTGACTTGTGATAATGGCGTTTCCGGCCATGATGCCATTCAACGAGCGAATGAGCTTGGTGTGGATGTGGTCGTCACCGATCACCATGAGTTGCCAGAAACGTTGCCTGACGCCTATGCGGTGATCCATCCGCGTCATCCGGAAGGTGATTATGCGTTCGGTGGCCTCTCAGGTGCTGGGGTGGCGTTTAAGGTTGCTGGTGCAATTTTGGAAGAAGTGCCACAAGAATTGTTGGATTTAGCGGCAATTGGAACAGTTGCCGATTTAGTCCCGTTAGTTGACGAAAATCGGGTCTTGGTGACTGCTGGTCTTCAGATGCTGAAACAAACGGACCGTTTCGGCTTGATTTCCCTAATCAAAGGAGCCGGCATCGATCCAGAACAATTGGATGAACAATCGATTGGCTTTGGCATTGCCCCGCGCTTGAACGCGTTAGGCCGCTTAGATGACGCGGCGCCGGCAGTTGAACTTTTGACGACCGGAGATGACCAACGGGCTGAACAATTGGCTGAATTGACCGAAAAGCAAAACAAGTATCGCCAAAAATTAGTTGCCGATATTAGTGATGTTGCGTTAGCACAGGCTCAAGATGAACAGCATCGTGACCACCCTGCGTTGATTATTACCGGAACGGGTTGGCACGAAGGGGTTTTAGGAATCGTTGCCAGCAAGGTGGTTGAAGCTACGGGTAAACCAACTGTTGTACTGGATGTTAAAACTGACCATGGCACAGCGAAGGGGTCTGGTCGAAGCGTTGAGGGCTTTAACTTATTTGAAGCCTTTGATGCACACCGTGACCTGTTGGTGAACTTCGGTGGGCATGCGGCTGCGGTTGGGATGACCGCTAAAGCGGACCAACTGACAGAATTGCAGGCGGCCTTTGATCAAGCAGCCCAAGATCAACACTTAACGGATCAGCCGAAGGTTCAGTTACCGATTGCAACGCAATTAACAGCCGGTCAAGTGACGATGCCGCTTTACGAACAACTGCGCCAATTGGCACCATTTGGGACGGATAATCCGGTACCGTTATTTGCCTTTAAACCTGAACAAGTCCAAAACGTCAAGGCAATCGGGGCGGATGGTAAACACCTGAAGTTTCAATTAGCGGATGCTGGTCAAACGTTAAACGCCATTGATTTTGGACAGGGAGCGCTGGCACCGACACTGCAGAGCGCTGCGGATCAGGTCCAACTGGTTGTCAAATCGACGTTAACGTTTGGCAGGGCCGAACATCGCTTCAATTAATGGTCAAAGATATTGCCATTTCGGGCATCGTAGTTGAAGATCAGCGGACGCAATCCCTCAGACGATCGATGTTTGCTGATTCAGAGGGGACGTATGTTTTCTTCAATGAACGGCTGTATAAGCAACTTCAACCCCAGTTGCCACCAACGGCAACGAGCTGGTTGTTAAGCGATGCGGAGCGGTTAACGAAGCAACATGCCACAACGTTATACTTGGTTGATTGTCCCGCAACGTTAACGGATTTACAGACTGCGCTGACTGCGATTTCGGCAGATCAAATCGTGGTGTACTTCTATCTGAAAGAAAGTCACTACCTGTTAGGGATGCCAGATCGAGCAGAGTATGCTAAACTGTTTAAGTTCGTGCAAACGCACCAAAACGTCGATGTGGCGCATCGATTGGGTGAACTCGCCACGTATTTGCGGCTAAAAACACCACAATTGGTCCTCATGCTGCAGATTTTTACAGAGTTACAGTTTGTGACCATTGAACACGGGGTGATGAATCCCGTTGCGTCACCTGCCATCATGCGATTGAGAGCGCACCAAGTTACGAACAGCGACAAACTCAAATTGAAACTGAGAAACAATTGCTGTATAGTGAAACAGCGGATTTGAAACAGTTGATCTCGAGTTACCTCGAGGATGAATAAAGGAGCTACTAATAATGACACTTGATTTAAGAGACTACATTGCAACCGTGCCGAATTATCCAGAACCCGGCGTGATGTTCCGGGATATTTCCCCATTGATGGCAAATGGTGAGGCCTATCGTTACGCAACAGATTTGCTGGTGGACTATGCCCGTAGCAAGGACGTTGAAATGATCGTTGGACCAGAAGCGCGTGGGTTTATCGTGGGCTGTCCAGTAGCCTATGAATTAGGCGTTGGGTTTGCGCCTGCTCGTAAAGAGGGTAAGTTGCCTCGTGAAACGGTTAAAGCAACTTACGAGCTAGAATATGGTGAATCAGCACTATACCTGCATAAGGATGCGATTAAGCCAGGCCAACGCGTGTTGGTAACGGATGACCTGTTAGCAACCGGTGGGACTATTAGCGCAACCATTAAGTTAGTCGAAGCCCTTGGCGGTGTCGTTGTCGGAACGGCCTTCATGATTGAATTGAAGGACTTGAACGGGCGCGACAAGATTAAAGGGTACGATATTTTTAGTTTGATGGAATATTAAACGACCGAATTTAATTAGAGCCTAAAATATAAAGGAACTACCTCACAGAGTCGAAACCGAATCTAAGAGGTAGTTCCTTTATATTTTGACGCATCGATACATGAGACGGTCGAGCTGAAATTTTGCTTGGAGGTAAGCTAGATAATCGGCCTGAAATAATTAATTGAGCTGGAGTTAAGTACTCAGATTGATAATTGATAATTTGTTTTTTTAACGTTTATATGACCATTACGGTATTGATTTGATGAAGGTTTTCAGTAATACTACTTGTAATTTTGCATAGTTTTGGTATAATTATCTATTGTTATGGAGAGTTGGCAGAGTGGTAATGCACCGGACTCGAAATCCGGCGAACCGGCTAATACCGGCGCGCAGGTTCAAATCCTGTACTCTCCTCTATATTCAATATTAAGAACGCTCTAATCGTTGACCTGAATGGGTTTTGAACGATTAGGCGTTCTTTTTTATTGACTGATCTTGAAATTGCTCTTGATATTATTCACGCATGACCTTTGCAAACACGTTTGGTACTTCCGTTTCCATCTTCTCAGTCACGTGTGAATAAAGGTCTAGTGTAATTTGAATTGAGGCATGACCCAAACGCTCGGAAATAACTTTTGGCGCAACGCCAGCCTCTAGTAGTAATGTTGCATGTGTGTGTCTAAAACCATGAACAGTTATTTCACGTAGATTATTTTTTTTAACATTTTGCAACATCCAAGTTCGCGGCTTTGATAGTTGAATGAAACTATTATTTTGGTTGGCAAAGACAAGTTGATTTTTGTTACTCAATGTATTAAAACCTAATTTCAACATTTCTTGTCGTTGTAATGATCGCCATTGATCCAGATATTTCATTGTTTCTAAATCAAGGCTGATTGTCCGCTTTGAATGTCTTGTCTTCGGATAATCAAGGTAGAGTCGTCTGTCTTTACCACGAGCCAAATTCTGTTTGATATGAATGCATTGATTTTCAAAGTCAACATTGCACCATTCAAGTGCTAAAATTTCACCGCGCGACAACCCGAAGCCGACAAAAGTTGAAAAAACATAAAAATATGAAATGGTTGCTGCTCATAACACAGCTTTAAAAATTCTTTTAATTCATCTCGCGAATAATAGTTTTTGCGTTCAACTTTATCTATTTTTTCGACCTTACGAGGAATACTAATTTTTTCTGCTGGGTTAGAATCAACAATACCTAAAGTAATGGCATATTCAAAAATACGCGCAATATCTATTTTTAAGTCACGAAACTTTACATATGTTTTTGCCTTACGATTAATAAATTTCTGAACATCTGCAACCGTAATACTGCTCATTGATTTATGCCCAAATTCTGGTAATACGTGAACTTTAAACTGTTCGACTGTTTTTACAAAGGTACTTTCTTTAACAGTATATTCGTAATTCTCTTTCCATAAGTCAAAAACTTCTTGAAAGAGATCACCATTACTCTGTTGTTGGCAAGCAAGTTCTCCATTCTGATATTGCACTTTAACACGTTCCATTGCTGCTTTTGCCTCACGCCTAGTGGCAAAGTTACGTCGCATAGCCGTGTCTTGTTTACCAGTAACTGAATTGATGCCTAAATAAGTTTTGAACATCCAACGTTTGGTACCGTCCTTTTTAGAATATTGCTTAATTGTTGCCATTTATCTTTCCTCCTATGTTGTTGGGGTGCATAGGAAAAATTAATACAGCTGTTGAAACTATTTACCATTTTTGTTTATATAATCGATTTTTTCAGCGGCTTCCGTTATTTTATCAAGTGGTAAACGGTCAAATAGTGCTGGTTCCATGACGACCTTGCCACTAGCATCAACGTTAGGAACACCGTCTTCGTCCACACTAGGATGTGGCGTAAAGAAGTTTGCAATATATTGTGCTTCGCTTGCTACCTTACTAATTTCTTCGACTGGGTACGAATCCATAATTTTTGATAGTTCAAACAGTGTTCTAATTCTCTCATCGTATGCATCAATTCGATCCAATATTGCGGGAGTATCTGCTAGTGCTACCTCTTTTGGTGTACCAAATAATTGCATTGGTGTTGCGTGAAAAACATTAGCAAATTTCTCAAGCGTTTCAAATGTTGGATATCGTGTCCCACGCTCAATATTTGAAATGCTCTGTTTTTGTACACCAATTTTTTCGGCCAATTCAGTTTGTGACATATTAAATTCCTTACGCAAACGTGCAATGTTCGATCCAAAGTTTTCAATCATACTATTTCACCTCAACTTAGTATTAGGCATCATCCTATGACATCATCATAATTGATGTATTACTGAAAGTCAACTTTTGTAATACTATAAGCAGTCAAATAATACATAAAGATATTAATTGACAACAATTTTATTGATGATATACTATAGCTGAGATCATTATAGTTTACAAAATGTAACTATTAGTTCTCATAGTAAACTATTTAGGAGGTGATATTGTGGGTATCATGGAGGAAACAATGGCTCGTTGGCAAGCTGAAACCAATGAACGTGTATTTTTGATGATTAAAGAAGCTGTTGACAGCGCAGGAAATAGCAACGATGTTGTGAAACAAAAATATTGTGCAAGTCATTTTGGTATCAGTGTTAACACGCTTAAAGAATGGGTAGCACATGGTTGCCCAGAGATTAGGCTTGAAAGCGGCATGGTCTTTTACAGCAAAAAAGCTGTCCATGATTGGTTATTAACCTATCAAAGCAAAAGTAGCCCTTAGGCGTCACTGCCAGCGGCATAAGTGACGCCTAAAGGGCATAACGGGTGCCTTACTAATAGCACCCTAAAACAATACAAATATTAGTGGCAAAAACATGAAATACCTCTTTCAATGACTGATCTATCAAGCAGTAGGTATTTTGTAAAAATTTGCAATTTTAGGAGGTGATCTATTGATACAACCAAAACCCATCTCAAATAATGTTTTAGGAAAAGTTGATTGGTTTCAAATTGTGATTCAGGGGTTAGCTTGGACAACAGTTTATACTGACCTTCTTCAGATTAGTTTAGACTGTGTGACTGTGGAAGATGCTACTTTAAAGCATGAGGATTATGACGTTATGTATACTTGCGGACCCATTCGCTACTATACTTACGAAAATCAAAGTAAACAGCTTGAACGAGGAACATTAGTGATGAGTGGTCAGGCCTGTACGATGTATGAATGGGCTAATCTTGCCGAGAATTCCCAACGGAATGTTTTCCAAGAATTAGCATTGCGTATCATTGACTTAGCGAGTTCTTCCTCAATAAGCTTTGATGTCAAACGACTTGACCTAGCACTTGATGATTACAATGAAAAAACATTCTTCGATATTGATCTAATCATTGGCAAAGTCAGTCGTAAACAATTCTTATCCAAAGGGCGTACAAATACAGTTTATGATAGTGAGTTTGATAAAAGAACCCGCTCAAAAACACAAGTAATCGGAGCACGTGGTTCTGAATGTATGTTTCGTATTTACGAAAAAGGCAAAGAACTAGCTATGGGTTTAAGCGGTGTTGAGCGTGAAGTGATGTTGAAACAGGCCCCACAAATAAGACTAGAAGCTGAAACACGAAAAGATACTGCGAATGACCTTTTTATAACGATTGCCTATCTTACTAAAAAAGAAACACTAACAAATTTAATTCGAGGCTTTGTTAGTACAGAACTTAATTTTTATAGTGATACCACTTATCGGGTAATTAGTCGCTGGTGGAGCGATTATTTAAAACCAAGCTATATTCCCAATGTTCATCGACGTTATGAAAAATCAATTTTTGAAGATACACTCCATTGGTTTGAGGTTCAAGGACCGTATGCTGTTACTCAAGCTCTTTTTTTCTTATCAAATAATGGAATTGAAATCTTAGCTAACAATGCTATTGAGTTGCCACCGCCGCTATTAGGACAACGCGATGATTATTGTTGGAATCAAGATTTAGCTAATAAATTAATTGATTTTGTGACGAAAGAAAAGCGAATGGACTTAATACCATTGATTCATCAGAGAACAAAAAAGCCGTCCACTCCGTATAAGTGAACGACCTAATCAAAAACTAATTTATAGATATAGTATAACAAATTAGAAAGCAGAGGAAAATAAAATGGCTAAAATGCTTAATTTACGTGATTTTGATTTTTCAAATATTGGCTCAACATTTGAACTCGACGAAGTTACACCAAAATTTGAAACTGAAGAACGCTTGATAGTCAAGGGAAACCCATTCTGGCACAAGACGGTCGTCCTAGAAAATTTAACACTGATCTTATTGTTGGTTATAAGTATTCAGTAACTATTCTTGATGGTCGATTCCGAAAAAAATCAACTCAAATTACTGTTAATGATCTAAATTGTCCAATTACAAACGAAGAAATTATGAAGCAAGATCGAGTCAAATGTAAGTTTACCGATTTACAACCATCAATGGCTGCTAATCCAATGTATTACAAAGCCGATGCGATTGAACTTCTAACGACTACAAAATAGAACATTTCAGATTCAATTTGAAACCAGCAGTACTTAATCATAGAGTTGATCTCCTGCTGGTTTTATTTTTTTAAAAATATGCTTGACGCTTACATAGATGATGGTCTATATTATAAACATAGATGCGCATCTATATTTATAAAGGAGTATACAATGGACTATCAAAATTACGTACAAATACTAAAGGCAATGGCTGATCCTAATCGGTTAAAAATCATAGATTTACTTTCTTGTGGGTCTTTATGTGCATGTGATATTTTAGAGCATTTCAACTTCTCACAACCAACTTTATCTCATCACATGAAAGTATTACAAAATGCTGGTATCGTATCAGCACGCAAGGACGGTAAGTGGCAACATTATACCCTTAACGACGACTTTATAACGTCTTTTAAAAAAGACACCGATCTGCTATTAACTAGTGATGAACACTGTATTTGTCATTCGGATGCTGATTGTCCAAATTGTTCTTCAGGAAAGGTTGCCATTACAAATGAAAAAAATTGAATTATTTGAACCAGCAATGTGTTGTTCAACAGGTGTTTGCGGTCCCAGCGTTAATCAGGACTTATTGACAATCACATCAGCATTCGAAGCAATGCAAGGTGTTACGAACGTTGAAGCAAATCGTTACAATTTGAGTAATAACCCCGATATTTTTAGTGGACGACCTGAAATTTTGTCGGCTATTAAAGATGATGCTGACTCAGTACTACCTATTACAGTCGTTGACGGCGAAATCGTTAAAACTGGCACATATCCAACAATCGATGAACTATCCGAATACACTGGCTTGGTTTTCGTTCCTGCTGAACAAAAGAATAGTTGTTGTGGCGGTAGTGGCTGCTGCTAATTCCTACTTGATGTAAGAGATGGCACAGCCGTTTCTTTTGTACTATATATAGATGACTATCTATCTAAGGAGAAAATAATATGCAAACTTATCAACCTCAATCAACAAAATTAACTCATTATTTATTCTTTACAGGAAAAGGCGGTGTTGGTAAAACAACAACTGCTAGTGCGACAGCAATTAATCTAGCTGATTCTGGTAAACGAGTAATGTTGGCTTCTACCGATCCAGCCAGTAATTTGCAAGATGTATTTGATACAGAGTTAACCAATAAACCTAAAGAGATTGCGAATGTTCCCGGATTGTTTGTTGCGAACTTTGACCCCGTAACTGCTGCCGCCGAATATCGTGAAAGTGTCATTGGACCTTATCGCGGAATCTTACCAGAAACTGCCATCAACAATATGGCCGAACAACTTTCTGGTTCATGTACAGTTGAAATTGCTTCATTTAATGAATTTGCTAATTTTTTAACTGATCCAGAGTTTGATCAAAAATTTGATTATATTATTTTTGATACTGCTCCAACTGGACATGCTTTGAGAATGCTTCAACTGCCATCAGCTTGGAATAATTATTTAGATGAAAATGATCGTGGCGCTTCTTGTCTCGGACAACTTGCCGGAATGGATGACAAAAAGGCAATGTATGAGAAAGCCGTCGTTACCTTAAATGATCCCGAATTGACGACATTAATGTTAGTGACCCGCCCACAGAAAGCATCCTTATTAGAAGCAGATCGCGCTGCACAAGAACTTGCCGCTATTGGCATTAAGAACCAACAACTCATTATTAATGGCACATTAAAAGATCCGACTGATTTACCATCACAGACAATCTTTACACAGCAACAAAATGACCTTGCACAAATGCCGGCTTCATTGAAAGAACTTGCCCAGTTTGAAGTGCCTTTACGCGCTTATAATGTTACTGGTCTGGATAAATTACGTTTAGTCCTACAATCTGAACAACCAAAATTAACTCCTCAGCCAAGTATCAAAAACGACTATCCTAATTTAGATGTCATCGTTAATGATCTAGTAAAATCTAATAAAAAAATCATCTTCACCATGGGCAAAGGTGGCGTTGGTAAAACAACAGTTGCTGTTCAAATCGCCAAAAAATTAGTAGCCCAACATAAGACTGTTCATTTGGCTACTACAGATCCAGCAGATCACTTAAATCTTTTTGAGACTGATGACCCTGATATTACGGTCAGTCATATTGATGAACAACAAGTTTTAAAGGATTATCAGGATGAAGTTTTAGCAAGTGCACAGAAAACCATGAAATCTGATGATGTTGATTATATTGCTGAAGATTTACGTTCACCATGCACTCAAGAAATTGCAGTGTTTCGTGCCTTTGCCAATATTGTTGCTCAAGATGATAGTGATGTGGTCGTAATTGATACCGCTCCAACTGGTCATACACTGTTATTACTTGATTCTACACAAAGCTACGCTCAAGAAGTACAGCGAACTTCTGGTGAAGTTCCACAAGCAATCATTGATTTATTACCTCGGTTACAAGATCCAAGCCAAACCGAAATTGTGATGGTAACCTTGCCAGAAACGACCCCCGTTTATGAATCAATGCGCCTAAATGATGATCTTGATCGGGCACAGATGGCACACACATGGTGGTTGGTTAACCAGAGTATGCTTGCAACCAATACTACCAACCTTGTTTACAAGCCAGAGCACAGAATGAAGTTGAATGGATTGAAAAAGTAAAAAAACTTTCAAATAATCATTTTGCGGTTGAACAATGGCAGCCTGATTTTGAAAAGGTATTACTAACAATTTAATAAGCTAAAAGTATTAAATATCAAAATATATGTGGTTATTCTTTAATCAAGGCAGAAATGCCTTGATTTTTGATAGTTTGGAGGAGCTATGCAAGTCTTTTTTGCAATATTTATTTTTTTATTGACCTTGGTCTTCGTTATTTGGCAACCAAAAGGATTATCAATCGGCTGGACTGCCATTGGCGGTGCGGTCTTAGCATTGGTATTTAGAGTCGTAACATTTAAAGATGTTGGCACAGTAACCGGCATTGTTTGGAATGCAACACTATCATTTGTCGCAATCATCTTAATCTCTTTAATTCTTGATCAAATTGGCTTTTTTGAATGGGCAGCGTTGCATATGGCTCGGCTTGCAAAAGGTAATGGCATTCGGATGTTTGTTCTTATTGCGGTTCTTGGCGCAATTGTGGCAGCTTTATTTGCTAATGATGGTGCCGCGCTCATTTTAACACCGATTGTTCTTGCAATGGTTCGGGCACTACACTTTGATGAGAAACGAGTTTTTCCTTTTATCATTGCTAGTGGTTTTATCGCAGATGCAACCTCATTGCCTTTAGTCGTAAGTAATTTGGTTAATATTGTTTCAGCAGATTTCTTCGGCATTACATTCTCTGAATATGCCTTAAGAATGTGGTTACCTGATTTATTCTCGCTGATCGCAAGTATCGTTATTTTATATCTTTATTTCCGTAAAGCATTGCCCAAGCATTACGATATCTCACAAGTTGCTAAACCAAGCACGGCAATTAAAGATCAACGATTATTTAAATTCTCATGGTTTGTATTGGCAGCACTATTACTCGGTTATTTCAGTAGTGGCTTTTTAAATATCCCTGTATCATTTATCGCACTTTCAATCGCCGTAATATTCCTATTAGTAGCTCGTAAAAGCTCACAAATTGATACTAAAGCGGTTATCAAAGGCGCACCATGGAATATTGTTTTCTTCTCAATTGGTATGTACGTTGTAGTATATGGTCTTCAGAACGTTGGTTTAACCTCATTGCTTGCTGGAATAATTGGCAAGTTGGCAACTGGTAGTCGTTTTGCCGCAACAATGGGAATGGGTTATCTAGCAGCATTTCTTTCCTCTGCAATGAACAATATGCCAACTGTTATGATTAATGCCTTATCAATCAAAGCGGCAGATGTATCAGGATTGATGCACCAAACTTTAGTTTATGCCAATGTAATTGGGTCTGACTTGGGTCCAAAGATTACACCAATTGGTTCTTTAGCAACGCTCGTGTGGTTACACGTCTTGGCACAGAAGAATGTTAAAATTGCCTGGGGAACATACTTTAAAATCGGTATTACAATTACAATTCCTGTCCTCTTTGTAACCTTATGTGGACTTTGGCTATCGCTAGGTTTATTTGGGTAACGAATCGGATAGATAATTACAATTAGTCAGTTAGAACTGGACAGTGTTATTCTGTTCTTACTAATCTAATTTCATTCTTAAGATCTTGAGTAATGGAGGAATTAAATATGCCACAAATATATTTTCTTTGTACTGGGAATTCATGCCGTAGTCAAATGGCAGAAGGATTTGCGAAAAAAATCCTAGGTCCAAATTGGCGTGTTGCTAGTGCTGGAATCGAAACTCATGGACTAAATCCAAATGCAGTTAAAGTGATGGCTGAGAAAAATATCGATATCTCGCACAATCAATCAAAGTTGATTAATTCAAGCTATTTAAATTCCAGTGATTTGGTCATTACACTATGTGGCGATGCACGTGATCGTTGTCCAGTTACTCCGCCAAGTGTAAAAAAAGAGCATTGGCCTTTACAAGATCCTGCCCAAGCTCAAGGATCTGATCAAGAAATTCTTGATGTTTTTCGTCAAGTTAGAGACGAGATTGAACAACGTGTCTTGGATTTAAATCAGAGGATCAACAATAAGTAACTATACTTTGATCTTGTTGGCAGACTATTCATAAAAAACGACTCACCAAATATTTTGGTAAGTCGCTTTATTTTTGAAATGCACCCCAAGCACTCTTGAAATTGATCTTGAAATCAGAAATGTTTTATTAAATCATGACACATAATACAACTATAAAGCACTCGAATGAATACTAATTAAATCATATGACACCTTATAGTAGTAATTGATTTAGCCTGTACTCTCCTTAAAAGTAGATGATGGAAGTCCTTAATGGTTATTTTTAAATAATCACTAAGGACTTTTTGTATGCTGTTGTAAAAACGAAATTATAGAGTCAGCAACATTTTGACACCAAAGTAAATAATGACAACGCCAAGGAAAATGCCTAAGCTGATCCAACTTTCGTAGACTGATTCTTGTGAGAACAAGTGGGGTGATAATGGAGCCGGCAATTGCACCAATCATTAACGTGATGCCAGCCGACCAAGCAATGCTAATGGCTAATAGATGGCTAATAAAACCCACCAAGGCCATCGCACAAAGGACGTAGGTCGTGGTACCAGCAGCTTCAAAAGTCGTCAGCCCCATCATGGAAAGCCCGGCAACGGTTGTTGCCCCGCCACTGAGGCCGCCTAAGCCAACCATCAAACCACTGAGAATTCCTAGTGAATAGGCAAGGCCTGGGCGTTGGTGAACTGGTTTGCTGAGTTGCCGTTTAGGGATCAGGTTTTTTCGTAATACAATGATTCCCATGACGGTTAATAGCACGCCGATAACGATCGTATAGCTTTTTTCTGGAATATACTTCCCTAAAAAAGTGCCAACGATGATGCTTGGAATAGCTGCAATAATCAGCTGATTACCAATTTTAAAGTGCACATTTCGGATGTGAATTTGAGTGAGCGTGCCAAAAAATAGGGCAGGTAAGGCGACGAATAACGAAGTTGAAACTGCAACACCGGTGGGTAATTGTCCGCTTAAAACGCCGAGGTATAACGATGCGCCACCGCCGCCAATCAAACTGACAAAGATACCAATTAATAACCCTAGTAAAATATTAATCAAATGAGCGCCTCCTAAGTGATACTCGTGTATAATAAACGGAGAAGTGTCCGTTTGTCAACTGAGAGGAAAAAATAATGCGAAAAGATGCCCAAGAAAATCAACAAGAAATTATTAACTGCGCGAAGCAATTATTCGCCGAACAGGGGGTTGCTGCGGTTAGCATGAACCAGATTGCTAAAACGTTAGGGATTGGTGCGGGAACCTTATATCGGCACTACGCAAATAAATCAATGCTGTGTATGGCGCTGGTCTATGATGATTTGACGACCTTTGTGGCAGATAGTCGTCAGTACTTAGATAATAATTCATCGGCACCGAAAGTACAGTTTCAGTTTGTTTTAGAAAGTTATCTGCATTTTCGTGAGCATAATCAAGACTTGTTGAAGAATGTGGATGCCGGTAGTGAAACGGCTAGTGAGAGTTACTTTTACTCAAGTGATAGTTATCAGGACGTTGTTGCGGTGTTCGTTCAGGTGTTACACGAGAATTTACCCCAGTTAACGCTGCAGCGTTGCCAATTCCGGCAGATATGCTGATAGCGATGCTGAAAAGTGACGCCTACGCCTATCAACGCCAAGTACGATTAAATGATCAAAAAAAGCTGGTCGAGGAAATAACGGCTTTATTCTTAGGAGAAGCATAGTCTCAGCTCAACGGTTATGATTTTAACTAGAGTTATCCCAATTTGGAAATTGGACCGCTCTAATTATGTCTAATTGAGGGAAAGCACAAAATAGTCGCATAAATGTATAAATTTATCGAACAAATCAAAAAACTTCTCTGAAAGCGCTTTACAAAATTTGTTAGGCGATATAGAATACAGCATACACTTCCTTTCAAAGTGTAACATTTCACAACTACTTAAGGGGATTATCTCAATCGGGGGATAAGCTCTTTTTTATTTGTTTGAAAAATCAACTAAATGCCGTATTACCAGCGTGTTACAAATGCAATCAAATTGTTGCAGAGTTATAGTTCATAAAACTTGAAAGCTCAATTAATCACAATATTGAAAATGTACCAAGCTATATCTAATTATATAAGTTAGTTTATTAACGATAATAAAAATAATTTATAAATTTTAACTTCCAAAAATAAGCAATTGCTGAGAGTGCCGCTGTATATTTAATTGGGGCGACTGCGAGATACAAAACAGGCCACCTCGATTTGAGGTGGCCTGTTGTTGCTATCAATTGGATTAACTTGCTTGTGGATGTGAATGTGTATGTTGACCAGCATGTGGCAACATTTCGTAAACGTAACTCACATCAGCAGGGTGGTAAACACCGTGAATCTCACCAACCTTAGTGAAGCCCATTTTGGCAATCAAGTGCTGCATGGGTTTGTTGTCGGCGTGAGTATCGATGCGGATGCTTTGAATCTCGGGGTGTTCGTCAATAACGTGGTGGATAACGGCTTCAAACAGTTGGGTTGCGTAACCGTTACCGGCGTGGTTAGAGTGGATCGCCACTCGGTGAATGACAATGTAGGCATTCGAATCTAATAACCAAGTACCTGTCATTGTATCGTAGGAAGGATCGGGAGCGTTAACGACGGCGAGGGCGCCAACAGTCTCGGCATCATCAGAGTTTGCGAGGTAGGCGAAGCCATGGTCAATGTCATAGTTGATTTGATCTCGAGATGGATAATCGCCTTGCCATTGATCAACACCGGATTCGGCGAGTTGGTTACTGCCATCGCTTAAAATATCAATAATGGTATCTAAATCAGCGTGGGTTGCTTGTTGTAATTTCAAAAAATTCAACTCCTTTAAAAAATTCACTTCACTAGGTTATCGTACTCACTGCGTAATTACCAGCAGAAAGTGACGAAATCGTGAAAAACAGTAGAAACATTAGAGATCACTGAAATATTTTGTTACTAAATAGTGATGAATTGTGACCTGATTGTTACACGTTGTTAATTCGCGTCCTGTACACTAGGCATAATTTGTAAAAGGGGGATGCGAGCGTGAAATTAATGCGGATGATTCAATTACTGGTAGTCGGATGGGTGTTATTGGGGTCTCTGACAAGTGAACGAGCAGTCTCAAGTCAAGCAGCAACCAGATTAACTTCCAGTTTGCAATCATCTCAGAATGCGACGCAAACGACTCGACGTGTCACGGTTCGCCATCATCGAAAGCTACACGTGGTGTTAACGGCATATCAAGCAGATATGCAGCCGAGTCGGTATCATTTCCATTACGGTATCTATCGGTCAGGGCAACTGGTTAAACGCGGCGTTGTGACGAACGGTCATACGGTGCAGTCATACCAGTTACGACCAGGCAAGTATTCATTACGCGTCTCACATGGTAGCCATCAGGTCACGCTAACCGGTGGCATTTCCTCGTCTAATACGCCACACTTTGTTTAAAGGCATATTGGTTGCTCCCAATTTCAATTTACGGCATACTATAAATTAAGTAGAAGTCGCTAACGAGAGAAAGGAGCACACCGCATGTATCAGCAAATTTTGGTGCCATTAGACGGCAGTGATAACGCGCAATCTGCACTGCAAGAAGCCATTCAAATCAGCCGGTACTTTGGCTCAACGTTGACCTTAATGGCCGTCGTTGACCAAGGACGCGTTATTGTTGCCTCTGGGAGTATCCCGTACGATTTATCGGGCGAATTAACGAAACAAGCGCAACAGGTCTTAGAAGAGAGTAAACGGCAGGTGGAAGCTGCAGGGGTCATCGCAACGACCGTGGTAGAATCGGGTAGCCCTAAACACGAAATCGTTAAGTATGCCAATGAACACGATATTGAGTTGATCGTGATGGGTAAATCGGGGGCGGATGCCATTAACCGGTTATTACTTGGTTCCACAACGGCTTACGTCGTGCGTAATGCTAAAGAACGGGTTCTCGTTGTTGATAGTGAGGATCCCACTGATCAATAATGTAAGTTCATAAATGAAGTAACCGCCACGCTGAGTAGTCAATAGCGTGGCGGTTTTTTCAGGTTATTGATTATTTAACGATGAAGTTTGATTTAAAAAAGTTGCCGCAAGATGGGCAGTGATTCATCCCGTAATAAATGGTCATGGGTCGGTGACACTGAGGACATGATCCTTGGATGCCGCGTTTGATTTTCTTAAACGTTGGTTGATAAGGTTCAGATGATTTTTCGGTCATAGTGAGGACCTCCTTACGGTTAGTATACGCCGAATTGGAGTTGTTGAAGATTATTTGGTAAAAATCGGTTAATTTTGTATAATGCAAAAAGTGATAGGATACGGTTAAAATGATTTAATGATGAACGATGTGCTAAATCGATAATGGTTCGATTTCCCAGCATTGATTGTTGATTAAGGTGTGATTATTTTGAATGCTAATTTGTCAATCAGATGATTTAAAAAACAGCCAACTTTCTTGAAAGTTGGCTGTATTTAAGCTAAATGATTAGTGATGCTAAGCTTAAGCGTTCGGGTTCACGCCTGCGTGTAAGTAGCCGCGCCAGATCCAACCGGCATGTTTGCCATTGCCACTCACAATGTGGTAATAGATGGCAGACGTTCCCTTTTTCTTATTGTAAAGTTTCTCGTGATAGTTGGTGTACCACGTGGTGTTTGGTAAATTGCTCATTGACGCGTAACGCGTACCAAGGTGCTTTGAGTACCGAGCACCCGAAGTGGTGTGGTAGCGTGACGGCCCATTTTAGCACGCCAGATCAGTTTAACTGAATCTGAACGCGCCTTAGAATAAGTGGACGTCGTTGTAGGTACCTTAACGATTGTTGTCGTTGGGGTTTCGGTCGAGCCCGCATCACTGCCACTCGCCTGCGAACTCGTTGATGGGGTTGAGGCATTTGAAGATGGCGTTGATGTTGCTGTGCTAGCACCGTTTAAGTAAAAATCGTTGTTCAGTTGCTCACATCAAGATCCTGTGATTCGCCGGAGAACCGGTAGTCACTGGCCCATTGCCACGCATTGGCACTTGGATAGCATCGCCACTTGGATTAGATGGCCATTGTGCCAGCCATCCTTTATTAGAAGCGTTGGTATCGATGTAACGACCAATCCAACTGGCCATCGTGTAGAGGTCAGTCTTTTGGTAACCAGCCGCAGCTAACGTTTCATCGAAAGCGGCCAAGTTTTGGTTGTTGGTTGCTTTGGATAGATTTTGAAAGTTGCTGGCCTCAAAGTCGACCACCATCACCATGTTTTTGGCATCAGTGACAGATTGAACAGCCTTGATAAAGGTTTGGGCTTCGGCTTGCGCTTCAGCGGTCGTTGTGAACCGTGCGAAATGGTAATAGTTGACGGCGAGACCAGCATTTTGAGCGTACTGAACTTGTTTCGCAAGAATGCCGTTGGTGTACGTTGTACCTTCGGAGGCTTTAATTGCGACGCTTTGACGCCAGCATCCGCCATCGTTTGATAATCGCTACTACTCAGGTTGGCTTGCCAACTAGATAGATCAACCATATCAGTCTTGGTTGACTACTTGAAGGTGTTAACGAAGCTTGTGCGCCATTGCTGGTGCTTAAAAAAACGGCCCCAACGGTAAGGGCGCCTAATAATAAGGGCTTTGAAATTTTCATCATGATCTGCTCCCCAATAATCATAGTTAATGGATAAACGAAATGACCAGTTGAGACTAGGCGGGTCATTTCAACATCAAAATACTGGTGTAAGTGTAACACAGTCGTGGTTACGGCAGTGTAACGATGCGCTGACAAATGTGACGAAAACATCACAATTTGATGACGATGAAAAGCTGATTTATCAAGATTGTGTATATTACAATCTTAAGAAAAGTTTACGATTTGGAATGATGGGTTCGCGTCTTGCAAATCAAAGTCGGGGGGGGAACGGCATCACCGACACAAAAAAGCCAACACTATGACAAGATAGCGTTGGCTTCAATGGTCAAATGAGTTTACAATGTCGTAACAAACTTACCAGCAACGAGGGCATCGACAACCGTTTGCAAGTCGTCTGGTGTGCCGTCAACGCTAATTTGAACAGTCGCATCAGCGGGAACGCCGAGACTCATCACACCCAAACTGCTATTGGCAATGGTCGTCGTGCCCTGATACTTCAACATGATTTTGGTTTTAAACTTCGATAATTCGTTGGTCAATTGGTTAACGGTATCACCCGTAAATCCGTTTGGAGACACTACTTTAACAGTCGTACTTTTCACAATGAACACCTCATCATTCTCATTTTCTCAGCCATTAGGCAGTTTCAATGCATGTGCCAAATGATTAGTAAACCTACGATAATTCTATTATACGCCCATTAGTGAATTAGTGGGGCAATTGTACTGGATTCAATCGCAATTCCAAGCCAGATGCTGCCAATCAAGGTCAGCAAGAGGCCGATTGTAATCATGCTGCGCCGAGCGATAATCCCGTTTTGAGTCTCCGAAACACCGGTCAGGATAAATCCGGCCAAAATGATCAGTGACGCGAGCGGGATACTTAAGCTACTTAAAAAAATGGGTGACACTAGCACCAGCTCCTTAGGTGATGATTACGTTCATCATAGCATTTTTCAAACCAGTTGTGGGGTTCAAACTGACTTCTGGCAGTTATTGCGTTTGCAAAAGGCAACCATCTCGCCAAAGTGAGGTGAAATAGCTTATAATAGACCCATGACTTTATAGCTAAATGAGGGATAACTGATGAAAATTGGTATTGATCGGCTGGCCTTTTCATCGCCAGCAATGTACGTAGATTTAACGGATCTAGCTCACGCCCGTGATGAAGATCCGAATAAGTATCTGATTGGCATCGGGCAAAGCCAACAGGCAGTTGTTCCGATCACTCAGGACGTGGTGACCATGGCAGCGGAGGCTGCTAGCCAAATTATTGATGACAGCAATCGCGACCAAATTGCGATGATCCTGTTTGGGACTGAGTCCGGGATCGACCATTCTAAATCGGCTGCGATTTACCTGAAACGATTGCTGGGGTTACCGGATCAGTTACGCGCAATCGAACTCAAACAAGCCTGCTACGGGGCAACGGCAGGGCTCCAGATGGCTAAAGATTATGTCACGCTCCATCCAGAAAAACAAGTTTTAGTGATTGGTGCCGATATCGCGCGTTACGGCATCAAAACCCCTGGTGAAGTGACTCAGGGTGGTGGTGCGGTTGCTATGTTGGTGAGCGCTGAACCACGCCTATTAGCCTTAGACGATGTCACCAGTTTTCGGTCTGAAGATATCATGGATTTCTGGCGGCCGTTATACCGAACAGAAGCGCTGGTGGATGGTCGCTACTCCGAAAATATCTACATCGACTTCTTCAAAGCCGTGTTCGCAGACTATTGTCAACAGAGTCAACGAACGATTGCGGACTTCAAAGCACTGACCTTTCACTTACCATTTACTAAAATGGGGTTGAAGGCGTTGCGGGCGGTGTTACCGCAAGCCGATGAAGCGCAACAAACTGAGTTATTAACGCAATTCGAAGCGAGTCGGGTGTATAACCGGAAAGTTGGTAATCTGTATACGGGGTCGCTCTATTTAAGTCTGCGGTCACTTTTTGATAATAGCGACTTACAGGCCGGCGACCGAATTGGCTTATTCAGCTATGGTTCCGGTGCCGAGGGTGAATTCTTCAGCGGCACGCTGACACAGGCGTTGCCCGATGTGGCGTCCAAGGCACGAATCGAGACCGCGTTAACGCAACGCCAGCGGTTGAGTGTCGCAGAATATGAACAAATTTTTGCCGAAACATTGCCGGCCCACGATATTTTGTTAGATACAAGTCGTGATACGTCGCGATTTGTACTGACTGGAATTAAGCATGACCAGCGTCAGTATGTGGATCGTGGCTAGTTGCCGTTTTAGCAAATGAATCTGAAAATAAAGTTCGTTATCGCTTAGTTAGGCGATTTCGGACTTTTTTAATTTGTATTAATCGGAGCTGATTTATTGTAAAACAAATAAATAATATCGATATTCAGCAATTGATTATCGAAAAACGATATGATATAGTTAGGCTATTAAAAGAGGAGGCGTAGGGGATTATGCCGAAAATGTTAAAGTTTGGGGTTAATGTGTTATCGTTTTTGATGTATTTGGCGCTTTTTGGCTTAGTTTTGGGTTTGGTGGTGCCAATTGGGTTTTTGATCGATGGCTTTGGCAGTAACGTTGCGAAAAGTATTGTAACAGATAGTGAATATTTAGTGGTTTTGCATCATACACACGTTTCAAGCAGCGCAATCGCTAATTTTCCAAGCGGCGTATATGGCGTGTTAATGGCAGCTGGATCAGTGTTGAGTGTTATTGCTGGATTGATGATGGTTTGGGCAGGTCTTCAGCTATTGGGGAACCTTGTTAAAAAACAGTATTTTGTTAGCGACAATGTGAAACAACTGAAACGAATCGTGATTGCCCAAATCATTGCGGTGTTTAGTGATGGTTTTGTTGCAACAGCTAACCAGTTGATTAAAACGGACCTTTATCGAGTCAATAGTACGTATCCGGTTGATTGGAATGATCCGTTGCAGGATTTGGTCATGCTTGTTATTATCGGCTTAGTTTATTATATTTATCAACGAGCAGTGGCGCTGAAAGAAGAATCAGAATTGACCATCTAGAAGGAAAGTGATCGGGCGATGATACAAGTTGAATTGAATGTAATGATGGCCAAACGGAATATGACGACGGGCCGACTTGCCAAATTAGTCGGGATTACGCCCGCCAATATTTCGATTTTAAAGAATGGCAAAGCAAAAGCCATTCGGTTTAGTACGTTAGCGAAAATTTGTGAAGTCCTTGATTGTCAACCGGGTGACTTGATCCGGTACGTTGCGGATGAGCCAGCTACTACGGATCAGGGTGATTAACCGTTGCTTTGTTTATGTGCCAAAGAGCCCCACAAACGTTGTTGATGACGTTTGTGGGGCTTTTGAAAGCAATAAAAAAGTCGCGAGTCACGACTTTTTAAGCGATATCATCCCGATAAAGACCAATCACCTTACCTAAATGGTAACTTGATTCAAGATAATGGGCGCCATGGTGTCATTTTCCGGTTGTAGCCGGTAGTAATGATCTTCCTTATAGAACCGTTTGCAAGTCGCTTCATTATCTTCGGTCATGGCAATAACGATTTCACCGTTCTCAGCAGTGTGCTGCTTTTTAACGATGACCTTGTCACCAGTCAAAATGCCGGCATTGATCATACTTTCACCACGGATGGTCAGCATGAACAGCTCGTTAGCTTCTTCAACTAAACCATCGGGAACGGGGAAGTAGTCAACGGCTTCTTGAACCGCTAAAATAGGTTCGCCGGCGGTAACCGTCCCTAAAACCGGAATCTTAGTTGGCGTTGTAACGATGCCCAACGTTTCAGTACCAAGTGGTGTGACCTCTAGTGCGCGAGGCTTAGTGGGGTCCTTGATGAGGTACCCTTTTTTTGCCAATCGCGCAATATGGCCGTGAACGGTTGAGGTAGAACTAAGACCAACGCTTCGCCGATTTCCCGAACGGTTGGCGGATAGCCATGAGCCTGAGTCTGGTCATAGATATATTGCAAAATCGCAAGTTGTTTTGAATCTGATGCTTTTGTCATGGATTCACCTCGACGATGGTTGATTTATAGCCCCATCATAGCATAGGTTGCTTAAAATTTCAAACACCTGTTCGGGTTGATTCGTTGTTCTTTTGGGTGTAATCTGCTAGAATGTGATTTGCAAATGAGGAGTGATAAAAATGGCAGATGCTGAAATGCAAAAATTAATTAAACGAATTAACGAACTGGCCCATAAAGCTAAGGCTGAAGGCTTGTCTGAATTAGAAGAGATTGAACGTAAGGATTTACGCCACCGTTATTTGGAGAAATTCCGGGAGAGTTTCCGCAGTCAAATTGAAATGGTTCAGGTGTTCGACAAAGCAGGGAAAGAAATTACCCCTAAAAAGGTTCAAGATGTTCAACGGAAAAAGGGCTTGCGTGATTAGTCTTTTTGAATGATTCCGTCAGATTACCTTTTCATTTACCGTGGAATTGTGTAATATTGTTTAATGGAAGTTAGAAAAAAGGAGGCACATCCGCTTGTCAACACCAATTTGGATCTTAATCGTGATTGTTGCGTTGCTGGCCGGTTTAGCGCTGGGCTTTTTTGGTGCCCGTCGGTACATGGAAAAGTACATTCGTGAAAACCCACCAATTAACGAAGATCAATTACGCCTGATGATGATGCAGATGGGACAACGCCCATCTGAAAAGAAGCTTCATCAGATGATGAACAGTATGCGGCAACAAACACCAGACAAAAAATAGTCGGTGTGCGGTGCGAGAGACGCTCGAGTAATCGGGGGTCTCTTTTTGTGCAGAGAGTGGAAAAGGGCGGTTAGAGAGCAGTGTGTAAGGGGGCTTCAGTAAAAGCGCCTTGGGCCTGGGCGGTTTTACTGAAGCCCCCTTACATGCAGCTCTCTGCCCTTCGGAACTCGTTTAGGCTCGAGGACAGCAACGAGCATGAAATGATGCTGAATGGGAAGTCGTTTATATATTGAACGCTATTTCAGCAGAACTAGATCACTTCAAAGCTACCCAACACCTTTTATTAGACATCTTCACCAATTGTGTTAATATTGTAACGTTTCTGTGTTTTTGAACGGTTAAAAGCCACGATGGCAAGGGAGGGACATCATGAGCATTTTTAAGAAACTTGGCTGGTACTTTCGGGCTGAGTGGCGAACTTATTTATTCGGGCTACTGGGGCTGTTGCTAACAGCCCTGTTTGCCATTATTCCGCCGCGAGTCATTGGGGTCGTTGTGGATTTGATCCACGATCAACGCTTAACGCGTCAGTCATTAATTTGGAATCTGGGTCTACTGTTGATTGCGGGTTTTGGTCAGTACGGCTCGCGATATATGTGGCGAACTGCAATTTGGGGTGCAGCTGCGAAACTAGAACAAACGTTACGACAACGCTTATTTGGCCATTACATGCAATTAGATCAATCCTTTTATCAGCGGTACCGAACTGGGGATTTGATGGCTCGGGCAACTAATGACCTTCAGGCGATTCAACGGGTGGCCGGTGGCGGTATTTTACAATTTGCGGATTCCATTATTACGGGTGGGACGACGCTGATCGCGATGATGACGTTGATCAATTGGCGGTTAACGTTGATTGCTGTCCTGCCGTTTCCGTTGTTAGCGGTCATGGCGTTTTATCTAGGCCAAAAGATCAACGTGGCCTTCCGTGATTCTCAAGCGGCGTTTTCACGACTCAATAATAAAGCCCAAGAGAGTATTAGTGGGGTCAAGGTGATTAAGAGTCTGGGTCAGGAACAAGAAGACATTGACGACTTTGAAGCGCAGGTGGATGAAACGATTAACGTTAATCGCCGGGTCAATCGACTTGATGCGCTGTTTGATCCGATCACCACGTTGATTATTGCGTTGGCCTACATGGCGACGATCGTCTTAGGTGGCTCGTTAGTGATGCAGCACGTGATCACCATTGGCAACTTAGTGTCATTTACGACTTACCTTGCATGATGATTTGGCCGATTTTTGCGGTCGGAATGCTGTTTAACACCATGGAACGTGGCAACGCTAGTTATGACCGGGTGATGCGGTTGATCAATGAAAAGTCACAGGTGATCGATCAACCCGATGGCGTGATGACCCGACCAAGTGGCACATTACGATTCGACATCACCGAGTTCCATTATCCAGATGACACGGCAATCGCGCTACACGACGTTGATTTTTCACTGGCAGCGGGCAAGACGCTTGGCATCGTTGGCCGGGTCGGTGCTGGCAAAACAACGATCATGCGGCTGTTGCTCCGCCAATTTGAACGGTATCAAGGGACGATTCAGTACGGTAAGACCGACATTTTAGATTACCGGTTAGACGCGTATTTGCCGGCAGTGGGTACGTGCCTCAGGATGGCTTTTTATTCTCAGCGTCAGTTCGGGACAATATTACGTTTGCGAAACCTGATGCCACACAAGCTGAGGTTGAACAAGTTGTTGCGATGAGTGGATTAGCGGATCAAATTAGCCACTTTGAGTCAGGTTATGACACACTGGTTGGCGAAGAAGGGGTGTCGCTTTCTGGTGGTCAACGGCAACGGCTTGCGATTGCGCGGGCATTGTTGATCGACCCAGAATTGTTGATTTTAGATGACGCGTTATCTGCGGTCGATGCGGAAACTGAAAGTCGTATTTTGACCAACTTACACGCTGACCGACATCAGAAAACGACGATCATTGCAGCCCACCGGTTAAGTTCGGTGATGCAAGCGGACGAAATTCTTGTGCTGGATGCAGGTGGCATCGCTGAACGGGGGACGCATGATGAGTTAATGGCTCAAGATGGTTGGTACCGACAGATGTTTGATCGACAAGCACTGGAAACGAAGGTTCAACAAGGGAGGCGAGATGACGATGAAAACGACTGAAAAACAATCAGTATGGGCGAAGAGTATGCCGATTAAGCAACAGATGCAGATCATCGGCCAATTGATTCGTTACGCCCGCCCGTATTGGAAATACTTTACGAGCGCAATTATTTTGGCGGCCCTGATTAGCGTCGTCAATATCTTGCTACCAATGATTATTCGAGTTTATATGGATAGTTACTTAAAGGTTGGTCGCGCGGACTTGCAGATCATGTGGTTCTTTGCAGGACTCTACTTGTTTGCGATGGTGATCAAAGCGGTAATGCAGTTTAGTCAGGCCTATCTGTACAGCATGGGCGCCGAGTATATGCTGGAAAGTGTCCGGCGACAACTTTTTCGAAAATTGCACCGCTTAGGCATGCGGTATTTTGACCAAGTGCCTGGTGGTTCGATCCTATCGCGGTTAACGAATGATACGATGTCGTTTACGACGTTTTGGCAGTTATTTAGCAGTTTAGTCGTGGCGTTCTTCTCGGTGGTGTCGTCCGTGGTTGCGATGTTGTTATTGGACGTTAGAATCGCTGGCTGGTTGCTTCTCTTTCTACCCATTTTGGCGGTCGTAGTGTGGTACTACCAGCGTTACAGTTCCAAAATTTACCGGCACATGCGTGAACGTCTAAGTGAGTTAAACGCCCGCTTGGCTGAGGCCATTACCGGAGTTAACGTAATCCAACAGTTTCGACAGGAAAAACGGATGAACGCAGCGTTTGAGGAAACGAACGGCAACTATTTCACTGCTCGGAAGGCCATGATTCGGGTCAACGCCTTACTCTTGAGTCCGCTGATCAACTTACTCTACGCACTTGGCGTAGTTGTTGTGCTTGGTCTACTTGGCATTCGCGGCATGGCAAGTTTTGTGCCGCTGGGATGGTGTATGCGTTTGTCACTTATCTGGACAACTTGTATAACCCAATGACTTCGATGATGGATAACTTGAGTGACTTTCAAGATGGTATCGTGTCAGGATCGCGGGTAATGGCGCTGATGGCGGATGAAACTGCCGCACCACAGCAATCGCCAGTTGCGGGTCGAACGGTGACGGCTGGAAAAATTGAATTTCAACATGTGTCGTTTTCTTATGATGGTGAAACGCCAATCTTAAAAGATGTTTCGTTTGTGGCAAAGCCGGGACAGACTGTAGCGCTAGTTGGTGAAACCGGGAGTGGTAAAACCTCCATCATCAACGTGCTGATGCGGTTTTATGAATTTCAGTCCGGTCGGGTTTTGATCGATGACCAAGATATTCGCACCTATTCAATGGCAGAATTGCGCCGAAAGTTCGGACTGGTATTGCAAGAACCCTTCCTGTTTTACGGCACGGTGGCGTCCAACATTCGGATGTTTGATCAAAAAATCTCTGATCGACAAGTTCGAGCGGCGGCCAAATTCGTCAGTGCGGATAAGATGATCGAAGCACTGCCACGGGGGTACGATTCCCGGGTCGTTGAGCGCGGGAGTGGTTACTCAAGCGGTCAACGCCAACTGATTTCATTTGCACGAACCGTAGTAACGGATCCTAAAGTACTTATTTTGGACGAGGCCACGGCTAATATTGATACGGAAACGGAACAAACGATTCAAACCAGTCTGGCAAAATTGCAGGCGGGCCGAACAACGATTGCGGTCGCGCATCGCTTGTCAACGATTCAAAATGCGGACTTGATTTTGGTGCTATCACGCGGCCAAATTATTGAACGGGGCACTAACGATGAGTTAATGGCGCAACGGGGAACGTATTACGATATGATTCAGTTGCAGAATAGTGCGCATTTGGATTAAGGAGAGAGTGTGTGAAATCAGGCGCTTAGAAGGTGGAGTGTAAGGGACTTCCGGTTAAACGCTCCCGGGTTTTGGGTGCGTTTAACCGGAAGTCCCTTACATGCAACCTTCTGCCTGATTTCGCGCGTTTAGGCTAGATGACAGAAAAAACACATCTGGTTTGATCCTTCAAAATAACACCGCATATTGCATCGCGTACTGTTGTGCAAAGCGTAACCAAAAACAGGGCACCAGCTCATTGCAAACTTGCAATGAGCTGGTGCCCTGTTTAGTTGTATCAATTGATGACTTAATGTTTCGCTTCATCAGGCGTATCCACATAATGGAACTCAGGATCAATCTCTTTGTCCAGTCGATCAAATCCAGCCTGCATCTGTTGTTCAATCTGCTTGAAGCCGGTTTCGTCAAGTTTGAGTTTGGGGTCAACGTAGAAGGGTTCGCCAAATGAAACGGTAACGGGTTTCCGTGTGAAAAGCTGTTTGAACGTCAATGGGCCTTGGTAGACGGTGGGCACAATTGGCACCTTGGATAACTTGGCGATAACCGCAACGCCACCCTTTAAATCTTGCGAGTGACGAGTCCCAGATGGAAACATGATGAGGGACAAGTCGCTCTTTTTAAGCAGACGGACGGGCGTTTTGATTGCGGATGGGCCAGGATTATCCCGGTTAACTGGAAACGCATTTGCGTGTTTGAGAATGTATCTCAAAATGGGATTTTTAAAGAGTTCGATTTTAGCCATAAAACTAAATTTTTTGGGACTGGCCGCCACTGCGTAGTAGATGGGGTCAAACCAGGTTCGGTGGGGGCCCACAAGGATGTAATTGCCTTCAGGTAGCCGGTCGGTATTCTCGTAATGGGCGTTGCCATTGACTAAGAATAAAATGATACGCACGACGACACGAATAAATGAATAAAACATCTGATAACCTCTCTTAACTTAAAGATGTATAATACTAATTGCATTTGAAACGTAGTCTGGTCGTTCGTGATAGCGAACTCTTGCCATTATAATGATAAATGCACTAAACATCAATGAAATGGGTGATAATTTGCCGACTCCCGAATTACAAGCTGGTGAACGGATCGACCAGTTGTACAGTCAAGATATTCAAATTATTCAAAGTAGTCAAGTTTTCTCGTTCTCACTGGACGCAGTATTACTGGCGCATTTTGCGAAGCCGCCAGTTAAGTCGACCGGTCGCATGGTAGATCTCTGTTCTGGTAATGGCGCAGTGGGCCTGTTTATGGCGCACCGAACCCGGGGAAAGATTGCGATGGTCGAATTACAATCACGGTTGGCGGACATGGCGCGGCGCTCAATCGCGTTGAATGGGTTAACCGACCAAATTACGGTCTATCAACAAGATCTTGCCACCATTACGGAACAAATTGACAAGGATAGTGTCGATGTGGTGGTTTGCAACCCACCGTATTTTGCGGATGAACCCGATAGCCGTAAAAATCCCAACCCTTATTTGGCGATTGCCCGACACGAAATCAAGACAACGCTGGAAACGACGATTCAGGTGACGAGTGATTTGTTGAAAATGAACGGTAAAGCTTACTTTGTCCACCGCCCAGACCGCTTCTTAGAATTGGCAACGCTGATGGGCGAACACCGGTTGGCCGTGAAACGAGTCCAATTTGTTTACCCTAAAGCTGGGCGAGATGCTAACATCGTGTTGGTTGAAGCAATTAAAGATGGCAAAGCAACGGGATTGAAAGTGCTACCATCACTGATGACGTACGATGAAAACAGTGAGTATTCTGCGTCAGTAAAGAAGATGCTCTATGGTGAGTGATTCAGAGGAAAAGTTTTACTTTTACGTGTTATTATGTGCGGATAAGACGTTGTATGGTGGGTATTCAACCGATGTTTATCGCCGTTTCAAACAACACGAAGCGGGGCGGGGCGCCAAGTATACGCGGGTCAAGCAGCGTCACCCGTTAAAACTTGTGTATTATGAAACTTTTTCAACTAAGACAGCGGCACTGAAAGCAGAGTACGCGTTTAAACATCAGTCCCGTAAGCGTAAGCTCGCGTATTTGGCCGAACATGGTATCACGTTGGATTTATAGTGCGATTCGGTGAAAGTTGTGTTTTTCTGCACATTTTTTGTAATATTTGCTGGAAACGCTTATCAATGAGGTTAAAACGTGCTAGTATAATAACAGATTCGCGAAATGGAGGAAACAATTGTGAAAATTATTGCATATGGTATTCGTGACGATGAAAAGCCTTACCTAGACCAATGGTCAGAGGAAAAGGGTATCGAAGTTAAGGCAGTTGCCGAATTATTAGACGAAACAACTGTTGATCAAGCTAAGGGGTATGATGGTGCTGTTGTATACCAACAAAAGCCATACACTGCTGAAGTATTGGACAAGTTAGCTAGCTTCGGTATCAAGTCACTATCATTGCGTAACGTTGGTGTTGATAACATTGATGCGGACGCTATCAAGCGTAACGGCATCAAAGTGACTAACGTACCTGCATATTCACCAAACGCTATCGCTGAATTAACGGCCACTCAATTGATGCGTCTTCTTCGTCGGACGAACACGTTCGATCGTAAGATTGCTAACGGTGACTTACGTTGGGCTCCGGATATCGCTGATGAATTAGACCAAATGACTGTTGGTGTGATTGCTACTGGCCGGATCGGCCGTAAAGCCATCAACATCTACAAGGGCTTCGGTGCTAAGATCGTTGCTTACGATATCTTCCACAACCCAGAATTGGAAAAGGAAGGCATCTACGTTGATACCTTGGACGAATTATACGCCCAAGCTGACGTTATCTCATTGCACTCCCCAGCTACGAAGGAAAACGAACACATGCTTGATGACGACGCTTCAGCAAGATGAAGGATGGCGTGTTCATCTTGAACCTGCTCGTGGTGCCTTGATTGACACTGACGCTTTGATCCGTGCTTTGGATTCAGGCAAGGTTGGCGGTGCTGCCCTTGACGTTTACGAAAACGAAGTTGGGATCTTCAACACGGACTTTGGTAGCTTCGATGCTATTCCAGACGAACGTTTGAAGAACTTGATCAAGCGCGAAAACGTCTTGGTAACGCCACACATCGCGTTCTACACTAAGACTGCTGCCAAGAACATGACTCAATTTGCCTTGACCAGCAACGTTAACTTAATTGAAAAGGGTACTGACGAAAGCGAAGTTAAGTTCGATTAATTTCGGTCATTATCTATGAATGAACAAAAGGTCATCAACGCTGTTAAATCAGCGTTGATGACCTTTTGTTGTAGAATATACATCTAAGTTAGAAAGGCCCATCAACTTTCGATAGGGTTTGATGTTTGTTAGTTTGTATTATTCGTATATAAGTGCACCTAAATTATTATAGTTTTCAGGTGAACTGAAGCTTAGCTCAATCGGCGCGGTATCGCTAACTAGTTCCCAGGTGGCGACTGTGGTGACGGTTTCACCTGGATTAACGTATTCGGAATCATCCACGATTTGGGCTGCATCGTAATAGGCTGAATCATCAGCTACCCAACCTTCTGAGAGAGTTTTGGTGACTGAGCCACATTTTGCGTTGCGTCAATACATTCAATCAACAATAGGGATAGATCAACTTTTTCAGAAGTAGTATTGGTATAGCGGATAAAAACCAAAAAGTTATCGTCATTAAAATCGCTTGGTTCTATTGCAGTTTCTCCAAATGTGATTTTTCCTTGCTTAAGTACGAGTGTATCAGTAGAATCTGAAAAATATTCTTTTTTTCGCTTTGGTTGAATAGTTACTGTATCAGTAACGCGTGCAGTTACCGTTTTTGAAGCTTTTGCATAACCTTTTTTAGTTGCAGTTAGTTTAATTTTCCAATTTTTCTTGATGCCTTTTAGTTTAAAAGTAAAGTGACTTGTTTTTATGGAGGAAGATTTTAAAATCTTTTTTCCGTGGTAGATTGTGATTTTTGACCCTGTTTTTGCAATCCCGGATAATTTTCCATCCTTAAGTACAACACTAGAAAGCGTCTGGTGTTTGAGCGAGTGTTTCTTGGCCAATGCTGTATTGTTTGTTACGGTAGTTCCCGCAAGGACACTTAATAAAGTGACGGACGTGAGAGCTATCTTATTCATATAAATAACCACCCTAAAATATCAGCTTTTAATGTCATCAGTATTTGGACAAATAATAAAATTAGTTAACTTTGTTAATTATTATGAGGCCAAAATAAAAGCCACAAATACTGTTAGGGCGGTATTTGTAGCTTAAAGTGTAGAAATTATCTAATAAGTCGTCACCGACATCGCCTGCAACAACTCTGCAAGCTCCTCCGGCGTTTCGACCGTTTGATCCGGAATGTAGTCTTGGTTAGGCAATTCTAACTGGCGGTGGTTAAACCAAAAGGCGTGCCAGCCAGCTTGTTTGGCGCCGACCATGTCAGTCAAAAAGTTGTCGCCAATGTAGACCACTTCGTTAGCCTGCAAGTTCAACATCCGGTTGAAATAGGTAAAAATGCGCGCATCAGGCTTCTTCAAACCGACTTCGTCTGAAATCACCATGTTGGCCCGTTTAAACCAGTGGTGTAAATCAAGTTGTAAGGCCTTTTCAGATTGACGTTCGGCCGGACCATTGGTAATGATACCAAGTTCGTAGTGGTCCTTAAGCAGTGATAAATGGTGCCGAATCTCTGAAAAAAGGTCAATGTGAGTCATTTCTTGTTGATAACGTTCCCAAAATGCCGTCCATACTGAAGGGGTCAAAGCAGGTAAAGCATGCTGTTTAAGCACCTGATTTAAGGCTCAGCGGCGTGGCTGATATTGGAAGTCTCAATATGCGTCACCTGATCCGTTAGCCGCTTGAACGTGTTGAATAAGTCCGCGACAACGTGGCTAGGTACCGTTGGCGCGTTCCATACGGAATCAAGCGCCTGCTGGAACGGTTGCTGTTGATCATATAGAGTATCGTCAAGATCAAAAACGATGGCTTTGATCATAGTTGGTTCCTCCTCGCAGTTCTGCGAAGAGTATTGTAACACAAATGTAACATTAATCACAACTTTTTTTGCAAATGCCCCTTGTTGAGTTGATAACCAGTTTAAAAACAGGTATACTATTTGACGGCATATCGCCACAATTCACACTCTGGGCAATACCAAGAGCAGTGCTCGCAAGAGTTCTCCTGGTAGTCGAACTCAGAGGAGGAAAAAACTTTTATGGAGGCTATTTCATGGCTGTTATTACAATGAAACAATTACTTGAAGCAGGTGTCCACTTCGGTCACCAAACTCGTCGTTGGAACCCAAAGATGAAGGAATACATCTTTACTGAACGTAACGGGATCTACATCATCGACTTACAAAAGACGGTTAAGTTGATTGACAATGCTTACAACTTCGTTAAGGACGAAGCATCTAAGGGTGCCGTTGTTCTCTTCGTTGGGACTAAGAAGCAAGCACAAGATTCAATTGCTGAAGAAGCAACTCGTGCCGGTCAATACTTCGTTAACCACCGTTGGTTAGGTGGGACCTTGACTAACTGGAACACCATCCAAACTCGGATCAAGCGTTTGAAGGATCTGAAGAAGATGGCTGAAGACGGTACTTTTGATCGTTTGCCTAAGAAGGAAGTTTCATTACTTAAGAAGCAAACTGATAAGCTCGAACGTTTCTTAGGCGGTATCGAAGATATGCCTAAGTTGCCTGACGTAATGTTTGTTGTTGACCCTCGCAAGGAACAAATCGCGGTTAAGGAAGCTCAAAAGTTGAACATCCCAATCGTAGCGATGGTTGATACCAACACTGATCCAGATGATATCGATGTTATCATCCCTTCTAACGATGACGCTATCCGTGCCGTTCGCTTGATCACAAGCAAGATGGCTGATGCCGTTATCGAAGGCCGTCAGGGTGAAGACGAAGCCGAACAAGCTGCTGCTGCTGCAAACGCAACTGCTGAAGGCGACGATGCTTCAAACGACAACGCTGCTGAATAGTTAAAACACTTACCATAAGTTAAAGACCATCAGTGCTAGGCTGGCTTGAAAATGTGGACCCGCGAGGCCTGATATTTTTGGGCCAGCCTTTTGCTTTGGTGATTGAAACAGCATAATTTAAGGAGGCCATACAATGGCAAGCATTACTGCAAAATTAGTCAAAGAACTTCGTGATAAGACCAGCGTCGGTATGATGGACGCAAAGAAAGCCCTCGTCGCAACTGACGGTGACATGGAAAAAGCAGTCGACTTTTTACGTGAAAAGGGTATCGCTAAAGCTGAAAAGAAGAGCGGCAACGTCGCAGCTAACGGTTTAGCACAAATCGCCGTTAACGGTAACGTCGCAGCTATTACTGAAGTTAACTCTGAAACCGACTTCGTTGCAACTAACGATCGTTTCAAGACGTTGGTTAACACGATCACTGATTTGATTGCAGCTAACAAGCCAGCTGATGTTGACGCTGCGCTTCAATTGAAGAACGATGCTGGTCAAAGCATCGCTGATTTGATCATCGAACAAACGCAAGTGACTTCAGAACACACGTCACTTCGTCGGTTCGCAGTTGTTGAAAAGGCAGACGGCGATTCATTCGGTGCCTACTTACACAACGGTGGCCAAATTGCTGCCTTGGTTGTCTTAGAAGGTGCTGATGAAGCAACTGCTAAGAACGTTGCAATGCACGTTGCAGCCGTTAACCCAGAATTCGTTTCTCGTGATGATATTCCAGCAGAACGTTTGGATCACGAACGCGAAGTCTTGAAGAAGGAAGCCTTGAACGAAGGCAAGCCTGAAAAGATCGTTGAAAAGATGGTCGAAGGTCGTCTCCGGAAGTCTTGTCAGAAATTAGCTTGGCTGACCAAGAATTCGTTATGGACTCTGACCAAACTGTCAGCCAATACGTTGCTTCAAAGGGTGGCAAGTTGAAGTGCTTTGTTCGCTACGAAGTTGGTGAAGGTATCGAAGTTGAAGTTAAAGACTTCCAAGACGAAGTTAACAGTCAAATCAACGGTTAATCCGTCGCATTTTAAAAGATGTACGTTTTTGAGTACATCTTTTTTATGCAATCATTCCGATTAAGAACCCTGGCCAGTTTTGCACGAAAGATTCGGTTTCGGCCAACAATCCCGGGGTTCTTTTGGTATAATAGTTGTATGCAGTCTAATCACTGTTGTTCCGTGGTGATCAACGATGATCGGCTAATCGATCGGGCCAGAACGGGCCTTAGTTAGATAGCGTGCGTAACTGAAAGCGCGTTGTTCCTAAAAATTTGGTAAAATCAACCAAGTTGTTCAGCCATTTGGACCGATAATCTTCACAGTGATTATCAGTTCGTGATAGAATCAAACCAGGAAACTAATAGGAGGCTCACAATGTCGGACTTAAAATACAAACGCGTCGTTCTTAAGCTAAGTGGCGAAGCATTAGCAGGTGACCAAGGATTTGGGATTCACCCACCAGTTATTAAAACAGTGGCTAAGGAAATTAAAGATGTTTTTGACTTAGGTCTTCAGATTGGGATCGTTGTTGGTGGCGGTAACATGTGGCGTGGCGAATCTGGTGCTCAAATGGGCATGGAACGCGCGCAAGCCGATTACATTGGCATGTTAGGGACCATCATGAACGCCTTGGCCCTCCAAGATAACTTGGAATCATTAGGGTACCAACCCGGGTTCAAACCTCAATTGAGATGCGGGCAATCGCAGAACCATACATCCGTCGTAAGGCAATGCGTCACTTGGAAAAAGAACGCGTCGTCATTTTCGCTGGTGGGACTGGTAGTCCTTACTTCTCAACGGATACGACTGCCGCATTACGGGCTGCTGAAATCAACGCGGATGCCATTTTAATGGCCAAGAATGGGGTTGACGGGGTTTACTCTGCTGATCCTAACGTTGATTCAAGTGCCGTTAAGTTCGACACGTTGACGCACATGGACATTATTAACAAAGGGTTGCACGTCATGGATTCAACGGCAAGTACGTTGTCGATGGATAACGATATTCCATTGGTCGTGTTCAACTTGAATAAACCAGGTAACATTAAGAAGGTTGTGCTCGGTGATGACATCGGCACAACGGTAAGGGGGAAATAATCGTGGCAAATCCAATTATTACTGAAGCACAAACAAAGATGAAGAAGGCCGAACAAGCACTGAGTCGTGAATTCGGTACCATTCGGGCTGGCCGGGCCAACGCTAGCCTGTTAACTCGGGTGACGGTTGAATACTACGGCGTTGAAACGCCAATCAACCAAGTGGCAGCCATTACGGTGCCTGAACCACGGGTGATTTTGGTGACCCCGTTTGACAAGTCTGCCTTACAAGACGTTGAAAAGGGCATCCTTGAATCTGATTTAGGTATCACCCCAGCCAACGATGGTTCTGCCATTCGGTTGGTTGTGCCACAATTAACTGAAGAACGTCGTAAGGAACTTGCTAAGCAGGTTCGTGGCGTTGCTGAAGGTGGCAAAGTGGCTGTTCGTAACGTCCGGCGTGAAGCCATGGACGCTTTGAAGAAGGGCCACAAGAATGGTGACTTTACGGATGATGACTTGCATGGTTTGGAAAAAGACGTGCAAAAAGTGACCGACAAGGCCATCAAGGACATCGATCAGTTAACTGACGAAAAAGAACAAGAAATCATTGCAGGTTAATCTGTAAGTAAAGGAAGGTCTCAGGCATGGCAAACGATGATGAACAAGTAGAAATTACGCCCGGAACTCCCGAATTCGGTAAAATGGTGTTTAAGTTAACGAACGCCCCTACCGCTGAAAGTCTTCCCGTGTTGAACTATAACGGAAACGAACTTCAAGAAATCGAAGACGGTGTTTTTTCACAACCCGCATACGTGGATGACAACTTTAACCTCTTCTTCATTATTACGCAGCTAATTGGAGAAGACTGGATCGTTGCCTTTTCAAAGGCCACGATTGAAAATGAATCAGATATCACGGATCTAAGTGAACCAATTCCAACCGGTGAAGGGTTGAATATGCTTGGTGAAGTTAGCCCAGAAGACGCCAACAACTTACTTCAGTATTTTAATACGTTGGCTGATGCCAACCGGGGCGAGTGGCGCTTACTCGAGTAACCATTGAGATTCTGTTAAATATTAACGGTCAAACAGAGTTGGGGATAGTCGCCAACTCTGTTTTTTGGTATGATGAAGTTTTGTAAAGTTAATTTGGAGGTGCCATCGTGTTTTCTTGGTTAAATAAAAAGGACCAGGCAGCTATTCCGGCCGACCTGGAACTAGATCCTGATCATATTCCCACGCACGTCGCGATTATTATGGATGGTAACGGTCGTTGGGCGCAACAGCGGCATTTGCCCCGAGTTGCTGGGCATAAGCAGGGGATGGATACGGTTAAAGTCATCACCGCAGCTGCCAGCGACCTTGGCATTAAGGTGCTGACGTTGTATGCTTTTTCCACTGAAAATTGGAAACGGCCAAAAGATGAAGTAAACTACTTAATGAAGTTACCGGTCGATTTTTTTGATACGTTTGTGCCGGATTTGATTGCCCACAACGTTCGGGTGAACGTGATGGGTTACGTGGATCAATTACCTAAGTTTACACAGGAGCTGTAAACCGCGCAATTGAACAAACCAAGGATTGCACCGGCATGGTGTTGAACTTTGCGTTAAACTATGGTGGTCGGGCTGAAATTACGACGGCTGTCCAATCAATTGTGGCCGATGCGACAGCGGGTAACTTAACGGCTGAAGATGTCGATGATGACCTGATTAGTTCACGGCTAATGACCGCACCACTCGGTGAGTATGCTGATCCGGAAGTTGTGATTCGAACGTCGGGTGAAAAGCGGCTCTCTAACTTCTTGCTGTGGCAGATTGCCTACAGTGAATTTATTTTCATGGGGCCACACTGGCCTGAATTTACACCAGCGTTGCTGGCTGAAGCAGTTTATGAATACCAACACCGAAAACGGCGGTTTGGCGGGTTAACAAATAAGTAACTAGGGGAAAAGGAGTTCAAACTATGAGACAACGGGTCATTACTGCAGTTGTTGCCCTCATCATTTTCATCCCAATCATCATTGCGGGTGGTATCTGGGTTGAATTGGCAGCGGCTGTATTAGGGTTAGTGGCGTTATCAGAGTTATTAGTCATGCGCAAAAAGTTAATTGTATCTTGGGAGGCCTTTTTATCGGGAATCGCAGTGCTGTTAGTGATTTTGCCAGATTATTGGCAAGCGTTGTTACCACGGCATCTTAGTTTTGCGTTCATCGTTTACATCGTCGTCATTTTACTGATGATCTACACGGTTTTCTCAAAGAACCGGTTTTCATTTGATGATGCCGCAGTGTTAACGTTGGGCGTGATGTACATCGGATTTGGGTTCCACTACTTTATCGTTGCCCGGGGTACGGGTAGTCAAGGACTTGCATCATTGTTCTTTGCGCTATTGATTGTTTGGATCACTGATAGTGGCGCCTATATGATTGGCCGTAAATTAGGCCGGCATAAGTTGGCGCCCCATATTAGCCCCAACAAAACTTGGGAAGGTTCGATTGGCGGAACAGTGGTTGCAACGATCATTGTCGGCATTTACTGCTACTTCTTCCCTCAAGGGGACAAGTCATTGCTGACGACCGTACTATTCACGATTGTGTTATCAGTTATCGGTCAATTAGGCGATTTAGTTGAATCTGCCTTGAAACGGTACTATGGTGTTAAAGATTCTGGTAAAATCTTACCTGGGCACGGTGGCATCTTAGATCGATTCGATAGTTTGTTATTGGTACTGCCAGCCTTGCACTTATTCGGGTTTATTTAACCAAGATTAGTTGTCAAATTGGTAATCGGGTAAGTTGACACCAATGTGTTGACTGTCGGTTGAGAGACTCTGTTGGCAGCCTTGTTGGTGTCGCTCTTGCGCAGATAATGTCCGTGTCGAGAGTCGCATAATTATAATTACGGAAGGATCGACGCTTGTGATAACGACCATTATTACCTTTATCATCGTGTTTGGCCTGATCGTGTTCATTCACGAATTTGGGCACTTTTACTTTGCGAAGCGGGCTGGGATCTTAGTCCGAGAATTTTCAATTGGAATGGGACCGAAGCTGTTTAACTATCGCACGTCCGAAACGACCTACACGTTGCGGTTGCTTCCCGTTGGGGGCTACGTCCGGATGGCCGGTGGGGATGATGACGAAGATGAGTTAAAACCGGGGACCCCGGTCAGCCTTTACATTGGTGAAGATAATCAGGTCACTCGGATCAATACCAGTCAAAAGACCACGTTATTTAACGGGGTACCCTTGTCTGTTACGGCAACTGACCTTGAGGATGAACTCTGGATTGAAGGGTATGAGAACGGGGATGAATCCGAGGTCAAACGGTACGCCGTTGCTCACAATGCAACGGTGATCGAAAAGGACGGGACTGAAGTTCGAATTGCCCCGAAGGACGTTCAATTTCAATCGGCAAGTCTGGGCCATCGGTTGATGACGAACTTTGCCGGGCCGATGAATAACTTTATCTTGGCCATTGTTGTGTATACGGTGCTGACCTTCGTGATTGGTGGCGTGACCAACAATAGTAATCGGGTGGCTCCAATGAGCACCGATGTCACGGTTGCACGGGATGCCGGCCTTAAAAACGGCGATGTGATTACCGCCGTTGCTGGTAAAAAGGTTACCGATTGGGCAACCTTGTCGGGTCAAATTCAAAAACGCGCTAACCAAAAGACACAGGTGACGGTTGACCGCAATGGTAAAACCAAGCAGTTGACCTTAACGCCAAAGGCCAAAAAGGTTGAAAATAAAACCGTGGGGGCCATCGGCATCACGCAGTATCGCGACCATTCGTTGCCAGCCATGCTGGTTTCAGGCTTCACGCAAACTTGGCAGATGACGGTTCGATTACTCACAGCTATTTGGAGTATGGTTTCCGGTCACTTTAGTTTAAATGATTTGGGCGGGCCAGTTGCCATCTTTGCAACCACGTCAACGGCAACCTCGGAAGGGCTGGCTGGGGTCTTAAACTTCCTAGCCTTTCTGTCGCTAAACTTGGGAATTGTTAATTTATTACCAATTCCTGCGCTAGATGGTGGTAAAATATTACTTAATGTGATTGAAGGTATTCGACGCAAGCCATTGTCAGAAAACGTTGAAACTGCCATTACCTTAGTTGGGGTCGTCTTTTTGGTAGTCTTAATGTTACTAGTGACATGGAATGATATCGAACGATACTTTATAAAATAAGTAAACTAAAGGAGTTTTATCGAGAATGAAACAATCAAAGATGCTTATTCCCACGTTGAAAGAGGTTCCAAGTGACGCCGAAGCGTTAAGTCACAAAATGATGCTCCGTGGTGGCTACATTCGTCAGGTGACTGCCGGCATGTATGCTTACTTACCACTGGCTTTTCGGGTGTTAACCAACATTGAAACGATTATTCGTGAAGAAATGGAAAAAATTGACGCCGTTGAAATGGTCGTCCCAGCCGTTCTGCCAGCCCAACTTTGGAAGGATTCAGGCCGGTATGATACTTACGGGCCAACTTTGTTCAAGTTCAAGAACCGTCATGATACGGACTTTATCTTAGGCCCAACCCACGAAGAAACCTTTACAACATTGATTCGCGATAACATCAAATCATACAAGAAGTTACCATTGACCTTGTATCAGATTCAAGCGAAGTATCGGGATGAAGAACGGCCTCGCTATGGGTTGTTACGTGGTCGGGAATTCGTGATGAAGGATGCTTATTCATTCTCAACGAACTATGATGATCTAGATGACGTTTACCGGAAGATGGAATCTGCTTACCGCAACGTCTTTGACCGGATCGGTTTGAACTACCGGACGATTATTGGTGACGCTGGTGCCATGGGTGGTAAGGATTCGAAGGAATTTTCTGCGATTGCGCCCGTTGGTGAAGATACCATTGTTTACTCAGACGCCTCTGATTACGCTGCTAACTTGGAAATGGCAACGAGCTTGTACGTGCCAAAGAAATCGCACGCTGCTCAAGCTGACCTTGAAAAAGTGGCAACTGGTGACGCCAAGACCATTGATGCCGTTTCAGAAAAGTTGGACATCGATGCCACTAAGCTGATCAAGAGCTTATTGTACATTGCGGACGAAAAGCCTGTTTTGGCCTTAGTTCGTGGCGACCACGAATTAAACGAAGTGAAGTTGAAGAACTACCTGTCAGCGGACTTCTTAGCCCCAGCAACCAATGACGAAGCCGTTAAATACCTTGGTGCATCATTTGGCGCCTTAGGACCAGTTGGTGTCAGTGATGATGTCACGATCTTAGCTGACCAATACGTTCAAGACATGGTCAATGCCGTTTGTGGTGCGAACGAAGATGGGTTCCATTACATCAACGTCAACGCTGAACGTGATTTCAACGTGAACGCCTTCGTTGACTTGCGGACGGTTCAAGAAGGTGACGTATCACCAGACGGTACCGGGACATTGCAATTCACTCGTGGAATCGAAATCGGTCACATCTTTAAGTTAGGAACTCGTTATTCAGAATCTCTGGATGCAAAGGTGCTTGACGAAAATGGTCGGAGTGTGCCAGTGATCATGGCTCATACGGCATCGGGGTTAGCCGGTTATTATCTGCAATTGCCGAACAACAAGCTGATGAAAATGGTCTGGTTTGGCCACAAGCCATCGCACCATTTGACTTGCACGTGATCCCAGTGAACACGAAGGATGACACACAAGTTGCTGTTGCAGATCAACTTGACGAACAGTTAACTGCTGCGGGCTACAAGGTCTTATTGGATGACCGGAAAGAACGCGCCGGTGTTAAGTTTGCTGATTCTGATTTGATTGGGTTACCAGTTCGAATCACGGTCGGTAAGAAGGCTGCTGACGGAATCGTTGAAATTAAGATCCGTAAGACCGGTGAAACCGTTGAAGTCAAAGTTGACGAAGTTCAAAACACGGTTGCAATTTTATTAAAGGGTTCTGATAACGAGACCGAAGCGAACGCCTAGGGTATCGTTACAATTTGATTGATAAGTAAGTTTGAGATGGGTCCGAAAACAAAACAATTGTTTTGTCTCGGGCCCATTTTAGAGACTTTAGACGTTGCACGTTAACCGACAGCGATGCCGGTTAGTGCGTGACGGTCAGCGCAATTGAGTTTAATTGAGTCGACCAACAATGAAGGGGGCAACTTGGTGTGGCGTTAGATCACCAGCAATTATTTGAAAAATTATTGACACAGTTGCAGCTGCCGGATGATACCGACCAGTCTGTGTTCCAAGGTGCTGAGCTTGAACAATTAACGGTTCACGCCCAGTCTAAGCGGTGGCACTTTAAGTTTAAGTTGCCGGCAATTTTGCCATTTCAAACGTTTTTAACGTTTCAGGGTCAGCTGCACAACGCCTTTCAGGCCATTGCACAAGTTGATTTTGAAATTGAAACGGCACAACCAGCGTTAAGCAATCGCCTGATTGGTGACTATTGGAACTGGGTCGTGCAACATAGTGGTTTGAACTCACCATTGGTTCAAGAACTCTGTCGGGACCAAGTGCCGCGACTAGAGGACGACCGGGTTATTTTTATGGCTGAAAACGAGGTCGTCAAAAACTTTTTGGTGAACCAAGCACTGGGACCAATTGAAAACCAGTACACGACGTATGGTTTTCCGAAGTTTTCGATTCACACCATGGTTGATGAATCAGCCTCGCAACAAAAAATCAATGAATTCAAGCAACAAAAAGCGCAACACGATGCTGAAATGGCCCAAAAAGCGGTTGCGGCGTTAAAAGTTGCCAACGAAAAACGTGAAAAACAGGGTGGTAAAGCCATTCCGAATGGTCCAACCGTCATCGGTCGAAAGATTAAAGACGGCAATAATGTGATGCAGTTGATCGCCATTGAAGAAGAGGAAAAGTCCGTTATCGTTCAGGGGTACGTCTTTAGTAAAGAAATTCGGGACTTACGTTCTGGCCGAAAGCTGATGATTCTTGAAATCACCGACTATACCTCATCAATCGTGGTTAAAAAGTTCTCTCGGGATGATGGCGATGAAGCGCAATTCGATGGATTGAACGAAGGCGATTGGATCAAGGTTCGTGGGAGTGTCCAAGAGGATAACTTTATGCGTGATCTTGTTTTAAACGCTTATGATATTAACCAAATCAAGGTTCAAACTCGTCAGGATACTGCGCCAGAGGGCGAGAAACGGGTTGAACTGCATTTACACACCTCAATGAGTACGATGGATGCCACTAATTCAATCACTGATTACGTGAAGCGGGCTAAAAAGTGGGGGCAAGATGCGATTGCCATCACTGATCACGCTGGTGTTCAGGGTTTCCCTGAAGCGTTCGCTGCGGGTCAAAAAAACGACGTAAAGATCATCTATGGGGTTGAAGCCAACCTCGTTGATGACGGTGTACCAATTGGGTATAACAGTGAGCATCGTCAATTAGAGGGTGCTACCTACGTGATCTTTGACGTTGAAACGACTGGGTTATCCGCAATCTATGACCGGGTGATCGAACTTTCAGCGGTGAAGATGCAGGGGAAGGAAGTCATTGATCAATTTGAGGAATTCATTGATCCTGGCTTCCACCTATCAGATCAAACGACTGAATTGACGAGTATTACGGATGATATGGTGCGCGGTTCGAAGTCCGAAAAGGAAGTCTTTGAACTTTTCCGGGAATTTTACGGTGACGCGATTATCGTTGGGCATAACGTGACGTTTGATATTGGTTTCATGAACGCTGGTTATCGGCGTTATGACTTACCAGAAGTGTCAAACCCGATTATTGATACCTTGACGTTGGCCCGGTTCTTATACCCGACGTTGAAAGGTACCGGTTAAATACGTTGGCCAAAAAGTTCCACGTGGCTTTGGAACACCATCACCGGGCGGTCTATGATGCGGAATCAACCGGCCATTTGAACTACATCTTCTTGAAGGATGCTGAGGAACGCTACCAGATTCAGTATCATGACCAGTTGAATGATCATATGAGTGATAACGATGCTTATAAGCATGCCCGGCCATCTCACGCCATCATTTTGGCGCAGACGCAAGAAGGGTTGAAGAATCTGTTTAAGCTGGTGTCGATGTCCAACGTCAAGTATTTCTACCGGGTGCCACGGGTACCACGGAGCTTGTTGGAACAATACCGCGAAGGGTTGTTAATCGGCTCGGCTTGTGATTCCGGTGAAGTATTCACTGCGATGATGCAAAAGGGTTACGCTGAAGCACGACAAAAGGCCAAGTTCTTTGATTATTTGGAAGTGCAACCAACAGCGGCTTACAAGCCATTGATCGATAGCGGTTTGATTCAAAATAAGAAAAACCTGCAAGAAATCCTAGCAAATATGGTTAAGCTTGGCGACGATTTGGACAAACCAGTCGTCGTCACGGGTGACACCCACTATCTGGATGAACACGATTCGATTTATCGTAAAATCTTGATTCATTCGCAAGGTGGGGCTAACCCGTTGAACCGTCAGGAATTGCCAGACGTGCATTTTAGAACCACCGATGAACTATTGGCTGATTATGACTTCTTAGGAGCTGAAACGGCTAAAAAATTAGTGGTCACCAATACACACCTGATTGCGGATAAGATTGATGAGGTCCATCCGCTGAAGGATAAGCTGTACACGCCACGGATGGAAGGTGCCGAAGACGAAATCCGAGAACGGACGATCAACACCGCTCACGAGTGGTACGGTGATCCGCTACCAGAAATCGTGCAACACCGATTGGATCGAGAACTCAAAAGTATCATTGGGAATGGGTTCTCCGTGATCTACCTGATTGCGCAACGGTTAGTGCACAAGAGTAACAAAGACGGGTACTTGGTTGGATCCCGGGGGTCCGTTGGTTCTAGTTTAGTGGCAACGATGACCGGGATTACCGAAGTGAACCCGTTGCCACCACATTACCGGTGTCCAAACTGTCAGCACTCAGAGTTCTTTACGAAGGGTGAATATAGTTCTGGATTTGACCTTCCCGAAAAAAACTGTCCAGAGTGTGGCACGTTGATGATTGGTGACGGTCATGATATTCCGTTCGAAACATTCTTGGGCTTTACCGGGAACAAGGTGCCCGATATTGATTTGAACTTCTCGGGGGACTACCAACCAATCGCCCACAACTACACCAAGGTGTTGTTCGGTGAAAAGAACGTGTACCGGGCCGGAACGATTGGTACCGTGGCGGATAAAACCGCGTACGGATACGTGAAGGCCTACGAACGGGATACGGAATCTAACTTCCGTAATGCCGAAATTGACCGGTTAGCTAAAGGCGCTACCGGTGTCAAACGGACCACTGGTCAACATCCGGCGGGGATCATTGTTGTGCCCGACTATATGGAGATCTACGACTTTACGCCGATCCAGTATCCGGCTGATGATCAAAATGCCGCTTGGCAAACGACCCACTTTGATTTCCACTCGATCCATGACAACATCTTGAAAATCGATATTCTGGGACATGATGATCCCACGATGATCCGGATGCTCCAAGATTTGAGCGGGATCGATCCCCAGACGATTCCAATGGATGATCCAGCGTCATGGCGCTGTTTTCCGGTACGGAGTCGCTGAACGTGACGCCAGAACAGATTCAATCAAAAACGGGGACACTTGGTGTGCCTGAATTTGGGACGCGGTTTGTTCGAGGCATGTTAGAGGAAACCCATCCAAGTAACTATTCGGAACTGCTCCAAATTTCTGGCCTATCTCACGGGACTGACGTGTGGTTAGGTAATGCCGAAGAGCTGATCAAGAACGGGACTGCTACGATTGCCAACGTGATTGGTTGTCGTGATAACATCATGACCGACTTGATCCACTGGGGCATGGATTCCGAAATTGCCTTCCAAATCATGGAACACGTGCGGAAGGGCCGTGGGATTCCAGACGAGTGGCAGGATAAAATGAAGGAAGCCGAAGTGCCGGACTGGTACATTGATTCTTGTTTGAAGATCAAGTACATGTTCCCGCGGCCCATGCGGCAGCTTACATTTTGATGGCGCTGCGGGTCGCTTACTTCAAGGTTTACTTCCCAATGGTTTACTACGCCGCGTATTTCTCAGTTCGAGCTGAAGACTTTGATGTCGTTGCCATGTCACGTGGTAAAGAATCGGTTAAGGCGAAGATGAAGGAAATCAACGACGAAGGGATGGACGCGTCAACCAAGGAAAAGAACCTGTTAACGGTTTTGGAATTGGCGAACGAAATGCTGGAACGGGGCTTTAAGTTTAAGATGATCGACATTGAAAAATCAGCTGCCAACGAATGGCTGATCGATGGCGATACGTTGATCGCACCGTTCAACTCAGCACCAGGATTAGGCTTGAACGTGGCCAAGCAAATCGTGGCTGCGCGTGAAGACAAGCCATTCCTGTCAAAAGAAGATTTGGCTAAACGTGGGAAAGTATCTAAGACATTGATCGAATTTATGACGGACAATGGGGTTCTTGAAGGGTTACCGGATGAGAATCAGTTGAGTTTGTTTGATATGATGTAGAGTGTGAAAAAGCTCGTTTAGACCCCAGAGCATAAGCAAAGCACCCCTAAATTCCTGTTTTTTGGAATTTAGGGGTGCTTTGCTTATGCGGCCGGGTCTGAGCTTTTTCGCACGTTTCGGCTAGAGGACAGTTTTAAATTAAAATAGCTCTTCGCACAATTTCGAGCGAGATAACCAATTTGATACTTACTCAGGTAACGTAATTCCGTGGACTTTGTCCTTATATGGCCGGGACCTGCGTGTTTTCGCACGTTTCGGCTAGATAACAGTCGTGAATTAAAGCGGCTCTTCACACAATTTCGAGTGAAGCAACCAGTTTGATGCTTACCCAGGTAACGTAAGTCCGTGGACGGTTGCCCATATACGGCCGGAACCTGCGTGTTGCCACCGGCTTTGACTAACTAACAATCATGTGTGCTGATGTAGCAGCTAAGACTGGCGCCAATGTCACTAAGTCATACCGAAAAAATTCAGCCGATTGATTCAAAACACACAATAAGTCAAAAATAAATCAAAGAAAACATTAATGTTTGATAAAAAAATGAATGAAACGCCAAGTGAATTTTAGGTTAAAAGTCAGCCAAATTGGCGTCAAAACCGCCTCAATTCCACGTGTGCCTTGCGTTTAGCCAAAAACTGTGATATGATAACCATTGTAGATATTTCGGAAGGGAGTGAGCAGTGATGCTCACTCTTTTTATTGGAAAAATGGTATTGGAGGTAAAAGATTGGATAACGTCGTAGACATTGTTACGGCTCTGGCAGCGCCGATTGTTGAGGGTCACCAGTTTGAGTTGGTGGACGTTGAGTTCGTGCGCGAGGGTAAAAGTTGGTATTTGCGGCTCTATATCGACAAACCCGGTGGAATTACGATCGACGAATGTGCGTTGGTGAGTGACGAGTTGAGTGAAAAACTTGATTCAATCGATCCTGATCCAATTCCCCAGCCTACTTCTTGGAAGTGTCCTCACCTGGTGCTGAACGGCCGTTGAAAAAAGAATCCGATTATCAACGGGCATTGAACCACTACGTTCACGTCTCACTGTACCAAAAAGTGTCTGGCGAAAAGGCCTTTGAAGGCTTCTTAAGAGCGGTGGACACGGATGAGTTAGCCTTAGAAGTGAACCTGAAGGGCCGCATCAAGACCCTAACCATTCCAAGAAAAAACGTTGCCAAAGCAAGATTAGCAATTAAGTTTTAGGCGCTAAAAGGAGACTACTAGTAATGAGTAAAGAACTATTGAGTGCCCTGAGTACTCTCGAAACTGAGAAGGGCATCAAAAAAGAAATCGTGATCGACGCGTTAACGGCGGCCTTAACCTCTGCTTACAAGCGGAACTACGGTCAAGCTCAAAACGTTGATGTTGAATTTGATCAACGTAAGGGTGACGTTCACGTCTTCGCTGTTAAGAAGGTCGTGGATCAAGTGTATGATTCACGGTTGGAAGTTAGCTTAGATGACGCGTTAAACGTGAGTCGTGGTTACGAACTTGGCGATGATATCAAGTTTGAAGTAACGCCAAAGAACTTTGGCCGAATTGCTGCTCAAACTGCCAAGCAAGTGATCATGCAACGGGTTCGGGAAGCTGAACGGTCCCTGATTTTTGATCAATACAGCCAGTATGAAAATGAAATCATTACTGGTGAAGTTGAACGTCAGGATAACCGGTTCGTTTACGTCAGCCTTGGGAATGTCGAAGCCGTTATGGCGCGTCAAGACCAGATGCCAAACGAAGTTTACCGGATGCACGATCACATCAAGGTTTACGTGACTCGAGTTGAGAACGCTGCTAAGGGTCCACAGGTCTTTGTTAGCCGGACCGACTCTGGGTTATTGAAGCGTTTGTTTGAACAAGAAATTCCGGAAATCTACGATGGAACTGTCGAGATTATGTCAATTGCACGGGAAGCTGGCGATCGGGCGAAGGTTGCCGTTCGTTCTAACAACAGCGATGTTGATCCTGTCGGGACTAGTGTTGGTCCTCGTGGGCAACGGGTTCAAGCCATTGTGTCTGAACTTGGTGGCGAAAACATGGACATCGTTGAATGGACTGACGACGAAGCAGCCTTTATCGCTAATGCGTTGAATCCAGCCGAAGTCATTGATGTGATTTTCGATGAAAACAACGAACGGGCCTGCACGGTGATCGTGCCTGATTACCAATTATCATTAGCAATCGGTAAGCGGGGTCAAAACGCGCGGTTAGCTGCAAAATTGACGGGTTACAAGATCGATATTAAGTCCGAATCAGAAGCTGAAGCAACGCTTGGGCAACAAGCTGCACCAGCAGCCGATGATGCCACTGATGATGTGGCTGAAACGGTTGATGATGAAATCGTTGCCGATGACGCACCCGTAACGGATGACGCTGAAGTTGCTGCTGATGAAGCTGCAAGCGATGCTGATGTCGAAGCAAGTGCCGATGATGAACCGAATCAGCTGATTTGACTGATGAGGACGATTCAACCGAAGCCTAAGGAGGAATTTGACGATGAAAAAACGAAAGATTCCAATGCGCAAGGACATCGTAACTGGTGAAATGGCGCCAAAGAAGGAACTGGTTCGGATCGTTCGCGACAAGGAAGACAACGTGTCGATTGATCCTACTGGTAAGAAGTCTGGCCGTGGCGCTACATCTCACTAAACGTTGAGACGGCCAAGCGTGCTCAGAAAGAAAAGACGTTCGACAAGGTGTTTGAAACCAAGGTTGACCCACAGTTTTACGAGGACTTGGTCGCCTACGTTGATCACCAACAAGCACGTCGTGAGTTGTTTAACAATGAAAACGCCTAAAGAAGCGTTTTTACAGCTACTCGGGTTAGCAAGACGCGCCAACCAATTAGAGACCGGTGAGAACCTCGTGCTCAAAGCAATTCGGAATCAAAAGGTGGCGGCGGTCATTCTGGCGAGTGACGCAGGTCAAGCAAGTGCCAAAAAGTTACGTGATAAGGCAGCGTTTTACCACGTTGACTTTATTGAATCATTTACCAAAAATGAACTGAGCCAAGCAACGGGAATGAACCGTTCTGCGTATGGTGTGAAAGATCCTGGGTTTGCTAGAAAGTTACTGGAGCTAGTCAATACCGAAGGAGAGTGAAGATATGGGCAAAAAGCGAATTTACGAATTGGCTAAAGAACTTAACGTGTCGAGTAAAACGATTATCGATAAGGCCAAGAAAAGGGGTTTGATGTGAAAAATCATATGTCATCATTAGGAAATAACGAAGAACGTCAATTACGCGAAGCATTTGGCAACAAAGGTGCTGGGAGCGCAAAGTCAACGGGACGTTCACAATCGTCTAATAACAACCATTCAAGTAGTAACAGCCGTTCTCAAAGTAATGGCAGTAACCATTCAAGTAACGGTAATCGGTCACAGAGTAGTAACGGTGGCAACCGGTCACAAAACAGCCGGCCACAAGGCAACCACTCTCAAAACCACTCAACGAGTAACAACGGCAACCGCTCAAACAACGGTAACGGTCAAGCACGCTCAAACGGCGGGCAAAACCGGAGCCAATCATCAAACAACCACTCAAGCAGCAACGGGAGTAACAACAACCGGAGTCGTAGCAACGGCTCAAGCTCAAATGGGTCAGGTCGTTTCGGTGGTAGTTTGAATAATGGCGGCGGTCGTAACGGTGGTGGCCGTAACAACCGGAACAACAATAACCGGCGTCGGAACAATAACAACAAGAAGTACAACAAGAAGAACGCGCGAATCAAGGAAACCAACAAGCCAAAGGGTGCACCAGAACGGAAGAACAAAGCGTTACCAGAAGTTTTGAACTACTCCGTTGGGATGAACGCCCAAGACTTAGGGAAAATCTTGCACCGCGAACCAGCCGAAATCGTCAAGAAGTTATTCATGCTTGGTGTGATGGTTAACCAAAACCAATCACTCGACAAGGATACGATTGAGATTTTGGCTTCTGAATACGGCATCGAAGCAGCCGAAAAGGTTGAAGTTGACGTTTCAGATATCGATAAATTTTTTGAAGAAGAAGCCAACAATACGGATCACCTTGAAGATCGACCACCAGTTGTGACGATCATGGGCCACGTTGACCATGGTAAGACGACGCTGTTGGACCACTTACGTCACTCACACATTACTGCGGGTGAAGCTGGTGGGATCACGCAAGCGATTGGGGCTTACCAATTGAAGCACGAAGGCAAGACCATTACTTTCTTGGATACCCCAGGACACGCGGCCTTTACTGAAATGCGGGCGCGTGGTGCTGACATTACCGATATTACGATTTTGGTTGTCGCCGCTGATGACGGTGTGATGCCACAAACTATTGAAGCCATTAACCATGCGAAGGCGGCGGAAACGCCAATCATCGTTGCGGTTAACAAGATCGATAAGCCAGGGGCTAACCCGAACCACGTTATGGAACAATTGACCGAATACGGTTTGATTCCTGAAGACTGGGGCGGCGACACCATCTTCGTTCAGATTTCGGCGAAGTTTGGTAAGAACATCGATGAACTGCTCGACATGATCTTGCTTCAATCCGAAGTGTTGGAATTGAAGGCTAACCCACAACAAAACGCTGCTGGGTCAGTCATTGAAGCCAAGTTGGATCAAGGTAAGGGTTCCGTTGCAACCTTGTTAGTCCAACAAGGGACGATGCACGTTGGGGATCCAATCGTGGTTGGGAACACCTTCGGGAAAGTCCGGACCATGGAAAACGAACTTGGTAAAGAAATCAAGGTCGCAACCCCATCAACCCCAGTTGAAATTACTGGGTTAAGTGACGTGCCAGAAGCCGGTGATCGGTTCGTGGTCTTTGACGACGAAAAGACGGCGCGGGCAGCTGGTGAAGAACGGGCTAAGAACGCCTTGATGGAAGAACGGCGCTCAAAGAACACGGTTACGCTGGACAACCTCTTTGATACCATGAAAGAGGGCGAAATCAAGGAAGTTGAAGTCATTATCAAGGCTGACGTCCAAGGTTCCGTTGAAGCATTGGCTAACAGTTTGAACAAGATCGAAGTTGAAGGCGTTCGGGTGAACATCATCCATACTGCCGTTGGGGCCATTAACGAAAGTGATGTGACCTTGGCTGAAGCAAGTAACGCCATCATCATCGGGTTTAACGTTCGCCCAACGCCACAAGCTAAGGCACAAGCCGAACAAGACCAAGTCGATATTCGGTTGCACCGGGTCATTTATAACGCTATCGATGAAATCGAACACGCGATGAAGGGTAAGTTGGAACCAACTTACGAAGAAGAAGTGATCGGTCAAGTTGAAGTTCGTGAAATCTTCAAGGCCTCTAAAATCGGGACGATTGCCGGTGGGATGGTCATTGAAGGCCACGTTTCCAACGACAGTGACGTTCGTTTGATCCGCGATAGTGTCGTGATTTACGAAGGTAAGCTCGGTAGCTTGAAGCGGTTCAAGGATGACGTTAAGGACGTTAAACAGGGTCATGAACTTGGTTTAACGATTGAAAACTACAACGACATCAAGGTAGGCGACGTGATCGAAGCCTACGTCATGAAAGAAGTGCCAATCGAATAAGTCGGTTGGTCATTAAACTGAAGGTGGTGAAACCATGGCACATTATCGTGTAGGACGACTGGAACAAGAGATTCAACGGGAAGTCAACGATATCTTATTGAAGCGGGTACGTGATCCTCGTGTTGAGGGCATCACGGTTACCGGGGTCACTGTCACTGGTGACCTTCAGCAGGCAACGATTTACTACAGTATCTTATCTGATCTCGCTTCGGATGGTGAAAAGGCCGAAGCTGGCTTAACTAAGGCAACTGGCCTGATTCGAAGTGAATTAGGGTCGCGTTTAAACATTTACAAGGCACCTGAACTATTCTTCGAACGAGACGAATCAGTTAAATACGGGAGTCACATTGACGAGTTGTTGAACAAGTTACATCAACAAGAATCAGATCGTTAATTAATCATCAGGGCTGAGGACAAGACGCAAGTTTTGACTCAGCCTTTTTGTGTTCAAGCTATGATATACTTGAGCGTGAGACTTTAATCAGAATGGAGCGGTTAGTCATGATGGATGGCATTATCCCACTATATAAAGAACGTGGACTTTCAAGTCACGACTGTGTGAACCACTTGCGCAAACTATTGCACATGAAAAAAATTGGGCATTCGGGGACGCTGGATCCGACCGTTGACGGGGTCTTGCCGATCTGTGTTGGCAGCGCCACGAAAGTCGTTGATTATTTAATGACGCACCGGAAAGTGTATCGGGGAAGTGTGACGTTAGGCTACGCTACTGAAACGGAAGATCTGGAAGGTGCAGAAGTGGCCCGAAAAGCCATCGAAGAGCCGTTTACGGATGACCAGATCGATGCGGTGCTCCAGAGCATGGTTGGCGAATTAAAGCAGATTCCGCCAATGTTTTCGGCTGTTAAGGTTAATGGCCGGAAGTTGTACCAGTATGCCTTGGCTGGCGAAGAAGTCGAGCGACCAGTCCGAGTTGTCCAAATCAACGAGTTTCGGCGGTTAGGGGCTAGTCGTTACGATGCAGCTAATCAAACCCAGACAGTTGATTTTGAAGTGAGTTGCTCAAAGGGGACTTACGTGCGGACCTTGGCAGTCGAAGTTGGGGAGCAACTCGGGGTACCTGCAGTGATGTCGTCGTTAACACGACACGAAAGCGGTGGTTTTACCCTTGAAGAGGCCTTTTCTCTGGACCAAGTACGGGAAATGTTTGCTAACGATGATTTCAGCTTTTTGTATCCGCTTGACCGGGCATTACCGGATTATCCGCAGGTTGAATTGACCGATGAAGTTTGGGAAGTTGTCCAGCATGGCGTCTGGCTATTGCAAGACGAAGTGGGCTTGGATGCACCAATCATTGCGTTACGTTATCAGAATCAAACCAAGTGCCTGTACAAGTTAGTTGATCATAAATACAAGCCACTCAAAATGTTTAGTACAAAGTAGAAAGTTGGGACGAGATTATGCAAGTCATTCAGATTCACCATCCGATGGCGCCGGACCAACCCTTGGACCAACCAGTCGTGTTGGCCATGGGCTTCTTTGACGGCGTTCACCGGGGGCATCAAGCCGTGATTAACCGGGCGAGAGCCATTGCGCAGGAACGTGGCATCGCGTTAGCTGTGTTAACGTACGACCACCATCCAGCGCTCGTATATCAACCGATGACGGCAACGAGTAACCGCTATTTAACGGTAAACACGCGTAAAATGGCGTTGTTTGAACAGTTAGGCGTTGAAATCGTCTATCAGGTTAGCTTTACTAGCCAGTTTGCGGCTTTAAAACCACAGGAATTCGTTGACCAGTATTTGGTTAAATTCCATCCGGAAGTTGTTGTGGCTGGATTCGACCACACTTATGGACCAAAAGATGTTGCTACGATGGATCGGTTAGCAGAATTTGCCCAAGGCCGGTTTGAAATCGAAACCGTGGGTAAGGCTGAGGATCAAGATAAAAAGATCAGCTCGACTCGAATTCGTCGTAATTTGGACGATGGTGACATTCAGACGGTCAATGAGTTATTAGGGTACCGGTACCGGACTAGTGGCACCGTGATGCATGGTGAGGCCCGTGGGCGGACATTAGGGTTCCCAACGGCCAATGTGAGTCAGGAACCGCATTATTGGCTACCCGGCATCGGCGTGTACGTCACTCGGCTTAAAATTGGCGATGAGTGGCATTTAGCAATGACCTCGGTTGGCCACAACGTGACGTTTGGCGAAGGTCGTCCTGTGACCGTGGAAGCCAATCTACTCAATTTTCATGAAGCCATTTATGGTGAAGTTGTGGATGTTGAGTGGTTGTATAAGCTACGTGGCGAAGTTAAATTTGAATCGGTTGAGGACTTAATTGCGCAACTGAAACAGGATGCGGCGGCAACACAACAGTATTTTGACGCCCATAAAAACGATAAATTAGCACTCGATTAATTTAATTGCTAAAAATTGCGGCGGAATACTTGACTTAAAAAACCGACTTTGATACATTATATATGTGTCTTAGCACTTAGATAACATGAGTGCTAAAAAAGAGGTGATGATCACGTTAACGGATAGACAGAAGATGATTTTAAAGGCGATTGTCCGCGACTACACGAGTAGCGGGGTACCGGTGGGGTCTAAAGCCCTAGCTAGTCAACTCCCGATGCGCGTGAGTTCGGCGACCGTCCGGAATGAAATGGCGGCATTGGAAGAACTCGGTTTGATTACCAAGACGCACTCTTCTTCTGGTCGGATCCCTTCAGTGAAGGGGTATCGTTACTATGTCGATCATTTGGTTCAACCAGATCCAATCAAGTCTAACGATATTGATTTAATCAAGTCATCGTTAGACGGCCAGTTCCTCAAAATTGATGAGATCATTGAAACGTCGGCGAAGATTTTATCCAACCTAACTTCCTATACGGCCTTTACGTTGAAACCAGAACTAAAGGAAAGTCGCTTAAGCGGGTTTCGGTTAGTGCCACTGGGACAACGACAGGTGATGGCGGTGCTGGTGACGGATAACGGCGATGTTGAGTCACAGACCTTCAACATTACGCCGGATGTGACCGGCGAGCAGTTGGAGTCGGTGGTTCGACTCATTAATGATCAACTGGTGGGCAAGCCACTGAACGAAGTGCTACAGGATCTTCAAACGAAGATTCCGTTACAGGTGGTTCAGTACCTTCAAAGTCCAGATGGCTTCTTGAAGATTTTTGGCAACGTCCTTACCAAAGCCGCGCAGGAGCGTTTCTACGTTGGCGGACGGTTGAATCTATTGAACTTTTCGGATAGTAGCGACGTTGATGAACTCAAATCGCTGTATACGTTGATGGATCGAACGGATGACATGGCCAGTGTGCTGGGGCAGCCGTCGGATCACATTCAAGTGAAGATCGGCAATGAGATCACAAACGACATCTTGAAGGATTACAGTTTAATTACTGCAACCTACGAGGTAGGTCCGCATGGTAAGGGTGTTATCGCCCTGCTTGGGCCGACCCGGATGCCGTACTCACGAATGATCGGGTTAGTAGGGGCCTTTCGACAGGAACTTGCGAAGCGGTTAATTGATTATTATCGATATTTTGATCAGTAGTAAAGGGGTGTTATGTATGGCTCAAGACGAAGCAAACAAACAGTCGAAAGAAGCAGCAAAGGCCAGTGATTCAGCCGCAACTGAAGCTGAATCAACTGCAAAAGCTGATGCAACTCAAGCGGATCCTTCAGCACAAGCAACGGCGTCAGATTCGACGACCGATGCCACTAAACCGGCTGATGATGCGCTTCAAGCAGCGTTAACTCAAGTAGCTGATTTGAAGCAACAGTTAGATAAAACTTCAGATCAGTACTTGCGAGCAGAAGCTGAGATCAAGAACATCCAGGCGCGTAACAAGAAGGATCAAGCGGCGTTATCAAAGTATGATGGGCAACAATTAGCTCATGATATTTTGCCAGTCCTTGATAACCTTGAACGCGCAATGGCAATCTCCGTTGAAGGTGAACAGGGCGAATCCCTCAAGAAGGGGATCGAGATGGTGCAACAGCATTTGACCGAAGCCCTCACCCGCAACGGTGTCAGTGAGATCAAGGCTGAAGGCGAGAAGTTCGATCCGAACTTCCACCAAGCTGTTCAAACTGTTCCGGCCGAAAACGATGACCAACAAGACCACGTTGCACAGGTCTTACAAAAGGGTTATCAGTTTAAGGATCGGGTATTGCGGCCAGCAATGGTCGTTGTTGCCCAGTAGCAACCAATCAAAAAAGCATAAATCTAAGAAGAAGGTAAATCATACATGGCAAGTAATAAGATTATCGGTATTGACTTAGGGACGACGAACTCTGCAGTAGCTGTTCTTGAAGGTAGCGAACCTAAAATCATTCCAAACCCAGAAGGTGGTCGGACGACACCATCTGTTGTCGCATTTAAAGATGGCAAACCATCAGTTGGTGAAGTTGCTAAGCGTCAAGCAATCACGAACCCGAACACGGTTTCTTCAATCAAGAGCCACATGGGCGAAGCCGGTTACAAGGTTAACATTGAAGGCAAGGACTACACGCCACAACAAATCTCAGCAATGATCTTACAGTACATCAAAGGTTTCGCTGAAGATTACATTGGCGATGAAGTCACCCAAGCGGTTATCACCGTACCAGCTTACTTTGATGACGCTCAACGTCAAGCGACTAAGGATGCCGGTAAGATTGCTGGTTTGGACGTTAAGCGGATCATCAACGAACCAACTGCTTCATCATTAGCATACGGCTTGGACAAGCAAGATTCTGACGAAAAGATCTTGGTTTATGACCTTGGTGGTGGGACCTTTGACGTTTCCGTTCTTGACTTAGGCGACGGTGTCTTCGAAGTGCTCTCAACCAACGGTGATACTCACCTTGGTGGGGATGACTTTGATAAGACCATCATGAACTGGTTGATCGATCAATTTAAGTCAGCTAACGGCATCGACTTGTCAAAGGACAAGATGGCGATGCAACGGTTGAAGGAAGCTGCTGAAAAGGCCAAGAAGGACTTGTCAGGGGTTACCGAAGCCCAAATCAGCTTGCCATTTATCTCTGCTGGTGAAGCCGGTCCATTGCATTTGGAAGAAACGTTAACGCGTGCCAAGTTCAATGAATTGACTTCTGACTTAGTTGAACGTACTCGGATCCCAGTTGAAAACGCCTTGAAGGATGCCGGCTTATCAGCTAGCGACTTAGACGTTGTCATCTTAAACGGTGGTTCAACTCGGATTCCAGCCGTTCAAGAAGCCGTTAAGAAGTGGACTGGTAAGGAACCAAGCCACTCAATCAACCCTGACGAAGCCGTTGCCTTAGGTGCCGCTGTTCAAGGTGGGGTCTTAACTGGTGATGTGAAGGACGTTGTGCTCTTGGACGTTACCCCATTGTCATTGGGTATCGAAACCATGGGTGGTGTCTTCACTAAGTTGATCGATCGTAACACGACGATTCCAACCAGCAAGTCACAAGTCTTCAGTACAGCTGCTGATAACCAACCAGCCGTTGATATCCACGTCTTGCAAGGTGAACGGCCAATGGCTGCTGACAACAAGACCTTGGGTAACTTCCAATTAACTGACATTCCTGCCGCACCTCGTGGGGTTCCTCAAATCGAAGTGACCTTCGACATTGACCGGAACGGGATCGTTAACGTTTCCGCTAAGGACAAGGGGACTGGTAAGGAACAAAAGATTACCATCGAAAACAAGGGCTTATCCGACGAAGAAATCGATAAGATGATGAAGGAAGCTCAAGCCAACGAAGAAGCCGATAAGGAACGTAAAGAAGCGGCCGATTTGAAGAACGAAGTTGACCAATTGTTATTCACGGTTGATAAGACCTTGGACGAAGTTAAGGGCAAAGTTTCCGATGACGAAATCCAAAAGGCTAAGGATGCTCGTGATGCCTTGAAGAAGGCCCAAGAGGACAACAACGTTGAAGAAATGAAGACGAAGAAGGACGATTTGAATAAGATCGTTCAAGACCTTTCCGTTAAGCTCTATCAACAAGCGCAACAAGAACAAGCTGCTAACGGCGCTGACGGTGCCGCTGCTGGGGCCGATGGCCAAGCAACTGGCGACAGCAAAGATAGCAAGGATGACGGTCAAACCTTTGACGGTGATTTCTCAGAAGTAGACGACGATAAGGACAAGAAGTAATCGTCCCTACGAATCAACGAACAGGAAGTCAAGGCTCAATCGTGGGCTTTGGCTTTTTGTTTCAGGAAATTTATGCTATCCTAATTAAGACTTGCAACGATTAAAATAAATGGCGTCAAGCGCAATGGAGGTTGAATATGGCTGGCAAGGATTATTATGAAGTGTTAGGGATCGCGAAGGACGCCTCCCAAGCCGACATCAAGAAGGCCTACCGGAAGTTATCAAAGAAGTATCACCCCGATATCAACAAAGCACCCGGGGCGGAAGCGAAGTTTAAGGAAGTTACGGAAGCTTATGAAGTCCTAAGTGACGAACAAAAGCGGTCAAACTACGACCAATACGGTTCTGCCGATGGCCCAGCCGGCTTCGGTGGCGGCGGTGCCGGTGGTGGCTACAGTGACTTTGGTGGCGGCGGTGGCTTCGGCGGTGGTTTCGAAGACATCTTCAGTCAATTCTTTGGTGGCGGAGGCGGCGGTGGCCGTCAGAACCCAAACGCGCCACGGCCTGGACGTGATCTGCAATACCAGATGACGTTGAAGTTTGAAGAAGCAATCTTTGGGAAAAAGACCAAGATCAAGTATAACCGGGAAGCGCAATGTCACACCTGTCACGGTTCCGGTGCTAAACCGGGGACCACGCCAGAAACTTGCCACAATTGTGGCGGTTCCGGTTACGTGATGAGTGAAACCAACACGCCACTTGGCCGGATGCGGAGCCAACAAGTTTGTCCCGTCTGCCAAGGTACTGGTAAGGAAATCAAGTCAAAGTGCCCAACCTGTGGTGGCTCTGGTCACGAAGAAGAACGGCACGAAGTTGAAGTCAACGTCCCAGCTGGGGTCGATGATGGTCAACAAATGCGTCTTCAAGGTCAAGGTGAAGCCGGCGCTAATGGCGGCTCATACGGCGATCTGTTCATCATCTTCAGTGTTCAACCAAGCAAGGTCTTCCAGCGAAATGGGGCCGATATATACTTGGATAAGGACATCAGCTTCGTTCAAGCTGCAATGGGTGATGAAATCAAAGTCCAAACCGTTCACGGTGATGTGAAGCTGAAGGTGCCAGCTGGTACCCAAACTGGTTCCGTCTTCCGCTTGAAGGGTAAGGGTGCCCCAAGATTACGTGGTAACGGTAACGGTGATCAACGGGTAACCGTCAACATTGTGACCCCTAAGAACCTCAATAAGGCCCAACGGACCGCATTAAAGGATTTTGCGGAAGCCAGTGGTGATAAGGTGGTTCAAGGGAGCAAGAGTAATTTTTTTGACAAGATGAAAGATGCGTTTGATAACTAGATTGTAATTGAACGGGTCACTGACTGCGTTTAAATGAATAGCGCCTAGATTCCTGATTGGGGAATTTAGGCGCTATTTTTGGTACTGATTATTAATGACAGTCACGAAAAAATCAACGATTAATAAACCCATATTAACCACTTAAATACGCTAATTAGCCGTACTTTTTTGAGAGTTGTAAGCGGATTTTTCGGAAAATCACTAAAATACTGACTTTTACTTTGCTTTTTGGGCAAACTTCGGTTATACTATCTTCTGCTTAGAAGTGAACTTCTAATTTTTCAAATCTTTCCCCCAGATCATGACCAGGTCTGGGGGTTTTTGTTTATCTTGCGTGATAGAAATGCCGTTAAACCAGCGTAATCAATTGTACATTGCTAGCTGGCTTGGTATAATGATAGGATATGAACTTCGTAGAAAGGCAGGGATTTAAATGGATCTTGAACAAATGAAAGAACACCAACGGTATATCCGGAACTTCTCGATTGTGGCTCACATTGATCACGGTAAGTCGACTTTAGCTGACCGCATTTTGGAACTGACGGATACGGTGTCAAAGCGTGATATGCAAGATCAACTATTGGATAATATGGACCTGGAACGGGAACGTGGCATCACGATTAAGTTGAACGCCGTGGAATTGACGTATGATGCCAAAGATGGGCACACTTACGAGTTTCACTTGATCGATACCCCAGGTCACGTGGACTTTTCTTATGAAGTGTCACGAAGCTTGGCAGCCTGTGAGGGCGCTGTGTTAGTCGTGGATGCTGCGCAAGGGGTTGAAGCTCAGACTTTGGCCAACGTTTACTTAGCACTTGATGATAACTTGGAAATCTTGCCAATTATCAACAAAATCGATTTGCCATCCGCTGAACCAGAAAAAGTGCGCAAAGAAATTGAAGATGTGATCGGTATCGATGCGTCAGAAGCTGTCTTGGCCAGTGCTAAGCAAGGTATCGGCATCCAAGACTTGTTGGAACAAATCGTCCACCAAGTACCAGCGCCAGATGGCGACCTCGAAGCACCATTACGGGCATTGGTCTTTGATTCAATTTATGATGACTACCGTGGCGTTGTGTTAAGCGTCCGGGTATTTGAAGGCACCGTTAAACCGGGCGACAAGATTCGGCTGATGAACAGTGGCTCTGAGTATGAAGTCACTGAAGTTGGGGTGAACTCACCCGGCCCAATCAAGCGCGATATGCTGATGGCGGGTGAAGTTGGTTACATCACGGCCAGCATCAAGGATATTACCGATACCCGAGTGGGTGATACGGTCACCAACGCTGCGCGGCCAGCTGAAAAGGCCCTCCCAGGTTACCGGGAAATGGCACCAATGGTTTACGCCGGGTTGTATCCAACTGATAACGCCAAATACCAAGATTTACGTGAAGCGTTGGAGAAGTTGAAATTAAATGATGCTGCTTTGGAATTTGAACCCGAATCTTCCCAAGCGTTAGGGTTTGGGTTCCGTTGTGGGTTCTTGGGCATGCTCCACATGGACGTGGTTCAGGAACGACTAGAACGCGAATTTAACCTTGATCTGATTACCACCGCACCTTCCGTTACTTACCGGGCCAACTTGGTTGATGGCACCGTGAAGGAAGTTGAAAACCCATCTGAAATGCCAGAAGTCGCCTCATTAAAGAGCATCGAAGAACCGTACGTTAAGGCGACGGTCATGGCGCCTAACGATTACGTTGGTGCCGTGATGGAACTGTACCAACGGCGGCGGGGTCAATTCGTGACGATGGAGTATCTTGATGATTACCGGGTTAACGTCATCTATAAGATGCCATTATCCGAAATTATTTTTGACTTCTTCGATAAGTTAAAATCTAACACTAAGGGATACGCCTCGTTGGATTACGAGTTGGATGATTACCAACAAAGTGATCTGGTTAAGATCGATATCCTGTTGAACGGTGACAAGGTCGATGCCTTGAGCTTTATCTCTCACCGTCAATTCGCCGAGAAGCGGGGCCGTGAGATTGCCGTGAAGCTTAAGGGCATCATCCCACGTCAAAACTTCGAAATTCCAATCCAAGCCGCAATTGCGCTAAGGTGATCGCTCGGACCAACATCCGTGCTTACCGGAAGGACGTTACCGCTAAGATCCATACTGGTGATCCTGACCGTCGTGCGAAGTTGCTGGATAAGCAAAAGCGTGGGAAGGAACGGATGAAGTCGGTTGGGACGGTGGATGTCCCACAGGAGGCGTTTATGGCGGTTCTGCAAACTGATGAGGATGATAACGGTGGTAAATAGGCGTTTGTGACGTAGTGTCTTTACTGTATCCTACGTAAAGTTTGGGTCGTAGGATAGAAATTACAGAATTGAAAAAACGGGAATCCTAATTATTTCTGAATTCGAGTGCAAGAGTTTTTGACCGAGTTCAAAATGGCGAGGATGCCCGTTTTTGTGTATATAAAATTTGGAGCTAGTACTTATATTAAAAATATGAGTTGCACACTCAAAGACGAGTTTTGTTGAGAGTCTGTGGTGGATAAACTTAGCTATTAATGGTACCAAGCATTGAAGTTAAATTATTTTTTATACCAAATAGCAGTGAATCCCATATTTTTATAGTTAATCAAAGCTTTTCGGCCATGTTTGGTAGTTAATCGCCACCCTTGACTACTCTGATATCCGACCTTTGCATACGCATTGATTAAGTAATGTCCAGAACCGGGCATTCTAGCAAAGGCGAGATTTCGATATCCTGACCAATTACTTTTATATAACTATATAACGTTGAGCCATTAAGTTTTATCGAATGGGTACTAAACGTCATAGTACTGGATTTACGAGTATATGTTCCACGCCAACTTCGAGGAACATAATGATGTACAGGTTTTGAAAAAGTGTAAGCATATGATGTTGCCTGAGCACTGATGGGAGAAGTTACTATTCCGATGCCTAGCGTTAAAGTTGCAACACCCAAAAGTGCATATTTCTTTAGTTTCATTAGTAATCCCACCTTTACATATTATTAATATTGGATAATTCATTTTGAGTCTATTTTAAAAACTTAACGAAACTCTTTATAGACAAAAGTGTGATGTCT
>NZ_BBAD01000009.1 GCF_001311075.1 Secundilactobacillus similis DSM 23365 = JCM 2765
AACTAAGTGAAATTTCACGGCTGAGCACAATTTTCTGACCGACCTCTTGTTTGCGGGTTTTCGGCAGCAAGACCGCACTCCCGAAAATTTATCATGAAGGCCAAACTGTCACACGCTGACAATTGATAACATCTCAGTAAACGTTAAATGATAACGTTACAGCATTGCTGCACAGTCCATTCAAGCACATTAAGTCAACGTTCAGAATAGATCGACATCTTGTCCGTCACGATGACGAGACATCGACTGCTAATCAACTTTAGCGTTTGTCGACGCAACGTCAGTCATTGTGATACTGTCGCAAGCCGTTCAGTTAAGCACTTGAGATGATCTGCAATAGCGCCGAATTACGCAATGTGAGATGCAGGTAGGCGACTAGGTGGATGCTGTGTCGCGATAATTTGGTGGTTGTTGGTGCTCTTCCAACAACCGCCAATTATCGGGGACGAAGTTAAGACTCGCGTGGGTTTTGGCGAGGCTTAACTTCGAGGTCTGAGACCGCCCTTCGGCTCAGACCGGCCCCACAGCAGGAACCTAGTCGCCTACCGAAATCGCCAGTCCACGCAAATCACCACACTTCACAAACTGAACAGAAGAATGCTTACGCTGGACACAAGCGTAAACAAAAACAGCACCAACACAAAAACGTGCTGATGCTGTTGAAGTTAAATTTCCAAGTAATCTGAGATTTGATCGATATTGATGTCATCAACGGCGGAAACCGCGAAGATTGGTTTGGCGCCGGCGTCTTTTAGGCGAGCTGAGACGGTATCGATATCGGCTTGGGTAGCTAAGTCGGTCTTGGTGACGATGCCGATCGTGTCGCAGCTAAACATGGTACTGAAGCCGGTGGGTAAGATGACCCGTGAATCGGTGGCGCTTTGCATCAGAACGATGACTTCAGCGCCCATGGCGGTGGTCATGAGGTTGGAGTACATATAGCGGTGCTCCACGTATTCGCCGGGGGTGTCGATGATGTTGTCGTAGTACTCGATAGTTTGGGTCTTATCGTAGTGAATGGCGTTATCGTTGAGACGTTGGATCAACGTTGTTTTACCACAACCGATGGCGCCGATGAACATTGCTTTTTTCATGGGGAACCTCCAATGAATCGAATAAGATATTAGTTCCATTATACCAAGATTAAGCGCTCACAACAGCGTTCTGACTCAATCTTTCTGACCAAATGACCACAATAAAACGCGTCCCAAGATAGTGACCATCTTAGGGCGCGTTTTAAATACGATTTTATTGAAATTTAGTAGCCATTAACCGCAAAATACCAGTGAACCGTGTCGCCAGCTTTGACTTTCTTGCTGTCGGCGGCGGTTTCGATGAATTTGCCATTAACGTTATACTTCCAGCCACTCCCCACTTTAATGTCGTTTTCGGTTAAGCCGTTGATGGTCTTCACGTAGACGTGAGGCATCTGGGTATAACTGATTTTGAGTTTGGTTGCCTTCAGGAGTGAGAACACCGTGGTTTTACTCGTGACCGGTAACTTGTGGGCGTAGAAGGTTTTCTTGTTGCCGGTGACCTTAACGTAGACGGTCCGCTTAGGGGCTGTCGTTTTGGCCTTGGTTGTCCGTTTGGCCTTTGGTTTGGTGACTGGGGCTACTCGGCTACTTTTGGTGGTCGTGTGCGCCTCCGTTACTGATTCTTTTTGGGTTGATTTCGTCAATGATTTGATACTGTCGGCGCTGGCAGTAGTGGTCGACGATTCAGCAGCTGAGGTGGCTGTTGTGGCCGCTGACGACGAACTTTCAGCTTTTTCGGCAGTTCGGGTTTGACTTGAGGCAGATGACTGACTCGATTCACTCTGGGATTTGGCGACTTGATGGGTTTCGGGTTTAGTTTCACTGTGTGAAGACACGACCTGTTGAACACCCAGCGCGAGTCCCAGTGTGGCGATGATCGCCAAGAGGATCCCAACGATTTTATTCAATGTAAACACTCCTTAAGCAGTGACTAGTTTGATGATTATAGGGTATAGATCGAGTGTTTTTGTTGTGCCTTTTGGTAGGCTGCGGTTGCCAAGTTCACTTGACCAACTCCGAGTAATTGACTAGTAGCGCCCTTAACAGAACCGGTTGAGCGGACGTAGCTGAGCATTGACTTAAGCGCAGTGGTTGATTGACCGGATTTGGCAGCGCCGTTCACGTACTTCAAGGTGTTGAGTTTCGTTGAAAATGCCGTGATGGCTTGAGCGGTTGAGTTGGCGTTCAAGTAAGTTTTACCGCCGTAACTGAAGCCGTAAGCCCCGTTTTTAGCAACGGATTGACGTAGGTAACTTTGGCCCTTGGTGATGGCTGAAGTGACGGCCTTGCTGGATGACTTACTCCGAGCGAGCGCAATCACCGCAACGCCGGTGGTATCACTATCGACACTCTTAACGTCGTTGTTGTAGGCCCAACCGTTGTTGCTGAGTTGGCTCTTTGCGATGGTTGACGCGAGGCTGGTCTTGGAGAACTTAGCCTTAGCTGGTCGCTTGTAAGCTGAACTAGTTGATAAGGCAATCAGGGCTTGGCTCTGCACGTTGACGGTTTGGTGGGTCATCGATTGCTTGTAGAGGGTCGACACGAGGTTGACGCTCTTCTTAGCACCGGCGGGTTTGAAACTTTGAGGGTTCAAACCAACCGCCTTCAACGCAACGATGGCCGTTGACAGTGTTGCCGGAGTGGACTTACCGTTGATGACCAGGTTAGCCTTGATTCGGCTCAGATCAGTTTTGGTGAAGTGGTAACCGTGACCGCGAAGGCCTAGCAACAGGTCAGAGTAACCAGCAGCGGCTCCTGTTTCGGGATATGCTGATTTACTAAAGATCGTACTTGTTTTACCAGATAAAGCGGTCTTGTTCTTCGCTAACATTTTCTTAGCGTACTTGTAGTTAGCAGCAATGGTCTTCTTTTGAAGGCTGCTGCTGGCGGTACTAATGCTACTTGCTGAAGCGGTTGTTGCGGGCAGGTAGCTGCCGAGGGCCATAACCCCAATGAGTGATAGCGTGGCGAATCGGTGTCCCTTGTGCATCATAAGTAATCCATCCTTTTTAGTCATTTAGTGGCCTTACTAGCAATCTAGGCAGTAGTTTGCTTTCATGAAAAGTAAGTCCTTTCAGTAGTATAACATTAAACTGCGGGTTGGCGAAACTAGTAACGGGCTATCTTAATCAAACTGTCATGAGCCGTTAAGGTCGGGGGTTAACAAAAAAATAGGTCAAAGTGGATGGGGTGAATTGTAGTGAATTATTTTCTGAAAATTGTAATAAATTAATGGCGTTAACAATCAGGTTTAACCATCGAAATCACAGGTGTACAATAGAAGGCATCAAACGAGTTGGAGGTCCACCAATGGACGACTTATGGCACCAAATTCAGCAGGCATCATCTCAGGAACCTAAAACACCGGATCAGCAATTTCTCAAATTAATGGAAGAAGTTGGGGAAGCCAGTCAGGCGTATTTATCCAGCCAAAAGGCCTCTGGTGCGGATTACAAGCAATTAACAGTCGCGAATACCCAAGAAGAGTTGGTTGATGTGTTGTTAGTCACCTATGCGTTGCTGCAGAAATTAGGTACGAGTGATGAAACGTTAACCACGCTTCTGCGCACTAAGACCGCCAAGTGGTTAAGCAAACAAACTCATTCAACGGACTGAGTGGGTTGCTGCGGTTGTAAGTGTTGATCATATTGACGCGCTTGTGGGAATAGGTAAGTGATCAGACCGCAAATCAGGGTGCCCACTCCGGCGATAATGAACAGTTTCTCAACACCGATTGCATCCGCTAAGGGACCCGCAAAAATTAAGCCAACTGGTCCGGTTAGACTGAGTAGGGCATTGATAATCCCCATAATGCGACCAAGTTGCTGTGGGGGATAACTTTGTTGGATCATGGCCATTAACAGGGTGTTGAAGAACGGCGTTGCGATGCCGGCCAGTACGTTGAGGGCAACGAACCAGTAGAAGCCGGTCTGGTTGCCAGGCAGTAAACCGCTGGCCCCAATGGTGATACCAATGACAACGTACGCCAGTAGCACTAATTTAATCCGATCAGACCACTTACCAAAGAGGCTGATTAGCGCGCCACCAGTCAACATACCGCCTGCGTAAACCATTTCGATCAAGCCAGCTTGGCCAACTGTGCCATGAAAGTAGCCCATGGTCATCAGTGGGTACAGACTAGCGGCTGGCATGAACAGGAGCGTGAACAGGGCGCCAATGATCGTAATTGCCCAGAGTCCGCGATTTTTAATGAGTTGCTGAAGGCCGAGCTTTGTATCTGAGAGGACGTGCACTTGTTCGATAGCGTGAGTAATGGTGGGAATGTGAACGACCATCAAGAGCGCAACGCCAATGATAGCGCCCAAAACGTCTAACAGAATCAGCCATGGCAGAGGCAACACGGCAAACAGAAACGCGCCCAGTGCTGGCGAGATGATCATATTGGCAGATTGGACCATCAAGCTGACCATTGGCGCGGGTGAGTTGGTCGTCGGGGACCATGATGGGTAGAATTGATTGAATCGTGGGCATTTGGAACGTCTGGGCAACTGAACGCACCAGTAACGCCGCAAAGATGAGCCAGATGGGCAGTTGGTGAAAGAAGGTGCCGGAGGTGAAGAGCAGAATGGCAAATGCCGCTGCGACTAAATCAGGAACAATCAAGAGCGCCTTCTTGTTAAAACGGTCAACTAACGGCCCAATAAACGGACTCAGTAGCACCATCGGAGCATCCCAAGCAGCGTTGCCATGCTGAGAATCGTAGCTGAACCCGTTTGCTTGGTGAGGTACCAGATGATGGCGTACTGAACAGTCATACTGGTGATACCAGAACAGAACTGACCCGTTAAAAAGAGGCCGAGGTTGCGTTGCCAGTGTTGGGGAATGGGTGTCATAGGGAAACCTCCGTAGCTGTGACTTAGGCAAACAAAAGGCCATCCTGCGTGGGGTGGCCTTTTGTTGTATCACTGTAAAATTGGTTTGAACGGGTTCCTGCAAGTTCCCGTTACCTGTTATCTTGCGAAGGAGAGACAATTGTGAAAATGGCTAGATTAAACGTTAATTTATGAAATCGCTTACAAGATAACTTGGTTTTAATTATAACCGTCCCGTTTTGATTTGTGAACCCCAAATTGGCACTTTTTTTCGACGAACGTGATTTTTTTGTAGGCGAGGCGTGTCAAAATACATTGTTTGGCAAAATGACACTAATTCTGGTTCTTGAGGCAGGTTAGTTGCCATGTAATCAAAGGTTACTTAGCGCCAATAACCATTAAATTGTGCTAGTTTGGTGGCGAGTTGGTGAATTTTTGAAAAATTGAAATCGGGCTCGCAAAATTTTGACATTTCGATGATGACTTTATATATTGGAAGAGATAGTTACTGGGAATAATTTTTGAAGGCACCGGTGACTTGGAATTCTAGAGATTGAGGGAACAATTAATATGACAACGGATGATCGTTACTACCAGCCCCAAAACGCCAAGGATGCGTTGCGCTACATCGAAGGGCTGTTTAACCAGTACGCCCAAGCGCCATTAACGATGGAACTAGTTGCTTACCACCAAAAGTTGGTCAAGCAACTGCAAGAAGACATCTTGCCAACGGCGCAAGCGGCGGGGCAAAAGGTCCAGGTGGAAAATACGCAACAGATGATCCAAACCATGCAATCGTGGTTGCGAATCCGAATGAGCGGCCAACCGTTTGCGGGGAAGATGCATCACTTTAAGTTCGAAGCGGATAACGCCAAGCCGAAGTTCAAGCGCCACGTCATCAAGGGCCGTCGAAGTGGCGGTGGCCACCGGTCAACGCGACACTAGAAACGGCGGTGTAACCGAAAAGGAAACGCTTAACAAACCAATCGAGAAGTGTTATCCTACTACTTGTATCGGGTCCTTAGCTCAGTTGGGAGAGCGCCTGCTTCGCATGTAGGAGGTCGACGGTTCAAGTCCGTTAGGATCCAGAGTGGGAAATAGCGCGGTTAGATCCCAGAATATAAGCAAAGAAAGCAACGACTTGCCGATTTTTGGCAAGTCGTTGCTTTCTTTGCTTATATGGCCGGGATCTGCGCTATTTCCCACGTTTCGGCGTGGCAGCCAAAAAGCAGTTAACTCACCAAACTTCACTAGAGATAAGTTAATCAGCATCAAAAAGTCAAAACCGAGCCGAAACAAACGTAGCCAGAGAGCGCCAAAGCATGCAGTAAAGGACAAGGCGGTGTGCTTTACTTATATGGCCGGAGTCTGAGTTTTGGCCCACGTTTCGGCGTGGCAGCCAAAAAGCAGTTAATTCACCAAACGTAGCCAAAACGGTAGCCACGTCCCAACACCCAACGCCTACCACCCCCATAATGTTCCTACTTGACTACCCCACCACCAAAGCGTACATTTAAACGTTGTTAAAGAAAATTGTGCGGTTAATAAGGAGGAACATCGTGGCGGAAAAAAGTTATTTGGCAGACCCACACGTTCAAAAGCACCGGTGGTTGATTTTAGCGGCCGTTGGGCTGTTTACGTTTATGTCAACGCTGGATGGGAGCATTGTTAATATTGCGTTGCCCGTGATCAGTAAGGATCTAAAAGTCCCAATGAATCAGGCGGAATGGGTGGTTTCCATTTACCTGATCGTGATTTGTGCGTTATTGCTATTGTTCGGAAAACTAGGGGATTCCCTAGGGAAAATTAAGATTTTTCGCATCGGAACAGTTTTATTTATTATCGGATCACTTTTCGCGGGCTTTAATGGGAGCTTTCCCATGTTACTGGCGGCACGGGTCGTTCAAGCGTTAGGGGCGTCGATGACCATGTCAACGAACAACGGGATCATTACAGAAATTTTTCCGTTTAATGAACGCGGTCGAGCACTTGGGATGATTGGTTCCTTCGTGGCGCTGGGGTCGATTGCCGGTCCCGGTATCGGTGGCATCGTCCTCGCTCATTTAAGCTGGGGCTACATTTTCTGGCTGAACGTGCCAATTGGAATCGTGACGATTATCGTTGGGCAACTGATTTTGCCGAAGGATATTACGATGTCACACGATCATATCGACCGAACGGGAGCGGTGACCATGGCATTGCTGATGGTGTCGTTGTTTACGGGCATCTTCTTGGGGCAAGAGGTTGGCTTTACTAATCCAGCCATTTTAGCCCTGTTCGCGGTGGCGTTGATTGTCAGCGTCATCTTCGTTCGAACGGAGAACCGGCAAGCCAAGCCATTATTATCGTTTAGTTTATTTAAGAATAAACAATTCTCACTGAGTTTACTGTGTGGCTTCCTAATTTTCGTCACGAACTTCTTCTTCAACGTGATCTCACCGTTTTACTTGGAAAATGCTCGGGAGCTCAAACCCAACGTGGCCGGCTACATCCTGATGATTTTCCCAATTGTTCAAGTCATCGTGGCGCCGATTGCAGGGTCGTTATCCGATCGTATCGGACCTGAATTGATCACCTTCGTTGGCTTAGTGTTGATTTTGCTCAGCCAAATTGGCTACATGCTGACAGACTTGGGCACGCCGCTTTGGCTATTCACCGCCAACATCGGGTTAGTTGGGTTTGGGAACGGGATTTTCCAAGCGCCAAACAACACCATTGTGATGAACGCGGTAGCGCCAAAGGACTTAGGGATTGCCGGTGGCATGAACGCGTTAGCTCGAAACCTCGGGATGGTGATTGGGATTTCCAGTGCCACGACGGTTTTGTTCTCGGCAATGAGTTATAATAAGGGACAACACGTGACCACGTACCTTGCGGGGCAGCCCGAAGTCTTTATTTACGGCATGCACGTGTCATTTTTAATTTCGATTCTGATTTGTGCGGTGGCAACGGCAATTACCGGCTACCGTTTAATTACGCGACACTAGAAAGGACGACTTTGATGACCTACAAAACGCTACTTTTCGACATTGACGATACTTTGTTAGATTTTCAGGCGGCTGAAAAGCAGGCCCTCGTTTCGCTGTTTGAGCACCTTAAATTACCACTGAGTGCTGAAAATTACGCCTACTACCATGAACTCAATGCCCATTTGTGGCAACAATTTGAGCGTGGCCAGATCACAAAACCGGAGCTATTGGTACGCCGATTCTCAGGACTGTTCGAACACATGGGCAATACGGAACTGGACGGTGGTGAAGTCGAACTGCAGTACCGCCACTATTTGTCACTAGGTCACCAGCAGATGCCAAATGCCACCAAGTTATTGGCCAATTTGAGCCAGCAACACCAACTGTACGTGGTCACCAACGGCGTAGCCAAAACGCAGGAACGTCGCTTGAGCGAGGCTGACTTTAACCGCTACTTCCAGCAAGTCTTCATTTCGGAACAAATCGGTGCGCAGAAGCCGGAACCGGCTTTCTTTGAACACGTTGCGGGGGCCATTGAGGATTTCGATAAGGACAAAGCACTGGTTATCGGTGATTCACTGTCATCGGATATTAAGGGGGCCAACGGTTTCGGGTTAGACTCAGTTTGGTTTAATCCGACGCATAAGGCCAACGATGGTGTGGCGAAACCAACCTATGAAATTGACCAGTTGTTAGAATTGGAGTCAATCGTTGCTTAAACATAAGCGCTATTAAAAAACTAGCAGTCATTGCCATCATTGGCGTGACTGCTAGTTTTTAGGTTCAACTACTTCTTACGCGATTTAAATAACGATTTGACCCACCCAAACAGCGGGCCCCAGTTCATAATGCCCCCAGAACTCGGCGGAACTTTCACGTCGACTTTGATCTCCGGAAGACTGTGGTGGGGCTTGTTTTGATCCTTTGGCATGAGATTGCCACCTCCTTTTCACGGCTTGTTTAGTTTATTTTAACCTAAAATCAGCGCAAAGCGATTAAAATAAAAGCATTAACTCACCAAACGGAGGAAAACACTTGAAAACGATTTTAGCGATTCATACTGGCGGGACGATTTCAATGTCGCAAAACGAGCAGGGCGAAGTGGTACCAAATACAGAAAATCCGATTGCCAAGGAGGCGACGATTCTAAACGGGCGGGTCAACTTGCTGACGGATGAACTGTTTAACCTACCTTCACCGCACGTGACGCCCAGTGTCATGTTACAACTGAAGGAACGCATTGATGAAGCTGAAGCCAACGGTGTCGATGGGGTGGTCATCACCCACGGGACCGATACGTTGGAGGAAACGGCCTACTTCTTAGATTTAACTCTGCCAAGCACGATTCCAGTTGTGTTAACGGGAGCGATGCGGTCGTCTAATGAAGTTGGTTCGGATGGCCTGTATAACTTCCAGAGTGCGATTATGGTTGCTGCGACCGACGAATCACGTGGTAAGGGTGCTTTGGTCGTCATGAATGATGAGATTCATACGGCGCGGTACGTCACGAAGACGCATACGACTAACGTAGCCACGTTCCGGACGCCAACCTTTGGCCCAATTGGGGTCGTGGCGAAGGGCAAGGCCCAGTATTTCCAAGAACTGATTCGACAAGCCACTTGTCCAATCGACCACGTGGTGGACCACGTTTTCTTGATCAAGGCTTACGCTGGCATGACCGGTGAATTGTTTGATGCTTTAGCGGAACAACCAACGCAAGGGTTAGTGATCGAAGGGTTAGGTGCGGGTAACTTACCGCCACAAACGATTCCGGCTGTGCAACGCTTGTTGGATCAAAATGTGCCCATTGTGTTAGTGTCGCGCTGTTATAACGGTGTGGCCCAAGACATCTACGACTACGAGGGTGGCGGCATTGAATTAACAAAAATGGGCTTAATTTTATGTCAGGGATTGAACGGACAGAAGGCACGGATTAAACTGTTAGTAGGGTTAAGTAACGGGATGACCGGTGCTGAATTAAGACAGTTTGTGAGCAACGCAATTTCTTAAAGGGGTTGCGCCAAATTTTGCGCTTAAGCGGGTCTGACTGTTACACAGTTGTAATCAAATTATGGTATCATGGCTGTTTAGAATACCGGATGAAAGGGTGGCATGTGAATGAATTCAATCGTCAGCGACCTACGATATGCATTGCAGCGTAAGGCGCTCGTGAATGTCTATCAGGTAAAGCAAGACATCGTGTATACGGGGTACGTCGCCATTATCGACGATCAGGGGATCATTCTCACCACGTTCGATGATAGTGGCATTGAGGATGGGGCCGTGTACCTCACCTTTGGGGTCATTGAATTTGTCGAGTTCGATAGTAGTGATTTGGACAGTATGCAGTTTCGAATTGAAAACGCTACGGATGAACATTTCGTGACGTACGGGCAGATGGTATCAGCCTTTGATACCAAGCGGCCACTGATTCGCCAAGTGTTAGAGAACTCGATGGTTGACGAAAGTGCTGTGATGGTACTGGATGCGGATGACCAGTCACTCAACGAGGGTCAGGTCGTTCGGATCTCAGGCGATGACTTTGACTTTCGGATCTTTAATAAGTTTGACTTAGGCGATCGACCGAAGAAGCACTTTACCTTTGATCAGGTTGGCCTGGTCGAATTTGAAGGCAAGGAGTTAACGCTGCAGACGGTGTCCATGGCGTTTTTTGATACCATGACGTCGGTCCCAACGAAGCGCATCAGTAGTTTGACCGGTATCACGGAAATCTTGCATCAGGCGCAGGAAACGCAACAGTTGTTGTCGTTTAATCCGGTTGCTGATGAGGGAATGTTCTTTGTCGGCACGGTCAACACGATTACGGATGAGAACGTGATGATCAACCTAGTTGACATGACTGGTCAGTTCGGTGGTTATTGGCTGGTACGGCTAAATGCCATTGCACAGGTCACCACCCAATCGGACTACCTTGAAGTGATGCAGATGTACATCTCCATCGACCAACGCTTAGGGGTCACGAAACAACCGGGCTTGAACGATGAACGGTTGTTTGATGCCACCACGGATCTGTTCCAAACGGTGTTGGCGCAGGCCACAAAGTTCCACCGCGTGATTCGGTTGCAACTCAAGGATGATCAGGTTGTTGTCGGGTATTTAAGCAAACTCGGCGACAAGCAAGTGATCTTCCACCAAGTTGAACAGGGGACCGTTATCGATCCGCTGGGCACGCTAATTAAAATATCGGAAATCGACGAGGTCGCGTTTGACTACCTAGATGCGATGTTGATCGAAAAACAACTTCGCAATCAGGGCGAATTATAAGGGGCGAGTGTCGTGTACGAAAAGTGGGACAAGTTACCAAAGTGGTTGAAGGATACGGTTCAAGTGGTGCTCATGATGGGCATTTTGTTAATTGCGTATGACTTAGTGATGCCACAATTGACGCATCAGGGGTATTCGATCAACACGATGGTCTCGTTTGCGTTTCAGATGCTCTTTGGCTTCTTAGCAGTGGGCATCTACAACTACTTTAAGGCTAAGTCAAAGGCGAAGGAACTCGCTCGGAAGGCTGAAATCGCTCGAATCGAACGGGTAAAGAAGGAACAACAGGCGCGGCAACATGAAGAAAATGCCTCGCGGAATGCTGGTAAACAGCCAGTGAATAAATAAATCGAAAAAGCCCCGATACCAATCTGAATGACTGGTACCAGGGCTTTTTTAGTTGTCATTAACGCTTAAATTAACCGTTCACTTTTCCAGCAAAGCTTGGCATGAAGTAGCTACTGATGGTTTCAACTTCAACGTTGTCACCGGGTTTTGGTGCAGCAACAAATTGATTGTTGCCGATGTAGATGGCAACGTGGTAAGTTGCACCTTGACTGCCCCAGAAAAGGAGGTCGCCAGGTTGCGCTTGAGAAACGGCTTCCTTAGTGACTTTACCTTCTTGGGTGACGGTGTAGTGACCGAGACTAATGTTGGCCGCGTGACGGTAAACGTAGTCGGTTAACCCTGAGCAGTCCATCCCGCTCAATGATTCGCCACCCCAAACGTAAGGGATATTTTGGGTCGCCAGTTGTTTGGCTAAGGCAACAACGGCCTTGGCTTGGCTGGTGCTAGCAGTGGTGTTTGCGTTAGTTGTTGTGCTAGTCGTTGCATCGCTCGTTGAACTAGCCGAGCTAGTTGATGCGCTTGTTGCAGTGGTCGTAGTTGCTGAACTGGTTGTGGTGGTGTCGTTTTCAACGGCATCGTGAGCGGCCTGGGTTTCAGCTTGGTTTGGTAAGGCCTGAATCGTTGTGCTATCAGTTGTTGCGGCCGAAGCAGTAACAACGGTCGTGCCGAAGACGGCAGTGGTAGCGGCTAAAACGAGTAGGGTTTTAGTTAATTTCAAATGAACACCTCATTTTCGAATTTTTGAAAGGCGTGATCGCCATCACACGCTCTCCAAGTCTATACCAATAGCATAACCGCTCAACATCACAAATTGATGACAGGCAAGTTGAAATGTGATAACAATTCCCAAAAACAATGCTAGAATAGAGACAAGAACCTGAATTAGTTTAGCTTTAAGTCTATTAAGTGGAGGGAAATTTTATGAGTCAAGAGATGAGCGATATTGCAGAAAAGATTATCAACTATCAACGGAAACATAATTTGACGGATACTGAACTGGCTTTAAATCTTCACATTACGGTTGAACGGTTGCACAATATCAAGTCGATGGAAGCCCAACCAACGACGGAAGAAACGGCTAATTTAACGCATTTTATTGGGCAGAGTGTCAAATAAAGCGGTTAAACCCCAGAATATAAGTAAAGCACGCAATGACTTGCCGGGTTTTGGCAAGTCATTGCGTGCTTTACTTATATGGCCGGGGTTTGCTTTATTTGACACGTTTCGGCGTGGAAGCCAGAAGGCAGTTAAATAACCAAACTTCACAAAGAAATATGAACCCCAAGAAGGCAAAATTCACCCAGCGCCGAAAACAACGTAATAGCAAAGCGCGTCGCCAGTAGCACAAAGTAATATCTGGGATTCTGACCTTTGTTGCGCTTATATGGCCGGGGTTTGCTTTATCTGACAAACGCGCCCCAACCACCTCGCTATCTAGGTCAGCTTTGAACTATCAACTTTTCTCATAACCACCTAGACCACTACTAAGCCTCACCAACCGCCTGCTTAAACGCCTCCCAAGTCGGCTCATCCCAACACACTATCGTCACATCCAACGGCGCATCAAAGCTCCGAATCGCATCAATCGCAATCTGAGTCGCTGCTGGCAACGGATATCGGTAAACGCCAGTACTGATTGACGGAAAAGCAACGGTGTGACAATCATGAGCAACGGCTTGTTTTAAACTGTTTACATAACTACTGCGTAACAGCTTCGCTTCCTCAAATGAACCATCACGCCAGATAGGACCGGGCGTGTGAATGATGTATTTAACGGGCAAATTAAACCCTGGCGTTGTTTTGGCTTCACCAGTTGGACAACCACCGAGTTTGCGACAGGCGATATCGAGTTCTGGACCCGCCGCCCGGTGAATTGCGCCGTCAACGCCGCCACCACCAAGTAGGCCGGTATTCGCGGCGTTAACGATGGCGTCACCGTGGAACTGCGTGATATCACCATGAACGATTTTTAAGTACGCCATATTAATCACTCCTTTGGTTGTTTGCGCGACCACCAATGACGCTTTTTCGGCTTCGCATCATCGGTTAAGCCACGGCGCTTTTTATCATCGGCCCAACGATCCATGCCAACCCGCATGGGTTCATGGCTAGGTCCGAGATATTGAGCGGCTTTTTTTCAGGGGTTTCATCGGTTAACTTCTTGTCGGAATCGGGCATTTTACGGATTCTCCTTTGAAAAATACGGTATAATGGTTGTAAAGCGTATTTGTATAATTGCGAGATTTTGTGATGGCTCGCATACCTTGATACAATAGCTTTTCTACTCGTAATCATTTTACTACAACGTTCTTAAATAATCTGTAATGGCATTCAAAAGGGCATTCAATTTCACCACATATTGAACTACAAATTCACCGGTGGGCGGTGGGGTGTGAGCTAGTTAACGCTAGCTCTTTTTATTTGCCCTGAGACATAAAAAAACGGCCGCTGCGAGAGCGAACCGTTTAGCCTGATTGATGACTTCAACCAGCTTGATGAATGATCGTGCTGTAATTGTACCACACTGGCGGTAGCTATGCGCCATACAGTACGCCGGGGTGATACCAGTTCATGAAGTCGGCATCTCGTTCTAGCTGGCAGCCTAGTTTCTTCACAGCATGGTATTTAATTCGATTGTAGGCGGTTAGGCTTAGGCCCATCCGTTCACTGGCGTTCTTTGCACTCAGGCGCTGCACGTAACCAAATTTGATAGTATCTAGCTCTTGTTGGTCGAGAGCTTGTAAGGCATGTTCCATGATGACGTTGAAGCGAATGGCGGGGCCGTCATAGGATGATGGGAGTTCCCGGCCCTGTTGTCGCCAGTCGGCACCGAAAGCGGCCAGCATTAGCGCAAGGTGGTAGTCATACATAATCGTTTTAAACGTCTTCGTTTGCATTTACTCACCCGCCTACATAAAATAACCGGCTACCTTGTGTGGTAGCCAGCTATCGTTAAATTGTACGCTAACAAAGCCAATCTAAATTAATTGTATTTGTTAATTGCATTATACATCTAATGTGGTCATGGTTCACTGTCTCAAAGCTCAATGTTGAATTCTGATCCTACTTGTTTCAGCTCTCCAAAGCTATGCTAAGCTCTCCCGAACGGCGTAACGATAGCAACGGTAATAGCTGGCTAAGTGCCTAAGTTAAACTTAGGGCGTCATGGATAACATCAATACGGATGCACTTTAAACGTGGACAAAAGTAGACAAGTGGGGAACTTTTACGACCGTTCCAACACGCAACTATACTTAGTACATCAACGCTTATAGCGATAAGTTCATAGCCCCGTTTGTCCTACTACACAAACCTTAGCAAAACTACTCAACCACCTACCCAAAACCTACCCATTTTTTGGTTGTCTACCTAGTCAAAACCTCATTACTTTACTCGAAGTTCATCAAATGAGCCTTAACTTTTAAGGTTCATCTAATGAACCTTAAACCGTGGTAAATCTAATTGACCTCGCTATGCTTCTGATGCAGAGCGGATTTTCTAAATACTCCTGATGTATTTAGAACAAATGGCTCAGCCCCATCTGTTTTGGGCAATTTACCACTTCGCTATTGCTTTGAACAAGAGCAGCTCGTTATGGGTCTGTTCCATCACGGATGTACTCACTAGCGCCGCTCTCACTGTCGAATTTTCGACCGTAGCATTCTCAACTAACCCTTTCCTTACTCCAGTGCACTAAAAAAGAGCTGCACCCACCACAGTGCAACTCTTCCAGCATACTAGGCTGCATGCTAAACGTTGATACGTGCTTATTGTATGATGTTTTACCCCCCCGTCAATCCATTGCGTTATCGCTTTGCTGATCTGCCTCGTTAAAACCTCGTTAATTTTAAACTGGTCGAAATCGACGGGTTTAGAATTCCTTTTCTGCACCTAATCTGCATGTTATGACTACCAGCACCGGTGCAACGACGTTTATTCTGCATTCTTTCTGCTGGTTTATCTACGATTTATATTTGAAATGGTTAACAAAAGTTAACATGCCGGGGCTGTTTATATTTGATAATTATTTGAAATAGGGTATCGGTACTGTATCAATACCGTATCTGAGTTTGAATTCAATCGAAGCGCTTAGCCTGAAATCTGAAACAAACATAACACGAATTACCGAAACAACTCAACACAGATTACCGAAACAAACAACACAAATTCTGAAACAAACACAACACAGATTAGGCACTGGAACGCCGTTACATTGGTAATCGTGCAGTTAATTGAAAAGGATTGCTCAATGGTAACGCTCCTATTGAACGCTCCTTTTGAATGGTAACGCTCCTTTTTCAGCGCTTCGATTCAATCGCAGGTTTTAACAGGTTTCAGCTATCAAAACATGTCAAGTTTTGACAAGTTCCAGTTAACAATTTATGTCAGGTTTTGTAAGGTTCCAAGGTCGTTTCTGGTTACAAGGGTAGTTGTGACTACGGTTGTTAAGTTGATGTTGAGTTGATGTTAGATTCTGTTTAGCCCATCCGTTCAAAACGGCCGTATGATAGCGATACATGGGCCTAATTGGTTGTTACGTTTTGCAGGTCGCTTGTTAGTTGCCTGTTAGTTGCTTGTTAGGGTAATTGTTCATTTAGAGCTCAACGGAACACTGGCGGGCGTTTTGAGGTTACTAGTTGCTTGTTAGTTTTTAGGATATTTGTATGCGTACTCTTTTGCGCACTATCAGGCCATTAAAGTACGCAAGTAGGGTGTAGTTGTAACTACTCCCTTTTAAGGGTGTCCAATTTGTCCAGTTTTACGGATGAAGGCCGGTAAATAAGCACTGCTTTCTGGTTGATAATTGGACAATCAACTTCAAATTCCAGTTAGGTGTCCAGCAGCTTAGATATGTCCATTTTTGGACCGCCCCCAACAAACGCGGTTCTGAAATATCAACAATTCTCTCAGCAAAAAGGGTGCACATCTTGGGGAATCTTGGTAAAAAGGGTGCACCCTCTCACTGGTTATATGGCGCAATAGCATCCGTTTAAGCGCTCCTTTTCGATTAGGAACGCTCCTATTGAACGCTCCTTTTCAGACTGCAACACTGTTGCAACGCAACACGCAACAAAACGCAACGCTGTTGCAGCAAGGATGCTAATATTCTGCGTTTTCTTGCCGATCAACGAACACAATAAGTTCCCGAAATCTTAGCAATTCTTGATGCAAAAAGGGTGCAGTAAGTCTCTGAAATCTGAGTAATTCTGAGCATCATAAGTTGCAGTGAAGTGCTGAAATCTGGTGAATTCTGGTAATGAAAAGGTTGCAATAAGTTCCTGAAATCTTAGTTATTCTTAGTCTAAAAGGTTGCAACCATACGCCTCAAATCTTGTGAAATCTTGCAATCTAAGGGTGCACCCCTTTTGAGCTTTAGGGTGCAGTATGGGTGCACCCCCTTGCGATTCAACTGCACCCTTTTTGTGTGCACACCTTTTTCATTTTGTGTGCAACCTTCGCATACAGTTTTGGACGCAAAAGGTTGCAACCATCGACGCTAAAAATACCATCATCCATGCTGGGGTTTGCTAGGGTACTGCCGTCCAAAAAATACCATCATTTACCATCATCAACGGCGTTCTAATAACGATTGTATTACTATCGAATCAGCACAATACCCGTTGCAACAGTGGTGCATTTTGTTGCATAGTTGGCACTGATCTACAAAACGCCATCATTCGCTAACATCGTTGCATTTACTTTCGCTTAATACCAGCGTTTGTGAGTGTTGCGCTGTTGCAAAATGCTCGGAATTGCTCGGATAGTGTTGCGCTGTTGCGAGGTGCTAGGTTTTGCTAGGTTATTATGTTAGTGTGCTGGTAGCGTACTACCTTAGCATTACTTAGCATCAACGCCAGTATGGTAGGGGTTAGGGCCTTGGTATTACGTGGGGGAGAATCGTGCAACACTGTTGCAACACGTTGTGATTTCGTTGCGCTTCTCATGAATGATGTTGCAACAATTTTAAGAATTTCAGTTTTTCTCCTTTTAGGGCGTCAGAAATGTCAGATTATCTCTTTTTAAGGCCTCTGAAATCTCGGGATGTTTCTTTTTTAGGGCCTCCCGAATCTCCGGTTTATTCTTTTTAGGGCCTCTAGAATCTCTATATAGCGAATGCAAAAACGCCCCCGTATGAACGAGGGCGTTGCTTATTCTGCTTTTTAAGGTGTGCATAATTTGCAGAGTTTATTCTAAACGATTTTCGTAGGTGTAACCGGGATGTTCTATGTCGTCATTGAAGTATATTTCAATCTTAACGCCACGAATACGTTGGTAGTCCTTGAATATGCGGTGTAAGGTACTCACGCAATACCATAACAGTTGCTCTTGCATCATGGGCCAATTCATAACCGGTTTCATTCGTTGCCCCCTGATTCGTTTAATTGTGCTAACATTCCATAGGCCATTTGTCGCTGTTCTTCGGTAGAATCTGGATCGTTTAACTGTTGATTAGCAACTGCACGAATTACATAGGCGTCTGCTATCCAGCCTAGTTCAGTTCGTTTAAAATGGCTGTCTGCAAACTGTTCGTACATTGGGTACATCCGTTTCATGCCTGCCACGGTGGTTGGCTCATAGTCACCGTTTGAAGTCTGTTCACACTCATCAATCAAGCCATTATCAATAGCTGCTTGGGTAGGCTGTCCGGTTTTGTCAATCATACCGGTGTCAATCATTCGCTTGTAAACCTGTTCTTTAGTTACGTTTAGGCCCGCTTTTTTCATCATCGCAAAACCTTGTTCTACTAACGTGGGATATTCAATATTCATCTTCATTGCTCGTTCTCCATTCTGGTTAGTTTGTACTCGTTACCGTGGTTGTCGAAGTAGCGGTGACTATCACCATTGTAAGTCACGTCATAAAGCGTCATTGCTTGCTGTTGTACCTTGGGCATATCGTGAGTACGGATGTACTGTTTAACGGCTGTCGCACCTATTTTGAGCCGTCTAGCGATAGCCTGAACACTTAACCCGGCCCATATTAGTTCAGTCATGTGCGCTTGTTGGTATGGAACGGTAACAGTGCCAGTTTGTTCGCCAATTTTCAATTCTATCTGTACGGGTTCCTGCCTTACTCGTCTGTGGGGGCGCTTAGGCTGCTTATACAGCTTTACGGCTGTGAGATACTTAATCACCTTGTCATCAGCCAATCAACGTTAAACGCAATTTCTCGCACCGTCATGCCATCTAGGTAGCGGGCACTGATCCATTCTTTCGTACTCAGGCGGCCGGGTTCCTTACGTTCGGCTTGTTCACGTAAGCGAGTGGCGTACTCCCAAAAGGCTTTGCAAGTGGGACAGTCGGGCTGGTTGCAATGATAAACATCGTGCTGGCCCTCGATACTGGTCAGTTCCTTAACAGTGTATTGGTCATTCATCGAACCACTTCTTTCGATCGAATAGGGTGGCCAGCAGTTCAATCAATTCACGGCGCTGGTATTGTTCCATGCCGTTAGTCATGTCCCTAGCAGTGGCGGTAATTTCACCAGCTAACACGCCTTGCGTTAGTAGTGCGGTAAGTTTATCCTGTTGGGTGCCGGAATGTGATAAACAGTACATTTTGGCGCCCGATTCAACTACTCGCTTGCGTAGCGCACATAAATACTTGATTCGTTTGGTGTCTTCTTCGGTTGGTCTAGTCTTAATCATGGTTGTTATCCCTCCAGTTCATTTTCTAGGTACTGGCGTTTAGCGGGGCCGTCTTCAATCTGGCCCCATGTCATATCATTCAAACGGTCGGCAACGTCATCGAGGTTAACCAAACCGTTGTTCACATCGTGGGATAGTTTAGCAATCTCGGTTTCAAGCTTTGCCGTATAACGGATGCGGTCAGCTAACAACTGATCTAAATGCCAGTCATCCGTTGCCAGCAGCTCTTTAATGAGTTCTGCAATGCGGGCCTGTTCGTAGCGGTAAAAGTCACCGTGTTCCATGAAGTCCCGAATCTGAAACAGGGTAGCAGCGTCAATATATTTTTTAGTCATCGTTTCACCTCGGTTAGTAGTGGCAACGCTATGGGTTTGTCATCCGTTCGCATTACCAACGCATAGCGAACGCAATGCGATTCTATGCGGCCGCATTATAGTGTGTCCTTAATGCGGATGGTGGCCCCGTCACTGGTAGTGGTGACTTCTAACAAGTCAGAACCAAGTTCCCGCCACAACACGGGATCGTCAGCAACGGCACTCAGGTAGCTGTTAATGTCGGTCTGCTCTAGTTGGCTTAGATTGCGCTGCTCAGTGGCAATTTGTTTCTTGTACTGCGCAATCCCGGCTTGTTTCTCGTCATCCGTTTCAGCGAGGTAGTAACCTGAATCTTTGTTGTTGCGGCTGGCCATGATGGGGAGGCCCACCGCTCTTAGTGCTTCGATTGAATCATATACGGCCCGTTCGCTTAGGCCAGTGGCGGTAATAAGCTGCTTCTTACTGGTTTTGTGGGCTTGACCCTTGTGGATGCAGCGTAACACGGCAACGTCTTGCTTGATTAGTTTTCTCATGATAGCCCCCTTAGTTCCACTGATTAGTTGATACCTGACGTACCCGTTCAACACTGGTTGCTGTAATGTGATACCGCCAATTCATTTCGTCGGCGTTCCATGGTTCAAAGCCAGCAATCAACATAGCTCCTTTGAACTCACCATTAGTCACGTAAAAACCAAGTGGTGAGTGTTCAAAATAGTGCTTTAGTCCGTATGAAGTGTGTTGACGGCAAACTTTAGTCGCTGGTTGAAACACGTTAATCATCCAAGCAACTAAAGTCGTTTTTTCGTTGGCTGCTAGTCGTTTAAACTGGTCAGCGGCATTGTCATTCGAGTTGTTGGCCACTCCTAATTTGCTAACCCGTGGTTGATCTAATACGGATTCACGTTCAGTAATCCAAGCTAACAATTTCTCTCTATGGTGCTGTAATAATGTTGTCAAAATAGTTCACCTCGTTATTTGATATTCGTTAAATACTGAGCGTTACGGGTAACCAGTGTAGTTGTCGATAGCTGCGCTGAATCCGTGCGATTGGAAGTGTCAGCGTCTTGCCATCGGTGTAATATGTCAAAAGGTCGCTGACGTGCATTTTGATGTGGTCACGCACGAGTATGCGATTGATCAACTCGGTAGCCTGTTGGTTCCAGTCTGACCAATAACATAGGTTTTGATGATGACTGGAAGCGATGAGTTGGTTACCATGCCATTCAAAATTGCAGTCGTCGAATAATTGTTCGAGTCTGCGAAGCTGGTGCCGGGATTATCTTTCACATAATTAACTATGTGCTGTTCTACGTCAGATACGGTTGTGGTTTTCATATTGATTACCTCGTTTTATAGTTGGTTTGGGTAGCGGTGGTAGCGATAGAGCGGGTTTGGGTAGCGATACAAATGTTATATCGCTACCCACCTAAATGCCGTTAGATTAACGTTTGTAGCAATTTGGGTAGCGATGGTAGCGATAGGGTGCTAGCTCTTTATTATTATGGTTATGGTTCTTTTTTTAGATTTATCTATAAAAAGGAACAGATAACCGCTACCACCGCCACCCAACCGGCCTGCATCTCTTTGATACCAACGGATGTGGGCATTTTTGTATCGCTACCCAAAATTGGTTGTACCGCTACCCAACATTTTCAAACGTAGTTGTACCAAGGTGTTTCGGCCTTGGGGTATCGCTACCCATATCGCTACCCATTTTTATTGCTCACGCTTAAATTCAACGTATTTTTTGCCATGGGACTGACTTTCGATGTACGTAATGCCAGCTTGTTTCAGTATCGGCTGATCACGCTTCAATCTACCTTTTACCTGATTGGACTTCGGAATAGCCCCCCGGTTGTCGTAGGGTCGTAGCTGTCGAGTTGCTTAATTTTATTAATGAGTTGGGCCTTTTGAATTCGTAGTTCGGACTGACTACCCATTATTTCTAGAATGCCACTCACGAATGGGTTAGTTTCGATGGTGTCCATTACTGACTGGTGACGGTTCTTGTCGTATACATCACCGAAGTAGGTTCGGATGGCGTTTAGTCGTCGGTGTCCGTCTTCGATGAAACGGCACCAATCGACCATACGGCCATTGCTATAAGTTGATTCGCCATGGTGCTTTAAACTGTCTACGGCCACGTTGAGTAAGGCACCTAATATCAACGGATGATGTTCATCGAACCAAGCGTAAATCTCTTTTTCTGGCCGCCGTTTGGTTACGGGTACCACTTCGAGAACAATTGAGCGGTCTAATAAGTCCTGACGTTTTGCAAGGTCATCAATCCCGTTAATGATGACGGATCGCCCCAACTTAACAAGCACCTCGTCACTGTCGGTGTAGAGTGAACGCTTGCTATAACTCTGGTTGGTTGCAATGGTACAGAGCATATCACTGACTTCTGGGGTTATACTACCGGCTGAAAAGTTATCGTAGGCTAATGTATGCTGGTGCATGGTGTCGATGGCTAGGCTGTCCACGGTGGGACGTGGGCGTGAGATTAAGTTTTTACGTTTGGCCGGGTCGATGACGCTACGAATGATTCTGCTGGCGGTTGATTTACCGGCCCCGGCCGTACCTTGTAACACTAGAATGGGCTTTGCGTGGTCACATAGTAGGCCGCCGATCAACCAGCCTGTGACTAGGGTTAGACTGTCGTTACTGTTCCCACCAAAATTGAGCACCTCGTTGAAATTTTGCAAGTCTGTATAACTGCCATTGGAATCTGGTATCGGCAAGGCGTTCATATCGGGCGTTCGACAAAACCATATTGGGCTGTTAGCAATGATATGCCAGCCGTTAGAGGTGATTTCGACAACCTCCCAGTTCTCGTTACAGAGGTCTAAATAGAGATTGCCATTGTGCTCACTAGTTCGTAAGGCCACTTTTTTGAAGCTGCCATGAGTACGGGCGTATACACCGAAATATTCTGCTATCACATCATAAATTGCACGGGCCAACACCTTTTGAGTAGCAGCATCGTATCGACTGTAAACGTAATCGTGAAACTCTAATGAATCAACGCCATATACCTCGTAATGGTTCTTCACTTTGCGGCGAATAAAGGCCCGCCGTTCATCGTTGTACCCAAACTCTATATGATCGTCTAAGATTAATTGCTTAACCTCGTTAGTAACGCTTTTTCCCTGTTCGGCGCTGTCGCTTGCGGGCATGATACTGGCCTCGTAAGATTCAGCGGCGGCCATCATCTCCGCATCCTTAAACACTGACGTATCAAGATTTCGTTTTGTCAAAATCACTTCACTTCGCTTTCTCGTTTGAGTATTGATTTGAATATCTGATTAACTTCCTTATCGGGTAGGGGTGTTGGCAAGTTGCTGTTTGCCAAGTGTAGTGCCTGATATGCGGCATCCGGGCGCACTGGCGTTGCTAAAAGGCGGCCACATAGCGAGGTTAGGTAAATATTGCGGGTACCATCATCGGCGTTGGGGTAAAACAGTTCACCAATTAAGTTACCGGCCGTGTTTGTCGGCGAGCCAGCTTCTTGAAATGCTGAGGTTCCTTGTTTGTGAGCAAGCTTAGTAACCACTGAGGCACTCGGCGGAATCTAGTGGAGAAGTAACACCATTATCAATAGCTTGATAACATCCGCTAGCGGTTGTTGTACCAGCGTATGGGGTTCCGTTTGCTTGTATGTCGATACCGGTGTAGGCGGCTAGTTTTGGCTCACTGAACTTACATAATGCGGTGCTCTTGATATGAATGTCGGTGGGGTGGCGGAAAAAGTAGTGTAACCCGCCATGTGGAGTTTTCATAATGTAGGTGTTTTCGGTTAGGCGATCATATTCAGCAGCTAACTTGCGATAGGAACTTAAACCGTCTAATTTACTCTTGTGATTCACATCAATATCAACGATTAACAAATGATTGGATTCTAGTGCTATGCCGATATTAAAACGCCGGTTGTTATCGAACCAGCGTTTCACAGTAGCTACATCGAGGGCAGCGTCATGAAAGCCGTGTGCACTGATTGGTTTAGTTCCGTTTGTTTGTAGCGGGTAAACGGGTATACCAGCGTCAACCAGTTGAAGTGCTGTTTCCAGCTTACTTTCGGTCATGATTGCCACCTCCTGTTAATGGCACGTAATGTTAAGCAGCGGGATCATGGGCCGTGGTGCCGTGATCGTCTTTTGAAGAGCGGTCAGCCAAGACTGCGTATTGTTTGCACTATTCTGCAATGACTTGCGCAAGGCCAGTAGTTGCTGCCGCCGTTCGACTGATAACCGTGTTCTGGTTAACATTTCATCTAGTGCAGTCAGTTGTTCCAATAGGGTGCTTAATGATGACTGAGCGTTTGAAATGTAGCGTTCTTGTGCGTTGATGTTAGTTGTCATGGGTGTGAGCCTCGCTTTCACGTTCAGAAATTAGGTCTTCGAGATATGGAATGATTCGCTGTCCATCATTGATCCGTTGTGCCACGGTTCTGTTTCGGTCAGTTAGTAGTATTGAGGTCATGATTAGTGCATCTGGCATGGCCTGAATTGCCGCATCGTTTAGACAGTAAAATTCTTGGGTGGTCGTTAGTTCAGGATTGGCGGTTTGTTTCATCAATCTTTGCAGATGTTGAAAGGCACCTAATGCCGACTGGTGAATATAGAGCATCATTTCTTGTGCGTCATCGCTCATTTATTAGCCTCCTGATTGTCGCTTAAGTCGCCATGCAACGAGTCGGCTAGTTGCGTGTTCAGCGTTGCTAGCTTGATTGACTCTGTGACCAATGCTAGGGCGCTTATTATCGCCGCCTGTTGCTGTCCAAGTGCGTGAATGACCGTTTCAGTGGTTACGTTGCTGGCGTCGTTCTGTACCGCATTAAGCGTCATTTTAGCGGATGTGAGTAATTCAATGATTTGATAGTTACGTTGGCTAAGATGAATTGCTTTCATCCGTGCCGGTTTATTTTGCTGATTGTTCAATGTAATCTCCCCGTTTCCTTATAATTTGGGGGCAACTCTGGTAGAATGAATACACGAAAAGAGCTATACGGAATGCCTTTTTCATAGGTGTGTGCTGGGTCGCCAAACTTACAGCATACGCCGTTTTTGTATTCTCTAACATAATCGTCCTAATCCTCTTTCATGAACTGTGCTAAGTAAATGCCAATGCTAATTCCGGCTATCAATGCTGGTATTGCTGAAATAAACATAACACCACAAACGTTACTCATTGTTACTCACTTCCTTTCAGGCTGACGGATGATCTACTAATCGAATGGCTGCCAATACATCACTAAACAATATTGCATAACCCTACCGCCCACCGGTTTGATTATTTTAGAGTGTCTTCATAAACTCGTTTAGTTCGTGCTTGTTGGCAACAAACATGTCCACGTCACCAAGGTAGGTCACTGGCAGCCCTCGTTGATTAATTAATACGTTAAGGGTCGAGGTGCTTACGTCCAGCCATTGTGCGATGTGTTTTTTTGACGCAATCCATTGCGAATCTATCCCGGTTTGTTCCCGGGCCGCTTCTACGGCGTCTGTGATGGTCGTCATGACGGTTTCACGTAAGGCGGCAGTGTATTCGGGGTCTAATACTACTTTGAGCTGTGGTGCCGATTTATCCATGTTGATCAATCCTCCTTAGTAAACTTCAAACGTGAGTCCCTGTCGAAATAGGTTTCATTCATCCGTACTTCATCAATCGTTACACTGTCTTGATAGCCTTCGTACTCTTCTGTACAGTCGCCAGTAGGTACGTCATCTCTTGCCCATTTCATGGCAAAAGCATCACGGGCACGTTCTGCCTTCTCTCGACTGTTAAAGATACCGATTAATGCGGATGCTGAGGGCTTATCAATCCAACGAATACTTACATTCATAGTTGCCAAAAATAATTTCATTGTGCGGTTTCTCCCTTCTTGACTGGCAACGTAACTTTAACGTGCTGATGAGAGTAAACAATCTCGTTTACTTTAATATCCAGCCCATACTTTTCCTTCATCGTCATTAGCTCAACGACTTCATCGAGTATCTTTTCTCGATCAATTAACATCGCCGGTGTCATATCACGTTTGGCAATTAACTTAGGCAGTCCATACATATTTGCAATAGCCTTGTTGGTGATCTGGTTAGCTTTGATGAAGTTAACCTTTCTATCATCTATTGCTTGAACCTTTGCCATAGCTGCCTTCTGGTGCTCAACGTCCATCATGGTGAATACTTGCGTTGGCCCTAAGCCGATTGACTGGCGTAACCCTTTAATCACATCATGCGTCCAGTGCTTGAATCTCTTTGCTTCGGGTAAATGACTACCAGCCACTAAATCATAAATGCCACCTTCAGTGATAACTACTCGCTTTGGATTACCTACAATACCGTCGTGAATCACGACGGTATTCTTGTCTTCGGGATCAACGTGCCGTCGAATAGCATCACGACTATTCACATAATCCAGCGCATCCGTTACATCATTGCCGTATGCCACCCATTCCCCGTTAACCTCAATAAAACGATGATGTGACCATTCCAGTTCTCTGTTCTCATGGTAATTCTCCTCTCTGCTGTGACGTGGTAGCAGATGACTACTGCTTAACCGACTGAGTTAGTTCAGCGATAGCCTTCTCAACCCGCTTACGGCGGTCATCGTTGAGTGGAGTACGAAGCCATTTTGATAGTGTTGTATCAGCAATGCCACAGGCCTCTGCTACCTCCCAATTTTTTAAATGCGCTTCATAAATACTGTCTCTAATGGGTTGATTTTGAATAGCCATAGAATCGCTCTCCTAATGTTCATTTTTATGAACAAATCAAAACGGAATAACCGTAAATTTGTTCAACAATCAAAATATAAGCTGGTTCATAAAAAAAGTCAAGAACAACATTGACGTTCATTAAATTGAACGGTATATTGTGTGCGGAGGTGTTTTTTTGAAAAATAACTTGTCAAAAATTTTGGAAAAAGAGGGAATGACAGTTTCTGAATTAGTCGAGCTGGCACATGTTGGTAGAACGACTGTATCCCAATTAAAGAATTCTGAAACTATACCCGAAAAAACTAAAATTGGAATTTTGATAGACATTTGCAAGGCATTAAATATCTCAATATCGGATTTAATAAGCATAGATAGTTTTTCATTTGAAGTTGTGGATTTTATACCAATTTATTCGAGCAAAAACACTGGTATAACTGTAATAAAAGCCGTTGACGATACTTCATATTTTTTCACATTTTTAGTGACGGAGATTAAGCGAGATATTTCGTATGAACATCGAAGAGAGATGGAGAATGAAACAGAAAAACTCGAAATGAATTTTGAAAATTTACTAAAAAAGAAAGGTGAATCTGCATACTTTGAAGATGATGATGATGATTTTGATGAAAAAATAAGAATAATAAAAGAAAAATACTCGGATGAGTATATAGAAAAAATGCAAAAAAAAGCTGAAATTACAGATTTCTATTTCAATAAATATCCGACCAAAATAGTTCGAGTTGAATTGACTCCTATGGAGGAGTTTGAATGGAATACGATAACTACAAAAAAATCTCAATTAAGTAAACAATTATTAAAATTTACGCCACTCAAACCTGGTGCTTTTGATATGACAATATCTAATGAGCAACTTATCGAGCTTACCGTGGACATTGAAAACATGCTTTCTCAAGGTAACAGGGACAATGTGGATAATCCTAGATATTCATGGCATTTATATGACACGCGTGATAAAGAACAAAGATTAAAAATATTTCAACGTGCTAAGAATCAAGATAGGTTAAAAGATTTACGATCGTCTGTGCTAGAATCAGTGAAATTAGAAGAAGCGGAATCTAAAAGTAAGTTACTGCGTCTGCTCCATTTCTACGAAAAATGATCCTAGTTAAACTGCAAATTAACTATTGCTACGTGTCATGTCTACATACCTACCGCCCACCGGTACGAAAGGGACTGACAGCATGGCAAGCTTTAAGAAGTACACCGATAAGACCGGCAGCGAACTCTGGATGTTTCAGGCTTATCTAGGGATTGACCCGGCCACTGGTAAAAAGGTTAAGACTACACGCCGTGGTTTTAAACGCAAAAAAGAAGCCCAACTAGCCTTGAATCGGCTAAAATTGGACTTCGATAAAAGCGGGCTGGCACGCTCGCAAGTATTTACGTATCAAGAATTGTATGAACAGTGGTTAGTCGGCTACCGGGTAACTGTGAAGAACAGTACGTTGGCAACCGTCCAACGGTTATTTACTAACCGTATTCTACCAGCTTTTGGCAATCGTTGCATTGATAAAATCACGCTGCCGTATACGCAAAAGGTCGTTAATCAGTGGGCCAAAGAACTTGCGTCGTATCGTCAAGTGCTGACGTATGCGGGCATGGTGTTCCAGTACGCACTTAAACTTGACCTGATCGTTAAAGACCCGTCCAAGCTGGTGACGCATCCGAAACCAAAAGCGGCGCCGGGACCTAAAAAGTTTAAGCTGGCGGATGACTGGGAGAACTATTACACGAAAGAAGAATTACAACGCTTCTTCGATTGCTTAGATGATAATGAGAAGATTACCGGGCGTCATCAAGTCAGCGTGTTTTTCAAAGTAATGGCATTAACAGGAATGCGTGATGGCGAGCAGCTTGCGTTGAAGTGGTCAAATGTTGATTTGGTTAACAACGTGATTAACGTTCGGCAGACCCTTGCGAAAGGGACTAGCGGGGCGTGCATACAATCACCCAAAACACCTAGTTCTAACCGGTCAATCAATATTGACGATGATACGGCTAGGTTGCTAAAAAAGTGGCAGTTGATCCAACGGCAGCAGCTACTGATGACTGGGTACAATGTTAAAGCCCACGCTGATCAACTGGTGTTTACTAACCGCAAGAACACGTTTTTAGCTCAAACAACCGTGCAGCAGTGGTTAGTTCACATCATCGAGAAGTATCATTTGAAGTACATTCGTATTCATGGGTTGCGTCACACCTACGCTTCACTGTTATTTGAATCACACGCCAGCATTAAGGCCATGCAGAAATTGATGGGGCATTCAAACATTCAAACGACGATGAACATTTACACCCATTTGTCTGAAACGACTAAGCAAGAAACGGTTGAAAACATGAGTAAATACGTTAATTCTTAGTAGATGGCATTCAAAAGGGCATTCACGTCCAGCCTTTAGCAACGAAAATGCCCGGTTAGCACAGTTATATCAACATTCCTTGAAAAATACGGTATAATGGTTGTAATTATCTAGTACTAGTATAGCGCCGAATCTCGAAACGGGCACCCCAGAACTTTGCCGGTGGTCGATTGATTCGGTAACTTGACCAAAAGAGGTGGCCCCATTGAGTATTCAAATCGTAACGGATTCAACTGTTCAGTTAACTGAATCAGAATTAGCTGAATTACCCATTACCGTTGTGCCCCTGATCGTTCGTCTGGGGACGAAGGAGTATTTAAATGACGGTGTTCAAATTACTAATGCCCAATTTTTAAGTCATTTGGCTAACGATGATGAACTGCCGAAGACTAGTCAACCATCGATCGGTCAATTTTTGGAAGTGTTCGACCGTTTGGGTGAAAATGGCGATGAAGTGCTTTGCTTGAACCTAACTCATTTTCTAAGTGGCACGGTCAACGCGGCCCGGCAAGCGGCTGAGATGACTGATACCAAGGTCACCGTCATCGATACATTATCGATCGACCGCGGTCTGGCCTTTCAGGTGATCACCGCAGCCAAGTTGGCGAAGAACGGTGCGCCAATGGAAAACATTCTGGCAGCGATTGATTTGCACCGGTCACACACCGAAATTTTCGTGTTCTTAAATACGTTGGAAAACCTAGTCAAAGGTGGCCGACTGAGTAAGGCGGCTGGTGGTATCGCCAGTCTGTTGCACATTAAAGTGATGGCAGAAGTGGTGGACGGCGAACTCCAAGTTGCGGCGAAGGGGCGTGGCAAGCGATTCTTGAACAAACAACTGGATGAACTAGTTGAGCGAATCAAAATGGAATCACCAGCGAAGGTTGGCTTGACCCACGTTGATAATCTGACTCAAGCTAGCGAAATCGCCAACCGAATCCACGAAGCGTTGCCTAATACGCTGATTACGATCCATGAAGCGGGTCCCGTTATTAGTACCCATACGGGTGTGGGGGCTTTGGCGGTGGAGTTTTATACGGATTAGAGAGTGTCAAAAATCGCGGTTAGGACCCAGAATATAAGACAACAAAAGCCTAGCTTCCCGGTCTTGGAAGCTAGGCTTTTGTTGTCTTATATGGCCGGGTCCTGCGATTTTGGCACGTTTAGGCTAGATAAAAGCCTAGAGGTTCAAGTAAGATCCAAATTGATCACAAGTCAAGAGACCATTTCAATCCTTACCAAAGTAACGCCCCTTTAGCCAAACCAAAACTTGACCCCAGCCCACCAAAAACAACCCCCCCAACCCCCAATTTTCCCCACCCGCTATGCTATAATAAAGGTAATCAAACCGGTCAAAAAGGGGGACGAGCTGATGCACATCAAACAGGTCGTTAAATGGGGATTACCGCTATTAATGTTAGGCGTTTTAGGAGGCTGTGGGCAGAACAAACAGTCGCAGTCACAATCAGAGTCAACGGCGTCCTCTAAACAGGTCAAGCAGTCAGATCAATCATCAAGTGATTCAGCAACGTCGGCGTCAACAAGCAGTGAATCGGATGCAGCAACTAGTGCTAGCGATGCAACCAGCACAACGCAATCAAACGCGTCAACGGCTGCAACGAGTTCGAGTCAGTCAGCAGATAGCACCCAAAAGAACACTACCAAATCGTCGAGTGCCAACACAACCGGCACCGTCAGCCAAGCCAGCGTCCTCAACCAAGTTTACCAACAATTGAGTGGTCAGTACGCCCGGCAGGATTTGCTGATGCAGGTCAGTCAGGGCCAACCCGGTATTTATACCGTGCAGGTTCAAGAAAATCACCAGTCGGCGAACATGAAGTCGGCGGGCGCGGATCCAAGTACGACGCCAACGGTGGCTTGGTTCCAGACGAATCAGCAGGGACAGCTGCTTCGTTCAGATAATGGGGGCGCAAGTTACTATGTGGTTGGTAAAGTGACGCAATAAAAGACAAATTAAAAACGAACTTAGCAGTTTTGCGCAGGCAAAGCAACTAAGTCCGTTTTCATTAAAGAGGTTTGCAGTCGCAGATAACGACGTCCTACCAAGTCCCGTGACGATGACGAATCGAGCCACGAAGCTGAAAAAGGGCGACGATAAAAGCGAAAAATGCAATGGTGGCGATGATCGTCCAGAGCCAGCCAGTGGTCTGAACGAAGACGTAGTAACCGATTCCGATGGAACTGATCGCAGTGAGTGCTAGTGACAACGGTAGTGAATCAAGACCGTAAAAGGCATGACCTACGCTGATGGCAATGGCGCCTGTGAAAACAGTCTCGGCGCTTTCAAGACTACCTGGATGGTAGAAGATCCCGCCGAGTTCAAGCAGCAATCCAATGACGATCAGCGCAATGCCGAAGAGGGTCGTAAACTTGAGTGAGTTGCGTTCCATGATAATCACCTTCTTTAATCAATATTATAAAACTTTCTTGAAAAAAGCGGTATGAAAAATTACAAAATGATTAGGAAAGGTGTAACCCAAAGAGGGCAATTTGCAGAAGAATTAAACTGCCAATTAAAATTGCCCAGTCACGCCAACTCACACTAACCGTTTTGTAGAAACTTCGCGGTGCACCTTCGACGAAACCGTGAGACGTCATGGCTTCCGCTAGGTTTTCGGACCAGTTCAACGAGGCCAAAATAGCTTTGAAGTAGAGCTGTGGTGACCAGAAATGCAACGTCTGGCCTCGCATATTACCAGCTGCCCGAATGATGTTCACTTCACTCACAATTTTCGGTAATAGATTAAAAGCGCCTAAGAATCCGTAGGCGAATTTGCTGGGCAGGTGCGCATTTTGTTCTAATGACATAATCAGATCCGCAATCGGCGTCGTTAACGTAGCGGCAGACCCCACGAAGACGTAGGCGTAGATCCGGGTGAACAGAACTAGCGCAAAGTGGGTACCGGCGTCAGATTGTAGCAAAATTGCGACAGCCAGTGCAACCGCTGGAATCAACGGCGTCACCAGTAAGAGGCCAACTCGCTTCCAAGGGGTTCGGTGAATCAGAATTGCGAGCAGGCCAATCGCTGCCAGCACCACGTTGACGATCCAAGTGTTGGTAAATGAAATCTCCAGTGCAATCAGCACGGCTAACAGAAACTTTAAACTCGGGTTCATTGTGCGAGCCTCCCAACGTACTGAAGTTGCTGATCCGCCAACGCTACGTGGTAGTCAATCAGGGTGTCGATGCCGAATAGTTGGTGACTGACAATGATGTAGGTTTGGTGGCAGTCGCGAACGACCTGTTTCATGAGTTGCAGAATCTGTTGTAACGACGTAAAGTCCAGACCGGTAAAGGGTTCGTCAAATAACAGGACGGGCGTGGCCATCATCAGCATTTCTAAAATTTGAAGCTTCTTTTTCTGGCCGCCGCTTAGTGAGTAGACGACCTGTTCTTGAAGGCCATCGAGGTGTAACTCGGTTAAAAAGCCGTCGAGCTTGTCCCGGAAGTAGTCGGCTTGCTGGCTATTCTTCAAGGAAAGGTCGAGTTCTTCTGCTACGGTCACGTTTAAGAATTGCTGACTAGCATCTTGGAAGACTAAGCCAAGTTGCCGGTAAAGTGGCTTGGGGCGGAGTTTACTGACTTCTTTATCCGCTAGTTTAATGGAGCCATCGTAGCGTCGCAGTTTAGCAATCGCGGTCAATAAGGTTGATTTACCAGAACCGTTTAGCCCTGTCAGTAGGGTGACACGGTTTTGATAGAACTTAAAGTCGGGTTGATCTAGTAAAACCCGTTCGCCAGCTTGCAGGTGCAAGTGGTCAAGGGTAATCAGAGCCTGTTCATCCTCTGGCTTAGGCAGTGCTAGTGACGTTTCGGTGACGGTTTCGCGTGTAAACTGGTTCAATCGATCACTGGCCTCGGTAGAACTGAGATGGGTGAGTTCGGTGCCACCAGCGTTTAGCAGGTACATCTGATCCACTAGTGGTGCGTAGTCTTCCAAATCGTGATCAGCAATGATGATTGTTTTATGTTCTTCGCGTTGCAGTTGAGATAACTTCGCCAATAATACTTGCCGCGCATCAGGATCAACGCTGGCAAAGGGTTCGTCCAAGAGAATCGTATCAGTGGCCATAACAACGATAACTGCTAAAGCCACCTTTTGCTTTTCACCACCAGATAAACTGTTCAGTTGCCGGTGACGTAGATCATCGATGCCAACGTAGGTCAAGGCGTGGTCAACGCGATCAGCCATCTCACTAGGCGCTACTTGTTGGTTTTCCAAGGTGAAAATCAGTTCATTTTCCACGGTATCCATGGCGAACTGCTCATTGGGATTTTGAAACATCATGGCGACCATTGCTGCGCGGTGCTCAGCGTCGATTTGGTCAACCGGTTGGCCGTCCAGCGTAATCTCGCCAGCTACTTGATGTCCCGCAAACTGGGGGTATAAGCCACTGATGAGTTTCAACAGGGTGGATTTGCCAGAACCGGATGGGCCGGTGAGCAGTGAAAACTGCCCCGTTGGAAATTCCGTTGAAAGCTGATCCAGAGTCAACTGAGCGTCAACGTTGGCGTCATCGTTACTCGGATATGCGAATGAAAGTTGATTGACAGAAACGGTTGCCATGGTGTGAGACCTCAATTCTAACGAGAAGTTTGTGGAAGCAAGTGGGTGCGGTCGAGAAGGTTAACGATGGCTCTAGAAATCAAGCCGCCGAAAATAAACATGGAAATTAACCGAATGACGAAGAGGGCCACTAATAGACCAAGGTGGTAGGCGGCGTAACCGTTACGTGCCATGTCCCAAGCGAAGGTCACGATGGTGGTGGTCAACACACTCAGGTTCAGGCTGAACCAGTCGTAACGCTTGTAGCCAGTGAAGGCGAAGCCGAGTTCGGAAGCGACCCCTTGAACGACCCCGGAAATCATGGTTGCAGCGCCCCATTGGCCGCCAAAAAACATTTCAACCACGGAACCCAAGAATTCACCTAAGGTTGCCGAACCGACTTTTTTGAACAGGTAACCAGCCAGTGGACCGGCCATGCACCAAACGCCCATTAAGATGTCGTTGGCAGCGGGGCCTAAGCCAATTGGCGTCATAGCCACGGTCAAGATGTTGTAGACCGGTCCAATGACCCAGTAAATAACCCCGAAGAAAATAGCGATCAATGCAAGTAAGATAATGTCGCGTAAATGCCATGCGTTAGAATATTTCATGAATAAGTCCTTCTTTCAATAATATGGCCTAAACGGTGACGTTGAGTGATCAAGTCAACGTCGGACGCAAAACGAGCCAGAGATAAACGTTAGTTCATCTCTGGCTCGTCCTTTTGGCTTTTATGATTAATTAATCGCGATTAAAAAAGTATTATGCTCCCTTCGCTGGTACTAACCAGATCAGGTTCAATGGGTGTATCTCAGCCAAAAGGCACCCCAGATAACGTTTAGTTCACTCTAAAGTCTACACGCCAGCCGGGTATTTTGCAATGATTATCTCTGATTGGTCTGTGCCAAACCGGGATTAGTCGAGCATGGACTTACGTGTGATCGATAGTGGGGTGGACGATCAATTAATGGTTATTCGGGAAACTAAAAACACACGCTAGGCTAAAGACCATAGCGTGTGTTTATTTTGATGCATTCAGTGAGTTTAGCGGTTCGTCACTAAGCTTCGTTGACCTGTCCCAACCGCTTTAAGTTTGGAATCGTCAGCATGGTGACGAAGCTGATTAGGTAGAGCACGGCTAGGAAGCCCATGACGACCATCAGTGAGTAGTGGTCCATCAGGAAACCGATGGCAACGGATGAGAATCCGCCGATGGCCCGACCAACGTTGACGATCACGTTGTTGGCAGTTGAGCGAATCTCAGTTGGGTACAGGCGGCTGATGACCGCACCGTAACCGCCAAACATCCCGTTGGAGAAGAAGCCTAGAATGGCACCGGCAATCAACAAGGTGACTTGGTTAAAGGCAAGGGTGATGCCAAATACCGCGATGGCTGAAGCAATCAGGAAGATACCAAACGCCCGCCGTGGACCGAAGTAGTCTAAGATGCTGCCGAAAGTCATCATGCCGATACTCATCCCAACGATGGTGGCGATCATCCAAACGGAAGAGCCAGAAACGCTCAAGCCAAGCTTTTGTTGCATGATGGAAGGCAACCAGTTCATCAACCCGAAGTAACCGGCGATTTGAACGACCACCATGACCATTAAGGCAACGGTTTGGTAAGCTAAGGCTGGTGTTTTGAAGAGGGCACTGATGCGAACCGTCTTCTTGGGGTCAACTTCAGCTTTGCGAGCGGCGATGAATTCGTCGCTTTCGTGTAGGTGGCGACGGATGAAGTAGGTCAATCCAACTGGCACAAGGCCGAAGACGAAAAGGGCGCGCCAGCCGAGCATTGGTAAGATGATTGCGGCGCAGATGGCAGCGAGGATCGCCCCAACTTGACCGCCAATCGCGGCAATCGACGTCATTTTACCGATTTTGTTGCGGTTGAAGTTTTCAGCAATCAGCGTAATCCCAACGCCGTATTCCCCACCAGCCCCAACGCCGGCGATGAAGCGGAAGATGTAAACCAAAGTGATGTTGCTAGCAAAATACATGGCAGCAGTGGCGAAAGCAAAAATGAAAACGGTGTGGGAGAAGGTCCGCACCCGGCCAAAACGGTCGGCAATCAGGCCAAACAAAATACCACCCGCTAACATCCCTAAGTTAGTGATCGATGAAATCAATCCGGCTGCGGCACCGTTGATATGTAAATCAGCGATGATCGACGATAGGGCAAACGAGAGAAATAAAACGTCCATGTTCTCTAGTGCAAAGCCCGCCGAGGTTGACGCAATCGTCCACTTCTGGTTGGTTGTTAACGCGTGGTCGCGTACAGTTGATGTTTCCATTATTCAGTTCCTCCAAAATGCTTGCTCACAGGCAAGCGTTATTTTTTACGGTTCGTGCCGTAGTTGTTGGGAGTATTTTGCCATAGATTTGAGATTGATGCAAGCGGAAGTTTTGAGGTTTGATGTTGTGTGAGTGGTTTGTTACTTCTTTACGTTTGTGTCCAGTGACAGTGTTGGGTGAATTTTGTGCGAAGGCTGTTTATCGTCGCTTCGCTCGCCAAAGCCGCATGAAACCGGCGCTCTCAGGCTACAAAATTCGGCGCCACTTTGGCTGTTATTTCTAGGGTTCCTAAAGTTTAAGAAACTTGTCAACCACGCGCTTTCTGGCCACCACGCCGAATGGCAGATAGGCTTCTGACTTCGTCGAGTCGTGCTGCGCGAGACTGAGAGCTGCATGTAAGGGGCTTCGATAAAACCGCCAGGCCCGGGCGCTTTCACCGAAGTGCCCTTACATTACGCTCTCAACCCGTCTCGCTCCGCACACTATCGTAATTAAAACGTACTTGACGCAAATCGCTCCCTGCGTTAAGCTTAAATCAAATAGATAACTTTAACTTAGCCCAGAGAGACTAATAAGTTTACGACCAACCGCCACTTCTTGTGGGGACGAGTGAACCGTTTAGCCGTGAGCTGAACGGTTTTTTTACGCAGGTGGTAAACGAAAATGACTGAGCGGGTTGATTGCAAAGAAAGGTGACGAGAATCGTGCGGCCAATTATTATTGCGTTAGATTTTGAAGATAAAGAGCAAGTGTTCGCGTTTTTAGATCAATTTGACCACCAAGAGAACTTATTTGTAAAAGTTGGGATGGAGCTCTTCTACTTTGAAGGCCCTAAGATTCTAGCTGAATTACGGAAACGGGGCATTCACGTCTTTTTGGATTTGAAACTCTACGATATTCCGAACACGGTTGAACAAGCGATGTATCAGTTAGGGCAACAAGAAGTGTCAATGGTGACCGTGCACGCCGCTGGTGGCGCTGAAATGATTCGCCGAGCTAAGCAGGGCTTGTTACGCGGGAGCGAAAAAGCCGGCGTGAAACCAGCTAAGTTGTTGGCAATCACGCAATTAACTTCGACTTCCGAAGAACAGATGCAAGACGAACAATTGGTCACGGTCAGCTTAGCTGAATCCGTTAAGCACTACGCCCAATTAGCCCAGGAGAGTGGCGCAGATGGCGTCATCTCCTCCGCTTTGGAAGATCCTCGAATTCACCAAGCAACGTCACAAGATTTCTTATGCATCAACCCCGGGATTCGGTTAGCCAGCGACAGCGTTGATGATCAAAAACGGGTCGTGACGCCATCCGAAGCCGCCAGATTAGGCAGTAACGGGTTAGTGGTCGGTCGTTCGATCACCAAAGCCAGTGATCCAGTAGCAGCATACCAAACTATCGCAAAAGAATGGGGACTATCAAATGACTGAAATTGCACGCCAAATCGCAGCTGATTTATTAGACATCAACGCCGTTACCTTATCACCAAGCAAGCCGTTCCTGTGGGCCAGCGGTATCAAAGCACCAATCTATACCGATAACCGCCGGACGATTGCCTTTCCAAAGGTTCGCCAACACATTGCGGATGGTTTAGCTGACTATATCAAGACGACTTTTCCAACGGCAACGGTGATTGCCGGGGTTGCCACAGCTGGGATTCCTCACGCTGCTTTGGTCGCTGATCGTTTAGGCTTGCCAATGAGCTACGTGCGTTCAAAGCCTAAGGATCACGGGACTGGGAAGCAAATTGAAGGTCAAGTGACTGCGGACGACCAAGTTGTATTGATTGATGATTTAATTTCAACTGGTGGCAGTGTTCTGGGTGCCGCTAAGGCCGTTCAAGCAGCAGGCGCGACGGTGCTCGGCGTCTTGGGGATTTTCTCTTACGAATTGCCAGATAGCACCAAGAACTTTAATGATGCTAAATTGTCATTACACACGCTGACGAACTACAGTACGTTGGTTGAACTGGCTAATGAAAAGCATGATATTACGGATGCGGAACTGGCATCATTGAAGCAGTGGCGTGAAGACCCGTGGAAGTGGGAAGCGTAATTAAAGTGAATTGAAACGTAAAAGCCTGTCGGTGAGTATCATGCTGGCAGGCTTTTTGAATTAAAGAATTGTTAATATCGGCAGTGGAAATTATTTGAAACAACATCACAATGGTATACTCATTGTGATGTTGATACATAGTTTGAGATAGAATAGGGGCGTTTAATATGAAAAAATGGCATGCGCTTGCGGTAACGGGGTTAACAACAGCGTTGATTGCATTGACGGGAATTGGGGCAACTTCCGCTTCTGCTGATAGCTCAGCCTTTGAAGCAAGTCTCAAAACAATTCCGGTTCAGGTGGGGAATACAACGGTTAATCTGACTTATACCCAACCGCAATCTTATCGCTATTACCGGTTGAATGCGGCGCTTAAGATCAAATTATATGGCACTACGCAGTCGGTAACTTTGCCGAAGAATACCATTGTCTATGGTCAGATTGATGGTAGCGGTAGTTATGTCACAGGCGATGTTAAGCCTTACGCTCGGTTTAACTTTAAGGTGTTAAGTTCTCACATCCGGAAGAATTGGCCGAAAGTTCACGCTGGTGGTTCTTGGACATCAAGTGGGACAACGTCTCAACTTAGCAAGTTGACGCCAATCACGACGCCAAGTCAGATGCTAACTAAGGCTGAAACGGCAAATGGCGATCAAGCGGTTCTTTATAACGCCGCAAAGTATGCCTCTCAAACGCGCATGTTGGTGGCAACAACGGATGGTTATTTGGAAACCTATGCGTTGAAGAAGGGTACTCAAATTCCGGTGAAACCCATCCACTCGGTGACGATTCGTAAAGTAACCACCCATGGCAACACCACGTATTACTACACCAAGTATCATTTGACGGGTTACAAGGATAAGCACGTCCGCAAAACCGGTAATCTGCGTTATCGGTTAACCGTAACCAACAAGAAGCAGACTGTTACGGTGAAAACTGGCGGTGATCCTTATTATAGAAGTGTTTATACGGTTGGTGGCGTAAAATACTATGCTGCAGCACCGGATCCAAGTTAGTTTGATTAAGTCAGCTTTCTCAATCAGGAAGCTGACTTATTTTGATTTGAAAACGTCGTTCGGGTAGTGACTGACGGATGTGGTAAACTTGAACTATCAACTCATTGGAGGCAACGCAATGACAATCAAAATGATTGCAACCGACATGGACGGGACCTTTTTAGATGGCGACAGCGCGTTCAATCGGCCACGGTTTCAACAGCTACTCAACGAGATGGCAGCTCAGCAGGTGAAGTTTGTGGTGGCCAGTGGGAATCAGTATCCGCACTTACCACCGTATTTTGACGGGTTAACCGGTGAAATCACCTATCTGGCCGAAGATGGTGCGCACATCGTGTTGGCTGGAGAAGCCATCAGCGAAGACGTGATTCCAGCGGCAACGTTGCAGCAGTTTCTAAACTGGTTGCCTACAACGCCCTTGTTCGCCAGTGCCTGGGTGATTCTTTCCGGTCAACAAGCTTCCTATACCGAGATGTTGCCTAACAGCAAGCGATTCAAGGCATCACACTATTTCTACGGTGACATGCAGCACGTACCTGATTTGCGTGAGGTGACGGATGGCATCTATAAAATTGATATCACCTGGGCGCAGTTTGATGTGAGCGCCCAAGAGCAACTCGTCAATGCCACATTTCCCGGGGAATTGCGGGCGACCTCTAGTGGGTTAGGCGGCATTGACGTTGTGTTGCCACACGTCAACAAGGCCTACGGATTAGCCAAACTTCAGGCGAAATGGGGCATCACCCGTGATGAAACCTTGGCCTTTGGTGATAGTGGCAACGACCTGGAGATGCTGGCGATGGCCAAATACGGTTATGCGATGGCGAATGCACCGGAGAATGTTCGGCAAGCCGTGGATTATGTGACACCGTTGGATAATGATCATGATGGGGTGCTGGACGTGATTGCCCAGTATTTAAACGTTTAGAATTGAGCAAAGTACGGTACAATAAAGGTGAGACTATTTTGAACGAGGTGGACAAATGATTAAATTAGTTGCGTTGGATCTCGACAACACGCTCCTGACCAACGATAAAAAAATTAGCTTAACCAACGAAAAGGCCTTGAAGGCAATTCACGAACAGGGCATCAAAGTCGTTCTGTGTACTGGCCGGCCAATCAATGCGATTTGGCACTACATTGAACAACTTGGACTGACTGAGGCAACGGATTATACGATTACGTTCAACGGTGCGTTGGTCATCAACAACACTAGCCGAGAAGTTTTGGCACAGCAAGGCTTATCGAAAGCTGACTTGGTACCACTTCACGAGTTCTGTGCGGCCAATGGCTTCCCAATGGACGTGTTGAACTTCGAACAAGTTTACCCAATTACTGACTTAAACGACTCCATTTACCAACTTGGTGGCGACATTAAATTTGAACCAACGAGCTTTGATGACCTACCAGATCAACTGTACGCCAAGACGGTAGCCGCTGCGGATCCAGCAATTCTTGACCGATTACAGGCAACCTTGACGGATGAGTTGAAGGCCAAATACACATTGTGCGGTCTCAACCCCACATTCTGGAATTCTTGAGCTTAACGACTGATAAGTCGGTTGGCTTGAAGGCGTTGCTGAACCACTTTGATGCCGATTACAGTAACCTGATGGCGTTTGGCGATGCTGAGAACGATACTGGTATGTTGAAAGCAGCCGAAGTTGGCGTGGCAATGGCGAACTCGCAACCAGCAATTTTGGAATTGACTGATTACCACACGGATACCAATGAGAATGACGGTGTGGCGCAGTTTGTGAACAAGTATTTTGCGAAGTAAGCACAAAAAAGATTCAGACCAACTGGCCTGAATCTTTTTAATTATAATGGTTAGTTAGCTGCGAACAGCTTCGTGAGGTACTTCATGAACGTTGCCAAGTAACGGTCAGCGTCAACATTGATCCCAACGTTCACGTTCGTTTCGGGTTGATCCAAGCGGGCTTGGTCACCGATGGTCCGGCCGTAAGTGGCTGGGTCAGTGGAAACAAACATGTTAAGGCCTAACGTGGTCAAGAAACTTGGGTCCAGAGCAACCCCAACGGCTAATGGATCGTGCAAGGCACAACCAGGCACTTGTGGGTTGGTTTCTTCGTAGGCCTCGATGTAGTAGTCCACGAGGTCAGCGAAGGCCGTTCCAGCAGCGGTGTTGAGTTCACGCCACTGTGACGTTTCCTTGCGGGTCAATAGGGTCCGCAGGGTAACGTCCAAACCAACCATGGTCAACTTCATTGGGCTGGTAAATACGGCGTTGGCCGCTTCAGCATCTTGGTTGATGTTGGCTTCGGCGTAAGCGTTCACGTTACCTTCAACGGTCAACGCGCCACCCATCAGCGTCACGTTGCCGATTTCGGTCGCAATTTCAGGGGCCTTTTCAAGCGCCTTGGCTAAGTTGGTCAAAGGACCGGTTGGCACTAAGGTCAAATCCTTGCCGTACTGGTGAACAGCGTCAATCAAGAAGTCCACGCCAGACGTGTTTTCAAGTGCCCGCTTAGGTTCTGGTAGGTCAACTTGGCCAATCCCGTTTTCACCGTGGATCCGGGCGCTAATTGGCATCCGGTCAAAGTGATCGCTCACAAGTGAGTGGCTTTCGCCCAAGTAAACGGCACATCAGTCGTCCCTAAGAGTTCCAAAATCTTAAGGGCGTTGATGCCGCCTTCCTTAACGTAAACGTTCCCGTAAGAACCGATGATCCCAATCAGATCAACGTCCGGAGCAGCTAAAGCGTAGGCAATCGCCATTGCGTCGTCAATCCCAGTATCTAAGTCTAAAATCATTTTCTTTGTAGCCATTCAAAAACCTCCATGGGCGGCAGTAAGGGGTGCCACCCGATTTAATGAGTTGAAAGCGCTAAACGATACACTATAATGATAAGTGAACTGAAAACTAAACACAACACTTTGCAACTAAGTTTTGCGTGAGAATTGTTGCAAGCGAGAGGAGCTGGCATGAGTCAAACTGAATTGAAAGAACCAGGCAAGAAGCGTCATCGCGATAATCTCTTCGATGACGCGACTAAGGAATTGAACGAATGGACGGGAGAAGACACCGTCGTTGAGATCCACATGTTTCGGATGTTTTCGGAAGTGTTTAAGCGCCATAATAAAGATGAAGCGGATGCGCTGTTTATCGTTGGGACGAAAACAACAACGCCTAGTTTGGAACAGGTGTCCTCCGCTCCGGTCAAACCGTGGCTGTTTACCCGGGTTATGGCACTATTGGGTGCTAGCTTTGGGTTATTAACACTATTGTTTTTGGTGTTTCACAGTGATAAGGCTGTTCCCGGAATGATTTTTATCGGGTCATTAGCGGTGCCGTTTTCGTTAGCCATTATGTTTTTTGAAATTAACGTGTACCAAAATATCTCGGTGTTTCAGGCCACACAGGTCTTTTTGATTGGCGGTATCGCGTCTCTGATTGCCACGATGGTGTTGTACGAGATTATTCCGTCGGGCAACGGTGTCGATTTACCATCAGCGTTAGCGATTGGCTTCATTGAAGAAACCGCAAAGTTGCTGATTATCGGTTACTTCATTAACTCGTTTCGGGTAAACTATATCTTTAATGGGTTGTTGATTGGCGCCTGCGTTGGGGCTGGCTTTGCGGTCTTTGAAACGTCTGGCTACACCGGTGAATTTGGGTTAGTGACCCTGTTTGTGCGTAGTTGGCAGGCGATTGGCACCCACACCATCTGGTCGGCCATCGTTGGCGCGGCAATTATTTTGGCTAAGGAAAACCGCCAGCCGGTTCAAGGTAAAACGATGGCCCGACCGAAGTTTCTGCGGTTTTACGTGCTGGCGATGTTACTGCACGCTGGCTGGGATTGGCAGGTGCCGATACCGTTTTTGAATGTCTTTGATTTACAAAAATGGTTGTTGATCATTGCCGGATGGGTGGCCATCTTTGTGCTGATCAACGCTGGGCTTCGAGAGGTTCGAACGCTACAAGGACAACGCATTATTAATTGAAAGTAGAGGGATGACACAGTGACAGAAAGTTATGATTTAACGATTATTGGTGGCGGCCCCGCGGGGATTTTTGCGGGTTTTTACGCTGGCATGCGCGAAGCAAATGCGCAGTTGATTGAGAGTTTACCGCAGTTGGGCGGTCAGGTGCAGGCGTTGTATCCAGAAAAGCACATTTTGGATATTGCCGGTATTCCAGATATTCAAGCGCAGGACTTGATTAAGCAACAGGTCAAGCAGTTAGCCCAATTTCCAATCACTCAGAAATTGGACCAAACCGTGACTGATATTCAACGGACAGCGGATGGTTTTACGGTGACAACGCCGGCTGGAACGAGTGAGAGTAAGGCCATTGTGATTGCTGTTGGGAACGGCTCGTTTTCACCGCGGCCATTGGTGATCGATAACGCGGCTGAGTTACAGGGAAAGCACCTCTTTTACGCAGTGACCAACGTTGAACGGTTCCGAGACAAGCGCGTTTTGATTGCAGGTGGTGGCGATTCTGCCTTGGATCAAGCGTTGATGTTGGCACCGGTTGCGAAGAGCGTTCAGTTGGTGCACCGGCGTGATGAGTTCCGGGCACTGGAACACACTGTGGCGCAAGTGAAAGCTTCTGATATTGAGGTCACGACGCCGTACATGATTAAGGCGGCTGAACCGGTTGCTGATGGGTTGGCAGTCACGTTGAAGAAGATGCGTACGGATGAGACGATTACCACGGTGTGGATGATATCGTGGTGAGCTACGGCTTTACGTCCGACCACAAGACGGTGGATGCTTGGGGCATTGATTTGGAGACGGAACGGCACTTGTTTAAGGTTGATACCACGATGCAGACGAGTGAACCCGGTATTTACGCCATTGGTGATGGGGTCACGTATCCTGGCAAGCAAGCGTTGATTGCCACGGCCTTTGGTGAAGCGCCGATTGCGGTGAATGCCATTATGCAAGAGCTGTACCCAACGCGGCGGGGACCAGCCCACAGTTCATCAATTCGTCCGGTTAAATAGCTTGACTGAAATCGGTTTCAGAATCAACTAACGCCCGTTCGGACAAAATGCTATACTTGACTTAACAAATCGAAATGAGGTGTCAGGGTTATGACTAAGCTTAACTTATACGTGGTCCGTCACGGTCAAACGTACTTTAACATCTACAACAAATTGCAGGGGTGGAGTAATTCACCGTTGACCCAAAAGGGAATCGATGGGGCTGAGGCGACCGGCGAGCGGTTGGCAGATGTGCATTTTGATGCAGCTTACTGTAGTGATACGACTCGGGCAATGGATACGGCGAAAATCATCTTGTCGAAGAACACGGCATCAGACGTCAAAGAACCAACGACGGCGATGAACTTCAGAGAAGAGTTCTACGGCTACTTTGAAGGCAACGATATGGCGCAAGCATGGTACTTAGCGGGCGCCCCACACGGCCTGCCAACCTTTAAGGACATTGTGGCGAAATACTCAATTGCTAAAGCCAAAGACTACTTGAAGGATGCCGATCCATTCCACCAAGCCGAAAATAACGACGAGTATTGGCAACGAGTCGACAAGGGCTTCGATATCATTCGTCAAAACCCTGACTTGAAGGACGGCGACAACGTCTTATTGATCAGTCACGGCAACACCTTACTGAGTTTGATGGAACGTTATGCGGGTGGCAAGTACGATTTGAGCGTGCGGCCAGCTAATGGGAGTTTGACTCGGTTGACTTTGACTGATAGTGATATTTTGGTGGAGAGTTATAATCAGTAGAGCGTGAAAAAAATCGTTTAGAGAGTGGCGTATAAGGGCCTCCCAACAGTACCGTTCGGGTTTTGAACGGTACTGTTGGGAGGCCCTTATACATAACTCTCTGATTTTTTCACGCGTTTCGGCGTGGTGGCCAGAAAGCGATTGAGAGGGCAAGCTTCAGAATGCTGATGACGTGCGGAAAAGCAAAAGTTAAATCGGAGCCGAAAACAATGTAATCGCAAAGCACGTCGCCAGAAGCAGTTAGTAGCCGGGCTTTGGCCAGTTTTATTGGGGTCTCGTTGTATGCAACTCTCTGCTTTGGTTGGCGCGTTTCGGCGTGGTGGCCAGAAAAAGGTTGAGACGACAAACTTCAAACTGCCGGTGACGTGCGGAAAGACAAAAGTTTCATCGGAGCCGAAAAATACGTAGTAGCAATGCACGTCGTCAGAAGCAGTCGGTGACGGCTGGATTTCTAGTTTGCTTGTCGCCTCGTCGTATACAACTCTCTGCCCCGGTCCCTAACCACCTTGTACCACCAGCTACTTAAATTTCCCATAAAAACCCCACCCCACCCTGCAAAATCCCCCAAAATCTGCTACACTGATTATCAGCTATACACGTCGTTAATTAAAGGAGCCATCATCTTGGATTTGCTGAAACGTATCTGGCAGAAAACCAACACGCGGCTGGGGTTTACGACATTATTAGTCATTTGTTTTTGGCTGAAGACCCTAGTTGCCTACTTTGTTGATTTTCACATCGTGTTAAACGATCCCTTACAGTTTATTCTGTTTGTGCTTAACCCGATTGCGACTGCATCATTCTTTACAGTCTCGCGCTGTATGTTAAACCAGCGCGGCTGTTTTATTTACTGGTTATTGTCATCGACATTTTGAACACTGTGCTACTGTACCTCAACGTTATCTATTACCGGGAATTCACTGATTTTATGACGGTGGCGACGATGCTGGGGTACTCGAAGGTCAATCAGGGGCTGAGTGGGAGCTCGATTGCCCTGACATCGTTTCATGACGTGCTCTTCTGGATCGACATTGTGGCCGTGGTGGTCTTGCTACTCACTCGTCGAATCAAGACGGATCAGCGACCACTCAACTGGCGGGCGGCCTTTGCCACCACGTCAGTCGGCTTTTTAGTCCTCGGCCTCACGATGGCTGTCAGTGAAATGAACCGGCCACAGTTGTTAACGAAAACCTTTGACCGGTCGTATATTGTCAAATACCTGGGGATCGATACCTTCACGGTGTACGATGCCGTTAAAACCCAACACACCAACGACGTTCGGGCAACCGCTAAGAAGTCGCAATTAAGTGGCGTCTTTAAGTTCATGAAGAAAAACTACGCTAAACCCAATAAGCAGTTCTACGGTAAGGCGAAGGGCAAAAACGTCATCGTGATCCACTTGGAGAGTTTCCAACAGTTCCTGATCGACAAAAAGGTCAATGGTAAGGAAGTCACGCCGTTCTTGAATAAGCTGTATCACAGTCAGTCCACCTACGCCTTTGATAACTTCTTCAACGAAGTCGGGCAGGGGAAGACCAGTGATGCTGAAAACATGTTGGAAACTAGTACCTATGGCTTGCCACAGGGGTCGTTATTCTCGCAACTGGGGAGCGATAACACCTTCCAAGCTGCGCCAGCAATCCTGAACCAGCGCGCGGGCTACACCTCAGCCGTTTTCCACGGAAACGTGGCTAGTTTCTGGAACCGGAACAACACCTACAAGAATATGGGCTACCAGTACTTCTTTGATGCCAGCTACTACGACACCTCAGGCGATAAATCGCTCGGATTTGGCCTGAAGGATAAGCTCCTGTTCAATGATTCGGTGAAGTACCTAGAACGGCTCCAGCAGCCATTTTACGTCAAATACCTCACTGTGACGAACCACTTCCCGTTCTCCTTGGACAAGGAAGATATGGATCCGAACTTTAAGGCGCCGGATACCGGTAATAAGACCGTGGACAACTACTTCGTCACGGCTCACTACCTAGATCAATCGTTGAAGGAATTTTACAGTTACCTCTATAAGACCGGCCTAGCGAAGAACACGCTGGTCATGTTGTACGGTGACCACTACGGCATTTCTAACTCTGAAAACAAATACCTCGCTAAGGAACTGGGTAAGGATCCAGATGACTGGACGGACTTTGATAATACCCAACTGCAACGGGTACCGTTAATGTTTAACATGCCAGGCACGAAGGGTGGTCGCATCAGTCACGAATACGGTGGCGAAATTGACGTGCTGCCAACGTTGTTGCACCTGTTAGGCATCAGTACCAAGCAGTACATTCAGTTCGGGACGGACCTGTTCTCAAGAGAACACCAGCCAGTAGTGGCATTCCGAAACCAAGATTGGATCACGAAGAAGTACACGTGCCTGTCGGGTACCTTGTACGACAACCATACGGGGCAAGAAATCCAGCCGGATAAGAAACTGAAGGCGAAGATGGATAAGATTCAGGATCGAGTGAGTGAAGAACTGCACCTATCAGATTCATTAAACCAAAAGAATCTGCTGCGGTTCTACACACCAAAGGGCTTTAAGTCGGTTGATGCGAGAAAGTACAACTATGCCGATGGTCTGTTGAAGGAAGTTAACATTGAAAAGAAACTGGGCAAGAAGTCGACTAGCTTGTACAGCAAGCACGGCGGCACGACCCAGTCACTCTTCAAGACGGATGCGCCAGAGTTGAATCATAAGTCAACGGATTCTAACCGGATTAAGATTACTAATCCGGATGCGGATTCGACAAAATAGAGCGAAAAAAGAAGCGTTTAGGGAGTGAAATATAAGGGCGTCCCAACGTAACTGGCCGGGTTTTGGCCAGTTACGTTGGGACGCCCTTATATGCAACGCCCTGCTTCTTTTTTCGCGTTTCGGCGTGGTGGCCAGAAAGCACTTCGGATGACAAACCTCAGAATGCTGATGACGTGCGGAAAGACAAAGTCCAACCAGAGCCGAAATCAACGTAATCGCAATGCACGTCGCCATCACCACCCGCCAAAAAACGCGGCTTTGTCCAGCGAAGCGCCGGCAAACAGCCAGCACAAGTAACAAAAAAGCGATGAACACCGCTAATTCGTTAGCAGTGCCCATCGCTTTTAAATATCATTCAACCCAACTACTCCACCGAACGCCCATCATGAAAATCAACGCCCTGCTTCGCATAGTAATCCAAAATCTCCTGCCGATGAGATTCAAACTTAGGCGTCAACCCAAGGTCATTGCCCATCGTCAAAATCGGTTCGTCCAAACTAAATCCAGGAGTTGGGGTCGCTAACTCGATCCGGTTATCACCAGGATCACGCAGGTAGAGGCTCTTGAACCAACCACGGTCCCGGTACATTTCAATCTGCCAACCTTGGTTTTCAGCTAAATCATATAAGCGAAGCAATTCAGCCTCATCGTCAACGCGAAGGGCAACGTGGTCGATACTGCCACGGCCAAAGCGGGTGACTTCGTTAAAGTCCGGTGTTTGGACCAGTTTAATTTGGGCTTGGTCCTCTAACTCAACCACGTTATCAGTAACGGTTAAATTCAGTAACTGTTCAAAGAAGGCTTGGGAAGCTGCAACGTCTGGGACGTGAAGTTCTGTACCTAGGAATTTCGTAATTTGGTATTTGGCATCAATACCGTTATTCGGTACGATTTGCCACTCGGTCAATTGCGTAGGCGTTTCCACCATGGTGATTGGAATCTGTTCCGGATCATCGAACTGCAGGGTTGTCCCAGATGGCGTGACGGTAATGCCATTTGCGGTCAACCGTTCCTGCCAAAAATCAGCACTACCCGTTGGAATCCCTAGTCGGAACCCGTTGATAAAGTGGTTGCCATCGGTTCGGCGTCCCAGCAGTGGGAGCACGAAGAAGGTAATCACAGAACCAGGCGTCCCCAGATTATCGCCGTAGAACAGGTGCCGAATATGAATGTTTTCCTGATTAACGGTGTTCTTAACCAACCGCATCCCCAGCACTTCAGTATAGAAGTGAATATTCTTTGCGGCATCTTTCGTCAGAAGTGAAATATGGTGTGTTTGCACGACCATCGCCTACTTTCGTAATTTGAGTTAAGTATAGCAGAATTGGGAAAGAGTGTGTCGGAAAACGATTTGAAAGCGGAGCGTAAGGGCAACCGGACAGAAAGTCGTGGGTTTTGCGACTTTTTGTCCGGTTGCCCTTACGTGCAGCTTTCAGTTTTCCAGAACACGTTTAGTCTCGAGGACAGCAATGAAACAACGCCATATCAACCACCAAGCAACACCACGATCACCCAAACAATAATCAATTCCAACAACCGCTAGCCAACCTCCCCAAACCGTGTTAAATTAGTCCTACACGCTAAAAACAAAGGAAGTTAATCATGCTAACCATTAAAAAAGCAACCGGCACCAACAACTCAGTCTATCCCGATGCCGCCAAAATCAGACAAGCGGTGTTCGTCAAGGAACAGGGGATCGACGCCGACTTAGAATTTGACACTTTAGATGATCAAACGACCCACTACGTTGGCTACCTAGATGACCAACCAGTTGTCACGGCGCGGTTAAATGCAACCGACGAGTGGCATATTCAGCGAGTGGCGACCCTAGCCTCAGAACGGCATAACGGGTACGCTGCACAGTTACTCAAGCAACTTATTGCGGACGCCGAACCCGGCAGTTTACTCAGTTTAAATGCGCAGGAAACTGCTACCGGTCTCTACAAACAACTCGGCTTTGAAGTTATCGGCGCGCCATTCCAAGAAGTGGGCATCACCCACGTTGCGATGCAACGGAAAAAGTGACCCAAATGTAAGAATCCGGTGAGTTTTGGGGTTTTTCAGCGGAATCATTTGCTACTGGCCCTATGAATGTGAAATAATGAAAGTAGCAATCCCTGAGAGGTGGAGCACCCACATGGAAAATAGAAAAAAATTACCGAACTTTGTTGATTTAGACCTGTTAGTTTTTCGAATCGGTGAACTGAGTCGAATGACGGGCATTTCATCCCGTCAATTACGTTACTGGGAACAACGCGGCTACATTTCCGCGATGGACCGTGAAGATGAGCATAAAGCCCGGTTGTATAACTTTCATACCTTGATTCAGGTCCTGATCATCAGTCGGTTACTAGACGAAGGGTATCGATTACCAAGTGCCGTTGAAAAGATGCACGACATGGTTAAAAAAATGAGCATTACTCGGGAGTTCTTCACGCGGGCGTTCCAAGGCATCGAAGTCGATGGCGACACCGTCAAGATGAACCTCGGGTACTTCGATGATGCGCACACGCAGACGTTATATGGCTTGAACGAAGACGGTCATATTCGTTATGAAGTTGAACCTGCGCATCCTGAACAATGATATTGATTGAGCCTAGCTGTTATCAGTTGGGCTTTTTTGTTGTAGTGTGCGGAGCGAGGCGGTTAGAAGGTGGCGTGTAAGCATGACCCAGCGAAGCTACCGGGTTTGGGTAGGTTGGCTGGGTCATGCTTACATGCAACCTTCTGCCTCGCGCAGCACCATTCGGCGTGGTGGCCAGAAAGCGCGTGGTTGACAAGTTTCTACAACTTCAGGAACCCTAGAAATGACAGTTTAAGTGACGCCGAATTTTGCAGCCTGAGAGCGCCGATTTTCGTGCGGCTTTGGCGAGCGAAGCGATGACAAACAGCCAACACCCAAATCGTACCCGACACTTACGCTGGACACAAACGACAACAAAAAACGACAGCAACGTAAAAGTTAGCTGTCGTTTTGGTGTTAAGCCATGATTAACTATGCTTCAGGATCCTTCTTCGAACGCCGCTTCAGTAAATGATGTGATTGACGTGGTTTCTTAGCTGGTAAGGTAATGGTGAGCTTGCCAACTGCGGTGACGATGATTGGGAGGATCAAGTTGAAGATGATGGCGGTGAAGCCAACGATTAAGCCCGCTTGGGTCAGTGGGTTAAATCCGGTGGTGAAGAGAACCAAGCAGAGAACTAAGATCGCAAACAGGTAGTGACGAACGGTTTGCCCAAGGGCAGTGATGCCTGGTAATAACCAGTCAAGCATTGGTTCATCGTTGAACCGGTAGCTTAGCCCAAGTTCGACTAATTGGTAGGTGCCTAAAACAATGACGGGCACGAACGCAACCAGTGGGACTTGCCAGTTAAAGTCGGCGTCACCAGTCATGAAGTGGTTGGTGAGTTGCGCTAATTGGAAACTAGCGCCAAATGACAGGCCGTAAGCCATCAACCAGTAGAGTGGTTGGAGAACGGAACGGCTGATCAAAGCAACCATGAACAACAAAACGCCAACGATGAGGGCGGTTAAGCCAATCGCATTATCCTTGATGGACTGACGAATTGTATCTTGAACAACGGGTTGACCCGTGTAAGCGATGGTTGCGCCAGCTAATGAAGTGCCTTGAAGTTGGGTGTTCACCTCTTGTTGCAAATGTTCAAGGGTTGCGGAAGGGTTCTTAGCAGCCGCTGAATCGGTGAGGTAAACCGTTAACTTGGTGGTCTTGTAGTTTTGGCTGGTGTTTGATAACAGTGATTGTTGGAACTGCATGCTGGTCAGTTGTTCTGGCGTGATGTAGTAAACCTTCGCTGCATCGGAAGCTTGTAGGGCGGTCAAATAACTGTAGATGTCCGTGTAGGATTTGATCAAGCCACCCAGACTCGTGCTGGACTTCTTCAAGCTAGTTTCGATTGCGGATAATTGGGTTGCGTAGCCGGAAACGTTGCTTTGAACGCTGGACGTTTCGGACTGTGACGTGCTGACTTGGTTACCCAAGGCCCGCATGTTTGAGGCAACGGTCTGCAGTTGCGTGTTGATCAGGCTTAACAGCCGTTGGTAACGACGGACTTTAGCGGAAGCCGTGGATTGTTGTGAAACGCTAGCTCGACCTGCAATTTGCGAAACCTGTGACTGAACCGTGCTGGTATCAGAGGATAACTGGTCAGCCCGGCTGACTAACGTATCGATCTTATCAGCTTCTTCGGCTAATTTAACGGCACTTAAGTCACTGCGGTTACTCTTTAATTCAGTTTGGATGGTGCTGAGTTGATCCGTAGCACCCTTTAAACTCATGTTCATGTTGTTGAGTTGATTGTTCACGTAGTACTCGTTGATTGGTTGCCCGTTAGGCTGCGTCAATGAGGTGACGCTGGCAACGCCTGACATGGATTGTAACTTAGTGGTTAAGTTATCCAGTTGCAGTAGGGCACGTTCGTTATCGACCCGATCAGTACTTTGAACGTAAATGGTGACGGGGGTTGCGGTGCCTTCACCAAAGTGGGCGTTAAGCACGCGCATCCCGGTAACGGCTTGGTTATTCGCTGGCACCGTTTTGGCTGCCGAGAAGTTCAAGTTGTTGCGGTATACGAAGCGAATGGCCCAACGATGTACAGCACAGCGATGATCGCAACGAATGGTTGCCAGAGACCGAAACGGCCAAGGCGGTTCCAAAGTTGGTGTTCAGATGCACTGTTATCAACTGCTGGCCAGAAGAAGCGTTCGCCAAGCAGTGAAAGGAAGATCGGTGCGATGGTCAAGCTGCCAAGGGTGGTAATGATCGTGACAACGGCAAGACCGGACATGGCCCGCAACGTTGAGAACTTGAATAACCAGAACCCCGCAAAAATCAGGGTGAGGATGAGACAAATCATCCCGAGGAAGTACCGGTTATCGCGGATACTTGCGGTTGTTGCTTCCCGAGGTGAATCGCCAGCTTCAAGGTGTTGCTTGAAGGCTCTAAATAAGTAGAAGTGACCAAGCGTACCAAGAATCAAGGTCAGCATCAGCATTAATAATGGCATGTACTCGGAGTACGGGAAGTTTGCTCGGGTGACGAGGTTGTTGACTAAGCCCATGGAAACGGCGTACATCATCAACATCGACAGGGTGGAGATCAGTGGGGCAATCAGGGACTTAAAGATGATTCCGATAATCAGCAAGCTTAAAATAAAGCCAACGATGGTGGCGATATTCGTTGCCTGACTGATCTTTTCGTTTGAGGCATCATTGATAATTTCTGGACTCGTGACGTAGGTGTTAAGCCCGTTCGTCTTAACCTGATTCTGGAGTTGTTGGGTTAAGACCCGTAGATCACCTTGGTTGCGATCTAATGCCAGTTGCACGATTTCGGTCGATTGATCTTTAGAATAGAACTGGCTCTTGGCCGTTGGGTTCGTTTCTAACGTCTGAATCGACTTAATCCCGTACAACTTCTCCTTATCAGTTAACCGTTGAACAGTTTTATCGATACTTAACTGTTGAGCGGTGGTCAGTTTACCGCTGGGGTTGTTGAAGACAGCCGTCACGTTGTATGTACCGGAAATGTTGCGTCCCCAGTTGTTTTGAATCGCTCGAGACACCATTGGCTGACTAGTATTCGACAGCTGAGGCTGGCCGTATTCTTGAATCAAACTCGTTGTATTTGGCATCATCACAATTGCGACAAAAATCGCAATTAGCCAAACCAACAATGAAAAGATTCGGTTTTCGTGTAAACTGCGTATCCGCTCTCTCATTGCATAAAATCTCCCTTAAAACGTCACCAAAATTTGGCGCACAGATATATTCCTCTATTTTAACATAGCTTTTTCAATCATAGCGGGTGATTTCACGCTTTTTTCGATTAAATTTGGGCCGGGTATGCCGGTGGCGAATCACATTAGTGTCAATATGCCCCAAAGTTGGGTATAGTTAATGATTGCAGTCGGTCGAAAGTGACCGAACGAGTTATGACTAAGAAAGGATGTTTGACTATGTCATCATCGTACCAAAGTCCCTATGCGGCGTTAAATACCGACCAACGGTTTGCGACCGCGCTGAAGTTAGCAACGCAGTATCACCTAGATGTCAGCGAAGTGATGTTTACGTACCTGAAAGTGGCAGAACCTGAACTACGTCAACATCCAAACGCCGCGGGAATTCCAGATAAGGTTCAGCGACGAATTGATGCTCAATTTGAACAGACATTGAAAGCCTTGCAATCAAAGGAGTCTTAGCTATGTGTACCAGTATTTACCAAATTGCGTTAGATGGCAGTCATGTGCTTGGGCGGACCATGGATTGGCACGCTTTGGGTGCGGCACCGGTGTTTGTGCCAAGAAACCACGTTTGGCGGTCCGTTTTTGACGATCACCAATACCATAACCGCTATGCCATGATCGGTAGTGGCGGGGCGCACGACGATGAAATTGATATTTCGGATGGTGTGAACGAGTATGGGTTAAGTGTGCAGAAACTGACCTTTACGAATGGCGCTTTGTTTGACCAGATTGCCGACCCGAACCGCACTTCGTTAGCCCCGTTTGAATTGCCATTCTATCTGTTAGGCAACTTTAAATCAGTTGCCGAGATTGAAGCGCACCTGCCAGAACTACAGATGATGAGTGGTGAAAACGCCGTGCACCAGTACGGCTATCCAGAATTGCATTTCGTTGCCACGGATCCAACTGGGCGCATTGTGGCCATCGAAACGTCGCACCAACCCTTAAAAATGATTGAAAACCCACTCGGTATTTTGACAAATGCGTTTGATTTTAAACGTCAAATTCGGCAACTCGACAACTACATGACGCTGACCGAAGCCTTTAAAGCGGGGCAGGTGCCGTTAAATACACCCCGGGTCAGTACCGGGAGTTTTTCGGGTAAGAAGGTGCCGTTGGGCTCATATACCCCAGGGTCTCGATTTATCCGGGCGGCCTACTACAAGGAACGCGTTGACCAACCCGCCAACGAGGATGAAGCAGTCGTGAGCGTCTGGCATTTATTGAACAGTGTCAGCGTACCCAAGAGCACTGATTATCAACACACCTACACCGTTTATCGGTCAGCAGTGAGCTTGGAAACGCGGACGTACTACTACGAGCCGTATAACCGGCTGGGCTTGTTGAAGTTGCAGTTGACGGATGAGATGTTAGACTGGACGGAACCGCATTTTTACGGGACTGGCGATCAGTTGCATACGGAAACGTTAGCTTAGGGTGTCCGTAAGAATTTGCTAAGTTGTCACGCCATATTTTGCCTATTATCCTCAAATTCGGTAAACTATGAGGTGAAGTGTCTGATGGTGCAATTAAAGGCACCTAATCTAGAAAACCGAATGATGAGGAGTTAACCAAAGTGGCCAAAAAACGGCGACGAAAAAAGTCGAATCAACAGGGGACGGCAACGCTTATTTTTGTGTTGGTGCTATTAGTGATTGGTGGCGGATTCGGTGGCAAATACTTGATGAACCGAGTATTTGACCATCAGTCAACCCAGCCGACCACCCAGACTGAAACGCTAAGTCCCGAACAAAAACGACAACGTAAATTTATCTATAAAATGGCAAAACCGGCAGTTCAGGTGTACAAGAAAAATCACCAAGTCCTACCAAGTATCGTAGTGGCCCAGGCCATCATTGAATCCAACTGGGGCCAGTCGCAACTGTTCCAACAGGCGGATAATCCGTTTGGCATGAAGGGCAGCTATAATGGCAACACCAAGCTGTTTCCAACCAAGGAGTACGTCAACGGTAAGGAGGTCACGATCAACGCCTACTTCCGGGTGTACCCAAGTCTGGCAGCGGCCATCTTGGACCACGATGCCGTAGTGAGCCAACAATTCTTGCCAAGTGGTACGACAAACTACCGAACGGCGGCGAAGTACCTCCAGACAAACGGTTATGCGACGGATCCGAATTATGCTGATAAGTTGATTAATGTGATTAGTGGGTATAATTTGGCTAGGTTTGATGAGGAATAGAGAGCGAAACAAAACGCTTTGAGACTGGAGCATAAGGCCTCCTCGCATAAATCCCGGGTTTGGGGATTTTTGGCGAGGAGGCCTTATGTGCAAGTCTCAGTTTTGTTTCGCTCGTTTCGGCGCAGGCTAATCAAGGCGGTTACGTCAACAGGCTTCAAAATGTTATCGGTTAGCGCTACCTAAAGCCCAAGTGGCGCCGAAAATAGGTAGTAGCAATGAACGTCGCCAAAAGCATTCAAGAATAGTAAAAGCACCACAGGTTTTGGCCAGTCTTACATAGGTGATCCCTATACGCAACTCTTAGCTTTTCGCAGGCTAACCACCCACATCTCTCATCAGAACTCCATCCCATAAAATTCCCCATTCCTACGCACGCATCACTTGTCATCTCTCCACCAAATCTGTATGATGTAACTAGCTTAGAGACACAAGAGATTGGAGAGATGGTAGAAGATTGTTCGACTTAATCGGGAAACTTTATGGTCCCTTTTTTGATGGTCATAACTGGGCAACAGTCGTCACGTCTGGCAGTGATTGGCTGATTATTTTTTCGCTGGTGTTGATCGAGTGTTTACTCTCAGTAGATAATGCGGTGGTGTTAGCGGCGCAGACGCAAGCGTTGCCCACCAAAGAATTGCGCGAAAAGTCCCTGTTTTACGGGATTTGGGGCGCTTATATTTTCCGCTTTTTAATTATTGGGATTGGGACTTACTTGATTCATTTTTGGGAAATCAAGGTGCTTGGTGCACTGTACCTGCTGTTTTTAACCTTTCAGTATTTCTCAAAACCCGAGTTAAGCACACTCGGAAACTGGTCACTGAGAAGAAACGGGTCATTCCAATCTTTTGGTCGGTGGTGATCCAGATTGAGTTGATGGATATCATCTTCTCAATCGACTCGGTATTGGCGTCATTAGCGGTTTCAGCGAACCCCGTAATCGTTCTGATTGGTGGGATGATTGGGATCCTCGCAATGCGGGGAATCGCGGAGATGATCATGAAACTCATGCGCGTCATTCCAGAACTGGAACCGATGGCCTACGCGTTAATTGCGTTGATTGCCATCAAACTATTTTTGAGTATTCCGATGATCGATATTGAAATTCCGGCGGCGATTTTTGGCCTCATCGTATTGGGCGCCATTATCGTCACGCTGGTGATCCACTACACTAAAAAAGCACGAAAGGGTAAGGCGATAACGAATGGCAACGACGATCACAAAGGATAATTTAGCGACCGAGACCCAGGACGGGCTAGTATTGGTTGATTTTTGGGCTTCTTGGTGTGCGCCTTGTAAAATGATGGATCCGGTCCTTGAACAGTTGGAAGACGACTACGGCGACCGGATCAAATTTGGCAAACTCAACGTTGAAGATAACCAAGACCTCGCAATGAACTACAAGGTCATGAGTATTCCCAGCTTAGTGTTATTCCGGGATGGCAAGGCCGTTGAAAAGGTAACTGGCTTGTATCCAAAGGAAAAGTTAGCGGCGTACCTTGATCGCAAACTTGCTGCTGAATAAGTCAGGAGGCTGTTCAAAATGAAAATTGGGTTTATTGGAACGGGTGTCATGGGTGCCGCAATTGCTCAGCATTTATTAGACGCTGGTCACGAGGTTGCGGTGTATAACCGGACTAAGGCGAAGACGGATCAGCTGGTTGCTAACGGTGCAACTTGGTTGGCAACGCCGGCAGAAGTGGCTAAATTTGCTGAAATCACGTTCTCCATGGTGGGGTATCCTGCTGATGTGGAGGAAATTTATTTCGGTGACAAGGGTATTTTCCGGGAAATAACGGCTGGCAAAATTGTGGTAGATATGACCACGAGTACGCCATCGTTAGCGGAAAAGATTGCCGTTGTCGCTAAGCAACTTGGCGCGACTGCGCTGGACGCCCCAGTTTCTGGCGGTGATATTGGCGCAAAGAACGCCACGTTGACCGTTATGGTCGGTGGTGACCAAGCCAGTTTTGACCGGATAAAGCCATTGTTTGAACTCATGGGAAAACAGATCCACCTCTTCGGCGGGCCGGGGAAGGGTCAGCATACGAAGATGGCGAACCAGATTATGATTGCTGGGACTATGACCGGCTTGACTGAAATGTTGGTTTATGCGAAGGCAGCTGATTTACCATTGACTGACGTGTTGACCACGTTAAGTAGCGGTGGCGCTGATAACTGGAGCATGGATAACTACGTGCCACGCATTCTAAAGGGCGACTATACGCCAGGCTTCTTCGCTAAGCACTTCCTGAAAGATCTCCGGATCGCATTGGATGAAGCTGAGCGGATGGATCTTGATCTACCCGCGACTAAGTTGGCAAAGCAACTTTATCAGACAATGGTGGATGATAAAGGTTTGGGCGACGATGGTACGCAGGGCTTGATTAAACTTTACGAACAGAAATGATTTAATGGCATCGTTACGACTGACTGATAGTTGTGATGGTGCTTTTTTACTGTCGTTTGTGTCCAGCGTAAGCATCTTTAGTTTGTGAAATGATTCTGGGTTTCTATAGTGGAAGGATGCCGCGGGAGGCTCCGGCGCTATGCGAGGCTGGAACGCAGTGGCGGGCCTACGAGCTAGGAACGGAAGAAAACCACTTCCGTGCCGGATCTCTCCGGACCCGCGTATGACTAAGGCACTCGCACCCCGAACCCCACGAGGCACGACTGCCCAAGTCATACCGACACTGCTGAGCCTCGCGCGCCTCCGCCTCCCGCTACATGGTGCGCTGTCAGTAATAAAACTGCTGAATGTCACATTCTTAAGTTGACGAAACTGCGTGACGAAAACGTTAGCTGGTAACTCAATAACTGCAGAAACGATTGTGGTCAATGTTCAGTAACCGCGATGAATCAACGATTGCGTGATGCTGAGCTTCATCGGTTGACCGTCACGTTTATGCTGATTTGATAAGCTAACGTTGCCGTTCAACGCGTCTTGAGATGTTCTACGATAGTACCGATCTGCGCCAATGTCAGATTCCGGTCAGCGGCTAGGTGGATGCTGTGTCGCGATAATTGGTGGTTGTTGACGAACTTTCAACAACCGCCAATTATCGGGGACGAAGTTAAGACTCGCACGGGTTTGGGCGAGGCTTACTTCGAGGACTGAGACCGCTCTTTGGCTCAGGCCGGCCAGCGCAGCTAACCTAGTCGCTGACCGGAATCGACAGTTCACGCAAATCAAACTTCAGAAACTGAACAGAAGAATGCTTACGCTGGACACAAACGACAGCAAAAAAACCACGATCAAATTAACATGATCGTGGCCATTTTAGGTTATTTAGTCAAATCTATTCCTTCAAATCTGAAAAGAACCCGTAAAGCTGTTCCTTAGTCAAACGCTGCTTCTCTTCACCAGCAACGTCGTAAGTGATCCGGCCATCGCCGATTACGATCAACCGGTTACCATAAGTGATGGCATCATCCAAATGGTGGGTGATCATCAAGCAGGTTAACTTTTGGTCGATGATACGTTCGTTAGTGGTCGTCATCAGTTGTTGTGACGTCTTGGGATCCAAGGCGGCGGTGTGTTCGTCCAGTAAGAGGATATCAGGCCGGCGCAACGTTGCCATCAGAAAGCTTAAGGCTTGGCGTTGACCACCGGAAAGGTTGCCGGTAGGGGTGTTTAACCGTTCGTTCAAACCGTTGCCCATCCCCGCCGTAAGTTCCTCGAATTCCGCCATGGATTGCTTGAGGTGACGAGGCATCAAGTGGCGTTTTTCGCCACGTTTAGTTGCTAGCAACAAGTTTTCGGCAACGGTCATCCGTGGGGCCGTCCCCAACTTAGGATCTTGGAAGACCCGGCTTAAGAAGCGTGTGCGCTTTTCTTCGGATTCGTGAACGATGGATTTGCCACGCAGTAAGATATCACCTGAATCGGCGGGGAGGTTACCGGCGATGGTGTTGAACAGGGTGGATTTACCAGCCCCGTTTGACCCTAACACCGTGATGAAGTCACCTTCGTTGATGGTTAAGTTTAAATCCTTCAGTAACGTGATTTCTTCAGGGGTGTTACGGTTCACCTTAGTGACAACGTGTTTGAGTTCTAGAATTGGCTTACTCATCGATTGATACCCCCCGTTTGATGACGTGTTTGAGGTTGAAGACGTTGCGGAAGACTGGCACCATCATGCATAGGGCCAAGACCACTGACGAGAAGAGCTTCAAGTCGTTGGTGTTGAAGCCGAGACGCAAGACGACCAGTAACACGAACCGGTAGAGGATCGAGCCTAAGGTCACAGCAACCAACCGTTGGTTCATGGTTAGTTCGCCAAATGCGACTTCGCCAATGATGATCGATGCCAAGGCGATAACGATGACCCCAATCCCCATGTTAACGTCGGCATAACCGTCGTTTTGGGCAACTAAGGCACCACCGAGGCCGATGACCCCGTTAGAGACCATCAGGCCCATGATCTTCATGTTATCGGTTTTGATCCCGAGTGACCGGGCCATCTTTTCGTTATCACCGGTGGCGATGAACGCTTGACCAAGGTCGGTTTGCAGGAAATAGATCAACACTAACGTCAGTAGCGCAATGACGATCATCCCGAGGACAACACTGTCAAAATACATTGGTAATGACTGGAGGAATGCGCCCTTCAACAAGGTTGGCTTATCCAGCAAGGTTAAGTTTGACCGACCCATGATTCGTAAGTTGATCGAGTAGGCGGCGGTCATGACTAAGATTCCGGCTAACAAAATCGGAATTTTCCCCTTGGTGTACAGTAAACCGGTGGCAAGGCCACACAGCATCCCAACACCAATGGCCATGATGGTGGCCCAAAACGGTTGATGCCATGATTAATGGCAGCCACACAGGTTGCGGCGCCCATTGGGAAAGTCCCTTCAACGGTCATATCGGGGAAATCTAAAATTCTAAAGGTTAAAAACAGGCCCAGACCAAGGGTTGCCCATAACAAGCCTTGCCCGATAGCGGAAACGCCTAATCCAATACTCATTTAATGATTTCTCCCTTCTGTTGGGCTTCCTTCACGAGTGAGGCAGGGAAGGTAATGCCCAGTTTTTTAGCTTCTTGTTGGTTGAGGATCAGGTCCCCGTGTTTGATGTAGTGAATTGGGGTGGTAGCTGGTTTCTTACCATCTAAGATATCAGCGGTCATTTCACCGGTGATCACACCAAGTTTGTATTGATTGATACTGTAAGTGGCCAAACCACCGCTCTTTACCATCGTATCAACGGCTGGGAAAACGGGCACCTTAGCAGCGTTGGCATTTTTAACCAAGGTCTGCATGGCTGAAGCTACCGTGTTATCAGTTGGTACGTAGACGGCGTCAACCCCTGAGACCATTTGTTGCGACACTTGGTCTACGTCGTTGGTGTTTGAAATTGAATAGGCCTTTAACGTGATGTTTTCTTGTGCGCAAAGCGACTTGAACTGCTTGTATTGCGCAACGGCGGAATCATCGCTAGAGGTGTAGAAGATCCCCAGCGTTTTCATGTTTGGCATCACCTTTTTGATCAAGCCAAGTTGCTCCTTTAAAGGTGCTTGGTCGGAAACCCCAGTGATGTTGTGGCCGGGACGCTTGTTGTTTTTAACCAACCCGGCGCCCTTAGGATCAGTAACGGCCCCAAGCACGATCGGAATCTTGGAAGTCGCGTTAGCTAAGGCTTGTGCTGATGGGGTGGCGATCCCGATGACCGCGTCCGCATTTTCATTCACGAACCGGTTACTCATGGTCATTAAGTTACTCTGATCATTTTGAGCGTTTTGAAAATCAATCTTAACGTCCTTGCCTGGCGTGTAGCCCTTTTCCTTCAGGCCGTGCAAGATTCCGTGATGAATTGCATCCAGCGCGGGGTGAGACATTAATTGTAAAATACCAACGGTGGGTTTACCGACCCGAGCCGTTTTGTTGTCGCCGCCTTCTTGAACAAACGCAAATCCAAGAAAGACTAGAATGACGGCAATAAGTGCGTATAGTCGCTTCATAATCATTCGACTCCTTACTATAATAAATAAAATTTAACCAACGAAAAAGGCGACTTCCATGCAGAAGTCGCCTTTGGTCGGAGCGACGAGCATGGTTAGTCATGCTGCGTCACTCGCATTACAAAGTCACCGGCATGGACACGTATTGAACATGAGCTCAAACCGCATCCGAAGTAGCAGTTTGATTACCGGCTTTGCCAAGTATTCAATTGAGTGGTTGACTTAGTCATGCGAATTTCCTCCGTTGTGAATAGCTCAATTATACGCAAGAAGTCCCATTCTCGCAACCGATTTTGTTGAAGCGTTAAATAAGTGCGGTTAAATATGACCGGGTATCATCTAAATTATTAACCAGCAAGCCAGCGAATGGCCGAATTAAACACTCGAATGAAATGGTTAAAGTTGACTACGGGCACGGGGGATTGCGTGTATTTATCATGATAGAAAGGTGATAGAAATAATCTATCACGAACGATGCTATTGGCTAAAGGCGTCTTGGCAACTCGCTTGACCGTTAAGTTAAAATGTGATAGATTAACATACAATTAAAACATTATGAGTCGATGACGAGAAGAGTACCCAAGGTTGAACCATCAAGAGAGCTTTTGGTTGGTGAGAAAAAGCGGTTGACCGCGGGGAAGATGATCTCAGAGAATGGTACGGTCGTAACGGCTAGTACCACGGTGGCAACCGATACCTTGCAACGTATAATTGTACGTAGAGGTTTTAGCGATGACGCTAAAACGAAGATGGGTGGTACCACGGTAAAGCGTCCCTAGTTGTTGAAGAACAACTAGGGATTTTTGTCGACATACAAACGCATAAGGAGGACATGCAGATGACAGTGATTTTGAAAAATGGCTTTTTGAAGCAACAGCAGTCGTTGGCGACCAGTCACAATGGTCAAACAGTTAAGGTTTTGGTTGTTAACTTAATGCCAAATAAATTAGAAACAGAACGTCAATTTGCCGGTTTATTTTCAAAACTCGCTGTTGATGTTGAATTGACCTTTGCGCGGATGGCGACCCACCACAGCAAGCACACCTCAGAGGCCGATTTAAACCGTGATTACGTGACCTTAGCGGACATTGAAGATCAAACCTTTGACGGCATGGTTGTCACTGGGGCGCCAGTCGAGGAAATGACGTTCGAAAGCGTGGACTACTGGTCCGAATTCGAACAGCTCCTGGACTGGCGTGAAACTCACGTGCGTCGTTCAATTTTGGAATGCTGGGCTGCCCAAGCTGGCTTGTACTACGACTTCGGCATCAAGAAACACCCAACGTCAGCCAAACTTTTCGGCGTGTACCGTTGCCAAATCTTGACGGACTCACCACTCACTAAGGGTTTCAAGCAACTCTCAATGCCACAATCGCGGCACGCCACCCTTGGTGAAATCGATGACCCAGACGTCACCGTCCTTGCCAGTGATCCAGAAGCTGGCCCAATCGTCCTAGATGCCGCCAAAACCGCAAGTACTTACGTGAGTGGGCACCCTGAATACGAAACTAACACCTTGTTTAACGAATTTCACCGCGACCGGCTGAAAGGCCTACCAATTCAACTGCCTAAGAACTACTTCTCTGCTGCCATTCCAGCCAACACTTGGCAGCAGGATAGCGTTCAACTTTACAATAACTGGGTTGCTGAGTTGAAGCGGGTTGCTTTAGAAGCTTAATTGAATGATGCATTGTGAGACTGTCTTTTACGGATGGTCTCTTTTTTATTGTCGTTTGTGTCCAGCGTAAGCATCGTTGATGTGAGTTTGTGAAGTGTG
>NZ_BBAD01000010.1 GCF_001311075.1 Secundilactobacillus similis DSM 23365 = JCM 2765
AAAAACCAGGCAGTCTCGCTTAAACCACCTTACACGCCACCTGCTAACCGCTTCTCCCAACGCTCTTACTTTTTCTTTAAGTCCCACTTAAAATAATGAACCCAGCCCCAACTTTTGTTAAGATAGACATAAGCGTGCGGTTCATGAATCATTTAGACCCCGCAACGCTGGTTCACAGTGGTATAGTAACAGTTGGTCAGGCAAAACTGACGAACTGCAACGACTATGTCACACTTTGTGATAACTTGTTTGGATTGGCTCACGGCTAACTCACTTCACTTAATTAATGAATCCCGAATGTTAAAAATAAGGAGTTTACTCAAGTCAACACACCCCTTATTAAAATAAGGGGCTTGTAGCTCACGCGGTAACTTCCCGCGGTGGTCAAACATATCAGTCTCCTGATACTCCCTTCCCAAAGTGGCTACATCATATCGGACGGTTGACAGCGCCCGTTTAGCTGCGAAGCATTGCTAAGCAACTGTTGTTTTGGTTGATTTTGGCTTTTTAAACCTCGGTTTAGCATTACCAGCAATGTAGCGCTGCCCCAATGTCTGGATATTCATCGCCCCAACTCGATCATCATTGGAACGATAGCCACAGTCAGCACATTGATACTGATGTTGTTGGTGATCTCGATTTTCTTTATTGATCACTTCACATTTAGGGCAACGTTGGCTGGTATAGTTAGCGGGTACTTTTAAGATGAGACTTCCTTGACGGTGAGCTTTATAGGTTAACATCATTTCAAGCTGGTAGAAGGCCCACGAACTATTATCGTTTCGTAGCGCTTTGGGTAAATCATCGCGGTTGAAGCTAACGCCAGTTAAATCTTCCAACACGAATAGAGTATCTGCACCATATGTCACAACGAGTGTCTTAGATAGACAGTGATTCACATCTGTCATCCAGCGGTTCTCTCGATTTCCAATTTTCTTTAAACGACGCCGGGCTGATTTAGTTCCTTTGCATTGAAGTGCTTCACGGGTTCGCTTAAACTTTGCCCGTTTGCGTTGAACGGATTTACCAGAAACGAAGGTCGTTTGTTGTTGATGATCATGGGTAGTGACTAAAAAACGTAGCCCACGGTCAATGCCAACGACTTTCGGGTTCTTGGACAATTGAAGCTCGTCAGCTTCCTTGGTCATGGCAATATGCAGGTACCATTTACCGCGAATATGTAAGACTTTAGCCACACCAAATTTCCAAGTGCCATCTAGATACTGTTCAAAACCGTGACCAGCACTAGTAATGGGTTCGCCAGCTAGATATTCCTGTAAACCGTGGCAAACTGGGGTAACCTGAATACGCTTTTCCAACGTGTTGATGGATAAGTCGCCATTACTCAAAAACGACCAATCACGGCCCCGCTGTAAATCAGCGTGCGGTTGGGAAAAATTAATGGGTTGCCATAACCACTGACAGTCACGATGGACCCAAACTAGTTCTGGCCGGCCATTTGGTAGCTTTTTGTCAGTTGGATAGCAGTAAGGTTGGTCACCTAATTGGGTTTCAACGGCTTTATAACGGGCCATTACTGTGCGAACGACTGATTGAGCCAGTTGGGATTTTAAATGGAAATCTTGCCGCAGTTGGTGATATAAGCGCTTAGTTAATGCCTGCGTATTGGAACGAAAGTGATCATCAAAGAAAGCTTGGGAAACGAGGTTACAGGCGTTGCGATACTGTTGCATCATGGTATTTAATAGGTCAGCATCCGTGCTGTGATGTAGTTTGAGTTTTACTTTGATTACCACTGATTGTTTCACTTTCTTCGCCATTGGTCGACCTCCTTAATTGGAATAGACCAAGTATACCCAAAAATCATGTTTTACAAAGAGAACAATTGTTCGTATATTCTATTTTAGATACTAAACCAATTTTAAAGAAAAGAGGAGTGGCGGGCTTTCCTCCCACGTTTGAAAACGTAGGTATCTCGCCCAATATTTTAATGAAAATTTTAGTTGTCGATGACGATAAAGAAATTGCGCAATTATTGGAAATCTACATTAAGAACGAAGGCTACGAACCGGTTTCAGCTACAATGGTAAGGAAGCGTTGACGAAGCTTCATACCACACCAGATATTGGCTTGATGATTTTGGATATTATGATGCCCGAAATGAACGGGATTGAAGTGATCAAGGAAGTGCGGAAGGATTCCGAACTGCCTATTTTGATTCTGTCTGCCAAGACGGATGACATGGATAAGATTCAAGGCCTGATCAGTGGTGGGGACGATTATGTGACGAAACCCTTTAACCCACTGGAAGTCATGGCACGGGTTAAATCACTATTGCGTCGGGCTTCAGACCACGTCACGGAAGAAAAACCAGACGTGCTTGATATTGGTTCCTTAACCATCAACAAGGATTCTCACGAAGTCAAAACCTTGTCGGGCAAGTTGATCAATTTGACCGCACTAGAATTCGGTATTTTATACCTATTAGCCAGCCATCCTAACCGGGTCTTTTCTGCGGATGAGATTTTTGAACGGGTTTGGCGGCAAGAATCAATCGTGTCGGCTAAGACCGTCATGGTGCACGTGTCTCATTTACGGGACAAAATCGAAGAAGCAACCGATGGCGAAAAGGTGATTCAGACCGTCTGGGGTGTCGGTTACAAGATTGAAACACACTAAAGTACTGGGTAAGTAGAGAGACACTAAGCGTTGGAGGAAAATTGTGAAGTTAACCACGCGAGAAAAAAGCGCCCTTATTATGGAAGGAATCGTCACCGTTGTGATCTTGCTGTTGCTGAACCTATCAGTGATCGTGATTTTAAACGAGATGATTCAGACCAATCCGGGGTTGCAGGACGGTATTTTTATCATTAAACGCTCGGTCTTCATTGGCCCCGCACACTATCAGTTGTGGAGTTGGGAGAACATCTTCATTGCGCTGATGATCGTGTTTGACGTTGGGGTGGTGTACTGGCGGTTGATTCGGCGGTATCACCAAATGCAGTTGCGACACATCATTGGTGAACTGCATTATATTGCCAACGGTCACTTTGATCACCGGATTCCGTTTACGTTAAAAGGCGATACACAACGGGTCGTGACCTCGGTCAATTCGCTGGTTGATTCGGTTATTAGTTCGATCGAAGAAGAACGGCGAATCGAAAAGTCCAAGGATGAACTGATCACGAATGTCAGTCATGACTTGCGAACCCCGCTAACGTCGATCATCGGGTATTTAGGCCTCGTTGAAGACCGGCAGTACCATTCAGAAGAAGAGTTACTCAAATACACTAATACAGCCTTCAATAAGGCGAAGCAAATGAAGTCGCTGGTGGATGATCTTTTCGAATACACCAAAATGCGCCAAACGGATACGCCACTGACGATTGCCCATCTGGATCTTACCCAAATGATGGCGCAACTGGCGGCCAGTTTTGAACTGGAAGCCAACGAGAAGGGCATGACGTTGGTTACGGACGTTGGCGATGAGCCAATCCACATTGAGGCGGATGCCGAGAAACTCGGTCGGGTGTTTAATAACCTGATTGGCAACGCGTTGAAGTATGGTGGTGATGGCAAACACATCTACCTCCGGGCTAAACAGCTAAGTGACCGGGAAGTGGCCGTTAGCGTTGAAAACGATGGCTCCAAGATTCCGGAAGCAGCGTTAGGACAGGTCTTTGAGCGCTTTTATCGCGTAGAGGAATCGCGTTCCAAAGCGACTGGCGGGACCGGCTTAGGCCTCGCCATCGCCCAAAGTATCGTGTCGCTTCACGGTGGTTATATTTACGTGACATCGGATGACGACCTGACGCGGTTCGTGATTCATTTGCCAATTAAAAACGGCGACCGGTTGAAACGGCCGGACGTCAAAAACTAACGGAGGCCAGTCACAAATGATGCAACATAACAGTCAAAAACGACGCCTACAAATCGGCTTGTTTTGGTGTGCCCTCATGCTGATTTTCAGCTTGGGTGGCGTCACCGCCCACGCGGCAGACTTAAATTTAAACGTGAAATCAGCAGTCGCCGTTGATGCGACAACCGGACAGGTGCTGTACCAAAAGAATGCCAATAAGGCGCTCCCCATTGCGTCCATGACCAAGCTCCTGTCGATCTACATCGTGCTCCAACAGATCCACAGCGGTAAAATGCACTGGAACCAACAGGTGAAAGTTAGCCCCCAAATTGCCAAAATGAGTCAAAATACCGAGTTGACCAACGTACCCCTGAGTTCAAGCCGGACGTATTCCGTTCGCGAACTCTACGATGCCACGTTGATCTATTCAGCGAACGCGGCGATTTCTGCGCTAGGTAATGCCGTATCGGGGAGCCCACACCAATTTATCAAGAAGATGCGGGCAACCGCCGAAGAACTGAATCTGAACAGCGCCAAGTTGATCACCGCTTCGGGGATCACAAACGGACAAGCGGCTTCATTGGGATACAGTTCATTGGCTTCAACGGATGAAAACACGATGTCCGCAGCCGATGTTGCCAAGCTCGCTAAGGATCTATTGGCGATGTACCCACAGATTTTGAAAACCACTAGTCAGGCAACGATGTGGTTTGACAAGGGCGGGACCAGTCAAACCAAGATGACGAACTGGAACCTGATGCTAAAGGGACTGTCACAGTACAGTTCGACCTTACCAGTTGACGGGTTAAAAACCGGGACGTCTAACGCGGCCGGCGGCAACTTCGTCGGGACGGTCAATAAGCAGGGGCACCGGATCATTACGGTGGTCATGCATGCGTCTAATCAATCGACTGGCGATCCAGCGCGGTTTGTCCAAACGCGCCACTTAATGAACTGGGTTTACGCGACTTATCGGCCAGTTACCCTTAATTCAAAGACGTACCAGGTTAAAAACATCAACGTTCCGATGGGAAAGACCACGCAGACCAACGCAACGGTTGCTGAACCAACGACCGTTTGGCTAACGAAGTCGCAGCAAACCAATCAAATCAAGGGTCACGTGACCATTAATTCGGTTTACGCTGAAAAGAAACAGGCCGGTTTGGCGGCACCATTGAAGGCTGGGACGGTCTTTGGAACCGCCACGTTGACGGTGAATGGCCAATCATTACCCCAATTAGGGCAAACGGCGTCATTAACGGTACCAATTAAAACAACGACCAAAGTTCAACGTGCAAATTGGATCGTTCGAACTTGGCGCCATTTATTAGCAATGATTTAGTTTTAAATTGTATTTTCGAATGCCAAACCGAACTTTTAGCTTATTACAAATATTTAAGTTCGGTAACTGGCGGATTGCAACCGGTTGAATACGGTTAGTAAGGCGCTTTCAACTGCTTTAACTTGTGAAATCAACGTAGGAAAACTAAATGAAACATGGTAAACTAGTCTTGTATTGTGTAATTGTCTATCTGGTAGGGCGCAATTTGGCGAACTACCTAATCAAGAGTCGGAAGCTTTGTGATGGAGGCATTATTCTTGACTAAACAAGTACCAAACCCAGACGAGCCTAAATGGCGGTCAACGTTACGGGTCTCGATGCCGTTGAACCTGAGTTATATTCCAATTGGCCTAGCATGTGGCGTGTTATTGCACGCTGCCGGTTTCAACACGTTGTTGACGGCGATGGTGTCAATTGTGATCTTTTCTGGTGGCGCGCAATTTATGATTGCGTCCATGTTAACGATCAACGCCCCACTGTTATCAATTGTTTTGATGTTGTTCTTCTTGGAACTCCGGTACGCCCTGTTAGTCGAGTCTATCTCGCTATCTAACGGGTACGTCCGAAAAATTCAAGCTGATTTTCGCGATTTCAATGAACGACGAAAACTACGCCGTGAACTATTTAAAGTTTGCGACGGATAAAAAATGGACTCCAAGTGAAGCCTTAATGGTAGAACACTATTCCTTACTGTTTTGGGCGGTCAGCAACATTATCGGTAGTTTAGTCGGTAGTGCGTTGAAGATCGACCTGACAGTGGTCCACTTTGCGTTAACAGCCCTGTTCCTCTACATGATCATCATGCAGGTGAAGAGTCGACTAACGATTTTAGTTGGTTTGATTGCAGCGGTGTTCGCTGTCATCTTCTTGGTGTTGACCAAGAGTACCTTGGGGTTGGTGATTTCTACGCTTATTTCGTCATTCATCGGGTTTGCCTTAGAGCACTACCTGAAGAATCGTAAACCGAACAGCCGCTTCCTCTACAAGCTCCACAGCCCAGGAAGCAAGAAGTCAGCCGTCGAAGAATCCAGTGAAAATTAGTAGGGGACACGTTTATGAATGCGGTAAATACCTGGAACACAACTCAACATTTCTGGTTAGTCGTCTTAGGCTTCTTCGTGGCGTTTGCACCACGTTACTTGCCCATTAAGATTTTTACAAAACGGAAGATTCCGGAATGGTTCAACGAATGGATGCGGTTCGTTCCCGTATCTCTGTTCACGGCGTTGGTCGTCAAAGACGTCTTTATCAGTGCGACTTATCAAGTCGACATTATCCACCATCTGCCCGAAATCATCGCGGCAGTGATCGTCGGCTTCATCGCGTACTTCACCCGCTCAATGGCGATCTCAGTCATTGTCGGACTCGTCAGCGTGTTCTTGCTGGCGATGGTACTTTAAACTTTGCAACTTACGCACCTGTATCGGCACTATGCTGATGCGGGTGCTTTTTTGTTTGTGAAGGGCAGTGATTTGTGTGGCCTGTCGATTCCGGTATGCGGCTAGGTTCCAGCTATGGGGACCGGTCTGAGCCGAAGGGCGGTCTCAGACCTCGAAGTTAAGCCTCGCTAAGCCCGTCCGAGTCTTAACTTCGTCCCCGATGATAGGTAGTTGTCGGAAGAACACCAACAACCACCAATCATCGCGACACAGCAGGAACCTAGCCGCATCCCTCCATCTTACATTGGTGTAATTCGGCACGGTTGCAAATCATCTCAAGCGGTTAACTGAGCGGTTTGCGACAATCGTAATGACTGATGGTAATTCGACAAACGCTCAAACTGGCCAGTGTAATATTCCACCATCGTAACGGCTAAACGTCAATCCATGCTGAACGCTGCCGCAACGCATTTGAACTACCGTTGACTCAATGTAGTAACGTTATCGGACAACAGTTACTGAGATGTTCGCAATTGTCACCGTGCGACAGTCTCGCCCTTCATGATAAATTTTCGGGAGTGCAGTCTCGCTGCCGACAACCCGCAAACAAGAGGTCGGTCAGAAAATTGGGCTCAGCCGTGTCGTTTCACTTGGGTGGCGTTCCTTGCCGCCCTAGTGAAAGACCTGCTTTTGAGACGCGGGCTTTCGGCTCAAAACAGTGTCCACGGCGTTCCAGCCCAAATTTTCTGACCGACCGGTTGTGCCCACAATATCACCCACACGCTTTCTGGCCACCATGCCGAATGGTGCTGCGCGAGACTGAGAGCTGCATGCAAGGCAACATCGGTAAACCCGCCAGGCCCGGGCGCCTTCACCGATGTTGCCTTGCACACTGCTCTCAACCCGTCTCGCTCCGCACACTTTCCGCAAATTTTACGAATCAAAACTGCCCGGGTAAATCAGTGCATGTTATAATTGATAAAAGTACGCCGATTGGTGACCGAGTCTGGTCCCCGGCCAAATGAGAGTGGAGGGAATTAGATTGAAAAAGTGGGTTTGGACAATCATTGCCGTAGTCGTTATTGCGGTGGCAGGTGGGTATGCCTATGCCAATCACCGGATGACCCAGCAAACGTACACGGCGGCGATGACGGCCGCGAAGAACGCCGTGCAGGATAAGAACTATTCAGTAGCGGAGGCGGCCTTTCAGGAAGCCTTGCGTCATAAGTCAAACGATGCCACAGCACAACGGTATTTGACCCAGACACAGGACTTTGCGTCCGCTGAGTCAGCGATGGGTGATAGTGACTTTGATTCAGCGAAGTCTGATTACACCAAGGTTAAGACAACCGCTGATGGGTACAGCATCTTAACGCAACGGGCAACCAAGGCCTTGAAGCAATTGAAGACGATTCAGCTGAAAGAGGACATGTATCAACAGATCTATGATCAAGCGATGACCGAGTACAACGGCCAATCGTACACGCAATCCAACGCAACCTTGGACCGAATCTTCAAGGATAGCGATGCTAAGCAAAGCTATTACACCGACATCTACAACCAAGCGGTGGACCTACGAAGTGCCAACAACAAGGCCATCAAGGGTGGCGGTGATGGCACGCCGGCTGATGATTCTTCATCATCAACTAGCGCAACCACGACCAGCAGCTCATCAGATACCACAACCAGTGACAGCAGCACTAGCAGTACCGTTGCTGGCTTAACGGATTCCGAAAGTGCCGCAGCCAAGAATTACAAGGGCTCCAACGAGTACACGGTACCGAAGTCACGGACTCAATTGAACGGCAAGACGATCACAGCGGCACAAATTACCGCTGCTCGCAAGACGTTGAAGGCTGCTGGCATCCAGCCAGGTAGCTTCTCCGACCAAGATATTCGGGATGGCTTGATTGCCGCACAAAAGGCGGGGACGTCATTTAAGACCTACGCTGAAAAGAACTACAAATAAGCACGAACGAGTCGTTCTTGGGTCACTTGGGTGATCACAGGAACGATTTTCGCATCACGCTAATTGGTCAAAGGGGGCACCAATTTGGGGTTATATCAACGCTTTGTCAGAAACGTCACGCTTCGCCGCTGGGTGGTACTCGGTGTGCTGATCCTGGTTCTCTGGCTTGTGCGGGCAGAAATGAATAAAATATTACTGACGTTTATCTTCACGTTCTTGGTGCTGCGCTTGATCAAGGGCATCCAACGACACGTCAAAATACCGTCGCAGATCATTGTGGTCGTGGTGTACCTGCTGGTGTTACTGTTACTGTATCTGGGCATCACGAACTACATTCCCAAAATCGCCAAGCAGGTGGTCGCCACCGTCCAGTCAATCTACACGTTCTATCAGAGTTCATCTAACGATACGAACCAGACGGTCAAATTCGTCTCAGATTGGCTGAACCGCTCGAACTTGATGCCGCAGGTCAAAGGTGGTTTGAAGGTCGTCGTTGACTACATTACCAGCATCGGCTCCTTCGGGGTCACGTTTGTGTTGTCACTGATCCTCAGCTTCTTCTTCACGATTGAAGAAAAACCAATGCGGTCGTTCTCACGACTGTTTATGAGCAGTGACTACGACTGGTTCTTCCAAGATATCTACTACTTCGCCCACAAGTTTGCGGATACCTTCGGCGTAGTGTTAGAAGCGCAGTTTTTGATTGCCATTTTCAACACGGTGATCACGACCATCGGCCTCGCATTTATGCATATTCCACAACTGCTAGTTGTCGCAGTGATGGTCTTCATCCTCAGTCTGGTGCCAGTGGCCGGGGTGATCATCTCCGCAATTCCGCTGACGATTCTGGGGTATTCCGTTGGTGGGTTCCGCGACGTGGTGACGATCGTTATCCTATTACTGGTCGTTCACGCGTTAGAAGCCTACGTCCTTAACCCGAAGCTGATGTCCAGCAAGACTGAACTGCCAATCTTCTACACCTTCGTTGTGCTGTTAGCCGGCGAAGCGTTGTGGGGGACTTGGGGCTTGATCGTTGGGGTGCCAGTGTTCACCTTCTTCCTCGACATCCTCGGGGTGAAGAAGGCACATGGCTTGCACGTGCCACCAGCCCAACTAACGAAGAAGTTAAAACGACACCGTGTCAAAACGGATGAACAAGACGACTAAGCAACCCATTTTCAGGAGGTTAGATTTTGAAAAAGACACTACAGTTTCTCATTCCCATCGCGATTGGCCTGTTGTTGGCTATCGGGATCCGGGTGTTTTGGCTAGTGCCCGTCAGCGTTGACGGGACGTCAATGGCGCCCAACTTGAAGAACTCGCAACGGATCATTGCGGTTAAAACGGCAAGTATCAAGCGGTTCTCCGTGATTGTTTTTGACGCTGAAGGCGTTGATAGCAACGCCGCCCCTAAGGAAAACTACGTCAAGCGGGTCATCGGCCTGCCAGGGGACACGATTCGCTACACCAAGACGGGTAAGCTCTACGTCAACGGTAAGTACCAAGCGCAGAACTTTATTTCAAAATACCAACAAGAGGCCGGCACCACATCGACCTTTAAGAACGGCTTCAACTTAGTGACCGCTGCTCGTCAAAACGACTGGAGCAACAAGTGGAGCTTAGCCATCGGTAACAACCGGATCAACAAGGTGCCAAAGGGCTGTTACTTCGTGATGGGGGACCACCGGAGCGTGTCTGAAGACGGCCGGGTCTACGGTTCGTACCAAAGAGCCACGTGGTCGGGGTTGTGAAGGTTGGTTTCTGGAACAGTAAGCACAAGATTATTAACAATTATTCGAACTAAATCAGTAACGGTGGGGACAATGAGCGGATGCGCATTAACCTCACCGTTTTTTGAAAGGATGCGTTAACATGACAAATCGGGAACGAATGACGACACCTGAACCTTACGTGGTGGATGGGCGTCAAATGCCAGCTAAAAGCCAACAGCGAGCCAAAAAACTCTGCTGGCAGCTGAATCAGATGGATCCAGACGTAGGAGAAGCGCGGCATAAGATCCTCATGCAGTTATTTGGGACCGTGACCAATACGACCTTCGTGGAAGCCGGCTTTCACTGCGATTACGGTTTCAACATTCACTTCCACGGGTTAGCGCTGTTGAACTACAACGTGACGATTTTGGATACCTCACCAGTGCACATCGGTGCCGGTGCATTCATTGCGTCCGGCGTGGTGTTGGCCTGTTCTGGCCATGCGATGCTGGAGGAACAGCGCGCAGACGGCATCATGACGAGTGCTCCAATTACGTTGGCGGATAACGTTTGGTTAGGTGCCAACGTGGTGGTCACCGGTGGCGTGACGATTGGTGCTGGCAGTATCATTGGCGCCGGCAGCGTGGTCAACCATGATATTCCGGCCGGTGTGGTGGCGGTGGGCAGTCCGTGTCGCGTATTACGGGAAGTGACCGAAGCGGATCGGGTTGCGTTGACGCCCGGTATGAGCGATTAACTCATAAATTTCACAAAGCTTAACAAAATCGGCTTTGGTCCAACCACTACGCGAATTGGACCCGTTTTCAATTTGTGAAAGCGAGAAATGTTACTGTATTTAAACCGAATATGGTGTAAAATAGGCAAGTAATTAAAAGAAGAAAGAGGTTATTGACGAATGGCTAAATTAGTATTGATCCGTCACGGTCAAAGTGAATGGAACTTATCTAACCAATTTACAGGTTGGGTTGACGTTAACTTAAGCGACGAAGGGGTTAAGCAAGCCCAAAACGCTGGTAAGTTGATCAAGGAAGCCGGCATCGAATTCGATTACGCCTTCACCTCAGTTTTGACGCGTGCCATCAAGACGTTGCACTACGCTTTGGAATACTCAGACCAACTCTGGATTCCAGAAACCAAGACTTGGCGCTTGAACGAACGTCACTACGGCGCATTGCAAGGCCAAAACAAGGCCGAAGCTGCTGAAAAGTTCGGTGACGACCAAGTGCACATCTGGCGTCGTTCATACGACGTCTTGCCTCCACTTTTGAGTGCCGATGATGAAGGATCAGCAGCTAACGACCGTCGTTACGCTAACCTTGACCCTAACATCATTCCTGGTGGCGAAAACTTGAAGGTTACCCTTGAACGGGTTATGCCATTCTGGGAAGATGAAATCGCACCTAAGTTGCTTGACGGCAAGAACGTCATCATCGCAGCCCACGGTAACTCATTACGTGCCTTGAGCAAGTACATCGAAGGTATCAGTGATGAAGATATCATCAACCTTGAAATGAAGACTGGCCAACCAGTTGTCTACGACTTCAACGAAAAGCTTGAAGTACAAAGCAAGACGAAGCTTGGTTAATTAGCAACTCAAACTTTTAGCTCACAACTTAAAGTTAAACACAAAAAATGATCACTGAAGGGTGGCAAATGAAGCCCGGTGGTGATCATTTTTCTGTGCGAATGATGGATAACTACGGATAGTGCGGGCACTAGTGGTCACCAATCGGCGCTGATTGGTCGCTAGGGTCGCTATTCGTGACGGCAAAAAATAAAATTTATAATCGAATGGAGTACAACAACCTTGGATAACGTATTAGAACCAGAAGTTTCACAACGCGAAATGATGAAGATCATCGGCCTTTTCCGGAAGAACGAATTCCGTGGAGAATACGAAAGTTTTGAGCATGGTAAAGGCGGTCAGGACGAGTACATGGTGACTTTGACTGATGAGAAGTCAGACGTTAAGGGACTATTCAAGGCAGATTTGGGGACTGGTTCAATTGAGTTCCAGCATGTGGTGATGGATTAGTTCGTCACTAAATTTATAGGTATATGAAAAGGGCCAAGGTCGCGGTTGTGCGATCTTGGCCCTTTTTATCGTATTTGGGTAATTTATATTAAACGCACTACTCGTTTCCGGTCAACAAAAAGCCATGGATCAGTGTCACTGCATCCTGTTGCGATAGTGGTTGATCGATTAATTCGCCGGTAGTCTGAAAAAGGAGATAGTTAACAACGATTGAGAAGACCCCTTCAGCTAAAAACTGAGCGTTATAGTTTTTGATAACGTTAAGTTGTTGAAAGTGTTCGATTTTGGTAAAAAGAGCGACAAAAAAGGGGTCATCTTGAATGGTTGGAAGTGTCGGACGAATCTGTGGTTGTTGTCGAAATAGCAGGATAAGTTGAATTGATTGTGGCTGTTGTGATCCAAATTCAATGAGGCCGTTAATGAGGGCATCGATTTGCTGAACTGGCTGTAATTGTAATTCGAGTAAAGGTTGAAGTGCTGCGATGAGTTTTGCCTGATGGTGCTTAAAAACGGCCAGCAGAAGCATTTGTTTATTTTTAAAGTAAGAGTAGATGTTAGATTGAGAGATGTTCAGTTTTTTAGCCACTTTAACAGTTGATGTGCCTTCAATGCCTTGAGAAATCAACAACTGAGTGGTGGTGGTGAGGATTGATTGGCGGAGCGCTTCACTTTTGAGTTTCATAATGGTCTCCTTTAAATGATCATGGTCATTACTAGGATAGCGAAGATTAATCCGATTAACAAGGGGATGGCGGCTGATACGCTAAATAGTGAGTTGATGGTTCTTGACAAACGATAGGGCTATCGCTATTATTAAAATGGATTTAATCGATAGAACTATCGCTAAAAATATAATTAATTACTGGAGGCAAATTAATATGAAAACATGGTTTATTACTGGGGCTACGGGTGGTTTAGCGACCGCTATTATCAGTGAATTACTTGAGCGGGGTGATCGGGTCGCTGCGACAACGCGTAAAAAAGACGCGCTGGCAACTTTAAAAGAGAAATATGGCACTCAGTTATGGGTAACGGCACTGGATTTAACGAATCCACAAGCGTTAGTGATGCTGTGGATCAAACATTTCAAACCTTTGGTACAGTTGACGTGTTGCTCAATAATGCAGCCTATGGGCTATACGGGACTGTTGAGGGTATCAGTGCTAAGCAAACAGCAGACGTATTTAACGTTAATGTCTTTGGGTCGTTAAATACGGCACGGATGTTCCTACCCCATTTTAGAAAACAGGGAAGTGGACAGATTATTCAGATTGCTAGCATGGCTGGACAGTACTCGACACCTGTAATGGGAATGTATAGTGCATCAAAATGGGCGGTTGAAGCTGCTTTTGAAGCGTTGGCTGCAGAAGTTGCCCCATTTAATATCCAAACGACAATTGTTGAGCCTGGCGGCATCAGAACTAACTTTGTTGATGGAAACGGTGTTTTTGGTGAGGATCCGATTGATTATCAAGGCACTGAAGTTGAAAAAATAGTTCGGTTAATGAAAGGTGATGTTCCAGGGATGGATCGATCTAGCAACGTACGAAAAGTATATCGCCGGTGATCCTGAAAAAATGGCCCATCAAATTATTAACCGTGTAGATGTTGGAAAGGGACCATTGCGGTTGACGTTGGGCAGTGATGCTTATCAAAAAATCAAGGCAAGTTTGGAGGCTCGACTAACGGCGTTAACTGAGCAAAAGGCCGTTGCTTATTCTACGGATGCTGACGATTATGTTATGCAGTAGGCACTGTTTGGCGTTGGTTGGCAAGCGAACAATATGCCGGCGGTCCAAATACGAGATATGTACTGTTTTGTTAAATTCTTAATAAATAATGACGAGAGATACCGGGAGTTAAAAGACGCTAATGGGATAAAGAACGCGTATGAAATCTGCACTAAATAGAAATGTTTCGTATAATATATGGCCGTCTTGACTGATGAGAAGTCAGGCGTTAAGGGACTATTCAAGGCAGATTTGGAGACTGGTTCGATTGCCTTCCAGCATGTGGTGATGGATTAGTTCGTCGCTGAATTTATGGGTATATGAAAAGGGCCAAGGTCGCGGTTGTGCGATCTTGGTCCTTCTTCTATTTTGAGGTTTTGGTTTTCAAGCATACTACACAAACGGCGAGCGTAATAAAGTGATCAGGGGTACAGATTGGGTTATTAAATCCCTGATATTGCCTCAATATGGCATATCAGGATTATCCATTTCTTGAGTGTAAGGCAGGTATACATGATGTCAGATTAGCGATACGATGATATGTAGCAGAGATAAACACCTACGATTCAGTTTAAGCAAAAAGGGGACGAACACCATGAAACTATCAGGTTTATTAGCTAGCGCATTTATCGGCCTAACGACTGTTGCCATCGCAGGTCAACCAACAACGGCGCACGCCAGCACAGCTAAAATCACCACGATCAAAACGTATCAGGTGAAACCAACTTATTTAGCGCGTTATCCCAAGACGGCTTATATGTGGAATACACATTACACCAAAGCAATTCACAACTTGAAAAACTATCCGCACACAACGTTGTATGCCACTAAAAAAGTAACCATTAAATCGAAGAAGCACACAGCCGCTTACTACTACGTTCAAAGTGCCAATAAAAAGGTGGCTGGCTACGTTTGGAGTGGTTATTTGATTGCGGGACATTACGTGAGCGGTGGCTATTATAGTTATCCAAGTCGGGGGATTTTATTATCAAGCTTGCGGTATCAATCGAAAGCGGATGATTCACTTATTGAACAAGCGGATGTGCCGGGAACGAAGGATAAGACGGCACTGAGCGCTTTTGCAACGCCCCCGACAACTAAGCAGATGATTAAGGTTCTGAATTTTTATTTGAAGAATCCTAAAAATACCGACTTACCAGCCTTCGTTTGCTCCAGCAAAACAGCCAATGCGCGGATCGCGTTGGTCAACGTTTGGCCCACCAACAACAAGGCAGATGTGTTACGAATCCCGATGTTTCAGGTAATGCCGAAGCAGTCTGAGATGAGTTACTTTGGCAACCGGACGAACTTTTGGGCCATGCAAGACCTTGTTGCTTTAGGTGCTAAACCGGAGGAGACGTACCCAATGAAGGCGACATCGGGGAGTACAACAACTGGAATCGGCATTCGAACGGTACGGTATAACTTCCCTGATGAAACGGCCAATGCGCTGAGTAACAGTGGCGGAAACTTACAGGCGGTCTACGGTGATGGTTATGGGAAAAAGCATGATCTATCGTTGGTAGCGTTAGATGGTTGGCTGCGGTATGTGAATACGAGCGACTTACCAGACTAATTAGCGGTAATGATGTAACTAAAAAGTCAGCCCACGTGGTGTGAACTGGCTTTTTGTTGTGTTGCGATTATATGTGTTTGAGGTTGCAGAATAATATGTCTGATGATGTAAGCAAACTAGCTAGCGTTAATTAATTGGCATCATCAAGCTAACAGATAAATTGGGTTAAACAAATTAAATCTGTCGTCCGGCAACGAAACCTTCGTGTACGGCATCATAGATGTCACGGACCCGTTTGGCGTCACCAACGTTATAAACCGGAATATTGGCATTGTCATCCAAGGTATTCGCAAATTGAGGTTGTGCATCGAAACCAGCCGCTAAAACAACAGCGTCAGTTTTTAATAACTGCTCATTGCCAAATTTATCGACTAACGTCAACTGGCCATCGGCAACTTTCTCCAGACGTAAACTGGTTAAAACCTTAATCGTGGATTGAGAAATTGCAACCGCATAGGCTTGAGCGGCGGATGAGGTGCTTCGATTACTGAGAAATTGATCAGCCATTTCAACAATGGTTACTTGCTTGCCCATCCGCACTAATTCCAACGCAGTTTCAGACCCGGTAATGCCACCGCCGATGACAGCAACGCTTTCCCCGGGAACGTTAACATCGTGGGTGAGGACAGACATAGCTGAAAAGACCATGTCGCTGTTAATGCCGTTGACATTATTCAACGTTCGTTCCCGACCGCCAACGGCAACAATTGCAGCATCGCAGTTTTCGTTGAGAATGTCCTCAGTCGTCACATTTTTTTGAACGACGTCGATATTCTTATTGTTATCTAGGTGTCGTTTATAGTACGCAATTAGTCGCCGAATATCGGCCTTATTTTCTGGCGCCGAGGCTTCAATCATGGCGCCACCGATTTCGCGTTTTTCGTATAACGTCACGTGATTGCCACGTCGCGCAGCAGCTAAAGCAGCTTCACACCCAGCTGGACCTCCGCCAATGACAACAACGTTTTTGGGTGTTTGTGTTGGTGTAATTGGCGGACATTCATATTTGTATAACGTTGGATTAACGGTGCAGGAGATTGGTCTATTGGCTAGTAGGCCGCGATCTGTACAGCCAATAAGGCAGTTGATGCAGGGTGTAATATCATCGGCTAGTCCGTTTTGAGCCTTTTTCGCCCAAGCAGGGTCGGCTAGACTTGCCCGTCCTAGCGCAACAAAGTCGCCATCACCATCTGAAAGCATTTTTTCGGCTAATTCAGGTGTAAATACATTATGGCCCGCAAAAACAGGAATTGAGACGGCATCTTTGATTCGTTTAGTCATGTTGGCGTTAAAACCATCCGGTTGTAAAATTTCCATTGCTGCGGTTGCATGAGTGCCTGAAATCAAATTGATGTGTGAAGCACCAGCTTTTTCAACCGCTTTGGCAACTTGAACGGTTTCATCGATTCGGATGCCTCTGGCTCACAGTCTTCGGTACTAAGTTTTACGCCGATTGGGAAGTTTGGCCCGCATTTTTGCTTCATATCAGCAATAATTTCGAGTAGCAGGCGCATTCGGTTTTCTAGGGATCCGCCATACATATCTGTTCGGTGGTTATCGTGTGGTGACAAGAAGTTAGTCGGAATACAGCCCGCTGCGGCGTGTAACTCAACTACTTCGAATCCGGCGCGTTTGCAACGTAAGGCGGCGTCCCCAAACTTATGAACTAAATCGTGAATTTCATCAATTGATAACGGACGTGGTAATTTGGCGCCAGCTTGGTACCAGGCTCAAACGTAATGGCAGAGGCACCAATGACGTCTGCGCTGCCAACGAAGCCGGCATCACGGCCAGGGTGTGCTAATTGCATTCCCGGAACTGCGCCGTGTGATTTGATTGCATCTGCGAGAAGTGAAAGTCCGGCAATGTGGGTATCTAGGTCAGCTCTAAGACCACAAGATGCCATTGGTACCGGCGTTGCATTATCCATGAAAACCAGCCCAGCACCGCCATCTGCGGCTTCTGCGTAAGCTTTGATTTGTCGGTCGGTTACGGTACCATCAGGGTTACCTAAATAGGTACCCATTGAGTTACGGACAATTCGGTTCTTGATTTCAACATTACCAATATGTCCTTTTTTAAACAGATTTGGATAATATGCGTTGACCATAGTTATCGCCCCTTAGTGATATTATGAATGCGGTTTCAGTATGCTATAATCAATTTGCGTAAACAATCACAAGAATGACGAAGAAAGTTGCTTAAGCGACACGTAAAGGAAAAGAGTTGCTTAAATTTGATTGGTGGTGGCAAAATGGATCTTCGAGTTATCAAAACACGGCAAAATATTATCCAAACGTTTTTGCGATTATTGGAAACCCATAAATTTGAAGCGATAACCATTAAGCTCCTGACAACTGAGTGTCAAATTAATAAGTCCACGTTTTATCGAAACTTTGAGGATAAATTTGATTTAAGTCAACAGATTATGGATGATACACTACATGCTTATCGACGGGCTGTCGAAACACTTCCATTTGAACTTAATGCTGATCGAAATGGGTTTGATGCTTTGGTGACGTATTTTTCAGATCATGCGGACACGTTAGATATCTTACTTAAGCATCATTTTGCGTCGCAGGTGTTCTCTGACATGGCGATGATTCTTCAAGAAAGGTTATTTGATATTTTTCGTAGTTACGTTGATGATTCTAATTCAACGCAAAATAAGGTACTTTCGTTATACGCCGGGCTCATTGCGAACAACTTATTGACAACGATTAAGTGGTGGCATACCGAAAATCCGAGTCTTTCAAGTGATTTTTTGGTAAATTTAATGAATGAAACTTTGGATCAGGGTATATTGCCCGAGTTACGCCAAAAGCTGATTGCGTTTGATTAGTTTGGGGTTGATTTAAATTTTATAGACGTGAAAAAGGACTAAGGTCGTACGATGCGAACTTAGTCCTTTTAGAAGGTGATCATGTTTAATGGTGACATGTTTTGTGCTAAGCGTTAGTTCCGGTCAACCCCAACTTGATACGTCAGCACGTCGCCAGCAACCGCGTTTTGAGCAGCGGCTTTATCGGTGAAGCCAGTTGCGCCATTTGTGTGGTCGGCGTTGGCAGTGTAACCAGATGGGAGGCCTTCAAAGTAACCGAAGAGTCCGGTCAGGTTCATCGCAGTTGTGTCGCTGACTGGTACGATCGTTGTCCCGACAACTTTATTAGATGCGTTATCAACATAATTGACCGTAATGCCCATTTTAGCCGTTGTGGCAGGTAATTTCGTCATCGCGCTGGCTTTAATGTAGCCTTGTACGGCAGTGTTATTAAGATCAACGACTCGGAGCCAACAATCACCTTGCCGGGTTCGAGTTTTGGCAAACGTCACAATAAAGACGTCGCTGGCATATGGGGTCGAAGTTGTTTGGTTAGGCTGAGCGACTTTGAGCGTGCCCCAAGCGGGTGAAGCGGTATCTAAGGTTGTATTGTAGAGCACCCCAGTTCCATCCGTTGCCGACCCCGGCGTTGCTAACCGATAATAGCTCGTTTTTTCGGTTTGAGTCAGTAGACTCGTCGAGCTGGTTTCAAATGCGGTGACGCCACCGGCTGGGTATTTGTGCGCCTTGTCCTTATAGATAATGTTGTTCATTTTAGATTGAGTTGATTTACCATCATAGATCCAACCGGTTGTTTTGCCGTCTAATGAGCGAATCTTGAGGTAGACGTTGTGCTGGTTAGTGGTGGCCGTTCGTAAAATCATGAACGAATCAAGACCGCGTGTCGACCTAGCGAGCTTTTTGAGTTGACTGGTTGACTTCACTAATTTTGCGCCGTGCATCGTCCCAGCTTTGGTGTAAAGAGCGTTCTTGCCCGTAAAGTTGACGTAATCGCCGGACACTTTTTTGGATTGAGAAATGTTGGTGATAGTGGCGTAGGTTTTGGCGTGCACGTTGGTCGTTAAGTTTAAGCCTGTACTTAAGACAAAGACACCTAATGCAGTACCGGTGATAATGACTTTTTCATGAACGAATCCCCCTAGATAAATGGTGTGACGAGATTATAATCATGCCTAAGCCTAAGGCATTTTTACGCAAGCGTAAATGTTTTTGCGTTAATCTTACGGAAATCGTTAGCGGACCTAACTTAGCGTTTGTAGAGAAATTTTGAAGGCTTAATTTAGCACTAAGTACACAACAAAACACTCAGTTCATAGCACATGAACCGGATTTTGAAGCCAGCGCCATTAACGGCACCACGGTATTTGCGGATGATGGCTATACATCATTCAAAGGGTTAGAAGTGACGTTTGAGAATGCGGAATAGCGCGATTTAACCCAACCGCTTCCGAATCCGACTCAACGACACCGGCGTAATCCCGATGTAAGATGCAATTTCGTGTAACGGCACCCGCTCAATCAGTTCAGGTTCGTTTTCAAGCAAGTCCTGATAGCGTTCGAGGGGTGACTGTTGTAACTGTTTCAGCATCCGTCCACGATAGGTGATGAAGCGCTGGCAGATCCAGCGAGTCATGGATTGCTCTAAACTCGGGTAGCGTTGGCAGAGTAATTCAAAATCGGCTTTGCTTAATTTAAGCAATTGGCTATCTTCCAGTGCCTCCAGTGAACAATCGCTTGGCTGATTTAGGTAGAAACTTTCAAACGAACTTACGATTTCATTGTCAAAGAAGAATTGAAAAGTGATCTCTTGGCGCTCACCAGCCTGCCATAAGCGTAGCGCACCACTCACGACAATGTAGATGGTCGTGCTGATATCGCCTTCGTTTAATAATTGGGTATGAGCGGGCGCTGTTATCGGAGTGAGGAGTTGTTGACAGTCGTCCCAATGCGCCGCGAGTTCTGGGAATTTACTGCCGATTAATGGGGGTAAGTTCATGGTTATCAGGTGCCTTTCAAATCGTTGTTATTTTGTAGTCGAGCTTAACATAAGTTAAGGTGCTTGTGCGCAATTGACGATAAACTAGCCTCAATTAAAACAGAGATGCGAGGCAATTAAAAATGAAAACAGTGATTATCTTTGACCACCCATACACCAGTACCGCCAGCGAAAACGTTCCTCACCAACGGTCCTTCCTGGCCGCTATCTACAAGCAGGTCGTGACCCAATTAAAAGCTGAAAATACCGAGGTTGACCTGATCGACTTGCATGCGGACCACTTTGATCCCGTGATGTCCGCCCAAGATCTAGCGAACTGGCGCCGCGGCGTCCCCATCAACGACCAAATTGCGGATTACCAGCAACGCTTACTGGCTACAGATCAAATCATCTTCATGTTCCCGATTTGGTGGGAAGTGATGCCAGCGATGACGAAGGGCTTTCTTGATAAGGTTTATGCGAAGGAAACTCTGTATGAGGCGGGATCGATGCAAACCAAGTTGACTCGCCAACCCAAGATCAAGGTAATCACCACGATGAGTACCCCAACTTGGCTTTATCGTTGGGTTTTCGGTGCTCCATTATTAAAGGCGTTGTTCCGGGGAACGTTCCTGAAAACGCGACTGTTTCACTTTAAGTGGTATGGTTTTTCGCAAGTGGAAAAGAAGTCACTTGAACAACGGCAACGACTAATTCAGACGTTTAAGTTGTAGTTGAGCGAGCTACTTTAGAAGCAAAAGTGAATAAACGATTGCGCCCCTACGCAACTGGCGATATGATTAATGAGATTAAAGGTTATTTATCATATATCAGCATTATTTGTCACTAATACGTTGACGATAATTGCGGGGAAGTGGAAGGGGAAATCATGAATCAGTATTTGAAAAAATCACTCTCACTCGTGCTCTTAACGGGGGCGCTGTTTGGTGGTGGGCAACTGATCCACACGCAAACAGCATCGGCCAAGGCACAATCGGCCTCAGTTGTTGCCAGCAAGTTGACCAGTTATACCAACGCTAAATCGGCGGGGCCAACGAAGGACTACTATTACACCAATGGGAAGGCGCAGTTCGGGTCGTTTGCCGGCATCAAGACTGGCGGCACGCATTTTGCAACCGATAGTCACCACCGGTCAGCAACGGCGCGGGCGGTCTTAACCTATTCAGAGTACAAAGCCTCACAAGGCAGTCGTCAAGGCACGCCACGCGATCCCTACAAGTGGCCGAGCAGTAACCCAATCGTGGCGGTCACTTACTCACTGACGCACCGGACCTACCACGGTTATCTATGGAACCGGAGCCACTCGATTGGTGACAGTCTGTTAGGCAAGAAGTCTTACACGTCTAACGCCAACTTCACCACGGGGACTCGTTCACAAAACGTTGGTGCCGACCAAAATGGCGGTATGCGTTACGCCGAGGAAAAGGTCGAAAACTACTGGGCAAGTCATCCAGGCACGAAGCGGACTGTTAAATACGAAACGACGCCCGTTTACCGCGGTAGTGAAGTCATTCCGCGAGGCTCAATCGTGGACATCAAGTCTTCTGACGGCAAGTTGAATACCGAAGTCGTTGTTTTAAACTCGGATGAGGGCGTTAAGATCAACTACTCAACTGGTAAGACGTCGGTTAAGAAGACTGCCACGACTGTCAAGAAGACCACGGCTAAGAAAACGACCAAAAAGACAACGGCAACCAAGACAACTAGCTCTAAGTTGCGCAAGTCTGGTAAATGGACGATTGCCGCTTCTGGCAAAGTGTTCGTTTCTAAGAGTAAGATCTACTACACGAAGGTCACGAACCCGGGTAACTACACCTATGAATCGAGAACGGCCGCTATTCATAGCGGTGCGCGGAAAGCGGTTCGGGGGAACGGGTATGCGCAACCGTAGTTTGGGTATAGCTTAATTGGTATTGAAGGTTAACTGAAATGAACTAATAGCATCAAGATCGACGTTACGTCGTTCTTGGTGCTATTTATTTTAGCCGCCAGTTTTTGATGTCGATAGTTGACAAAGAATTCAATTAATGATTAAATGTTTAAAAGCTTAAACGAACGAACCTAGGAGGAATCAAAATGACAAAGGTGTTAATCGTCGAAACAAACGTGACCCGGTATCAAGGGACTAAGGATCCAACCGGACTGTGGCTGGGGGAAGCCGCTGAATTCGTTGATGAGATGCAGCAGGCGGGAATCGATGTCGATTACGTGAGTCCAAAAGGCGGCTTTGTACCGCTTGACCCACGGAGTATGAAGTATACGGATGAATCGATTATGCGCGTGTATGAGAACGCTGATTTTGTGGAACGGGCACTTAAAAATACGTTGCGGCCAGATCAAGTAAACCCGTTAGACTACGCCGCAATCTACTATACGGGTGGTCACGGCGTCATGTGGGACTTCCCCGATGACCCGCAATTACAGCAACTTGCGATGGCGATTTATCGCAACCAAGGTTACGTGACGTCGGTTTGTCATGGGATTGCGGGGTTACTGAATTTGAAGGAAGCGGATGGCCAGTATTTGATTGCTGGGAAGACCATTACTGGGTTCACCACGGCTGAAGAAATCATTGCTGGCAAGAAGTCAGTGGTGCCGTTCTTGAACCGAGACGTTGCGGAAAAGCACGGGGCGCATTTTAAGAAGAAACGGTTCTATCGTGAGTATGCGGTGACGGATGGCCGGTTGATCACGGGGCAGAATCCGTTCTCCGTGCGGGCAGTTGCGAAACAGTTAGTCGCTGAACTTCAAGCGGTATAAGGAGGCCTTCATTTGGCAGAAGATACACTCGCAATTTTCAGAGCAGGGATTCCGATTCTAACGATGCTCCAAGACGAGAATCGGCAACAAATTCTAGTCATGCTCTGCAAGATCGATAAGATGACGGTCAATCAGATCACGGAACAGCTCGCGCTATCGCGGCCGGCGGTGTCGCACCACTTAAAGTTGATGCGGGATGCGGGACTGCTGAGTGTTAGTAAGGTTGGTACGGAACGCTATTACCGTGTTGAAATGGCAGAGACGTTGGCGTTGTTAAAGGCGTTGACGGCTTCGTTGGAGAAGGATATGGGCATCAAAGAAAATTAAAAACAGCCGTTACGAACGCCGAAGCCGGTGTCTGTAACGGTTGTTTTATTGTCTGTTTGAGTTAGTGTCCCTGTTCTTCCGCCAACCGGAACCGCGCCAGCCGTCGAATCAAGTCCAGCGGTAGCTCCCGGTCGTCCGGAATCTGCATCGCACCCTTACTGTGAGGAAAGTCAGCGACTGCATCCGCAAAGGCCACCAACGCACTCGGGGTGGGATAAATTCCGATGTGGTGTTTGAACGCCGCAAAGTGAATCAGGTTATGGCCCTGCCAGTAAGTGGGCATGTTGTAGCTGAGCTTTTCCGTCGCGTCCGGGAGTTCAGCTTTGATGGCTGCCTGAATTTGCCGTAAGCGAGGTTGTTTAGCTGGGGCTGCAGTTTGAATATAGTCGTCGATTACCGTCATCGTGAGACCTCCATCAGGTTACATTGCCAAATGATCCGCTAAGTAAGCCGCAACGCCATCCTGATCGTTATCCAATTTGGTGACGTCATCCGCCACCGCCAAGATTTCCGGTTTGGCATTTTGCATCGCCACGCCAGTTCCCGCAAAGGCAAGCATATCTAAATCGTTCAGGTCATCGCCAAACGCAATGATGTTGTCACGGTCGATGTGATACTGTTCGGCAACGTAGGCCAGTGACCGTGATTTACTGGTTTCGCCAGCGGTCACTTCCAACGCCGCGTGTTCGCCACTCCAAGAGCCCCAGGTTTTAGGCGTTAGCTGCGGGTACCGGGCTTCAATCGCACGTTGTAGTGGCATCAGTGTCGTTTCTTTAATGAACATGGTCACCGAAATTGGTGCGTGGGTGAGACCCTGTTCGTTCAGGAAAGTGGTGGGATTCGGCATATCCGGGAAGAATGGCACGTTTTGGAACCCGTGGTCGGCCACCATCAACTGTTTGCCTTCTGCGACCATCAGGTTGATGTCGAAATCCTGTTTGAACTCACGCAAGGCGAGGGCGGTTGGCACTTGAATCGTATCTTGATGTTCGTACTGCCAGTGTTGGTGCGGTTTATGCACTAGTGCGCCATTGAAGTTGATCATTGGCGCATCCAAGCCGATTTGATCGTAGAACGGCACGGAAATCGCATCCGGGCGACCCGTTGTTAACACAACTAGGTGGCCGGCTTGGCTGGTGGCGCGTAAAGTCTTGATGGTTTGCGGGGTTAAGGCGCCAGCGCGGTTGAGCGTGGTGCCGTCGAGGTCTAAAGCAATGAGTTTTTGGGTGGTCATGGCGTGCTCCTGAAGTGAGATTATTAGCGTTAATTGTAACATAGGTGGAAGTGGATGTTGGTGTTGTGGTGCTGAACAGTTGTCTGGCAAATCAAGATTCTTCAATTATATTTGAAGAAAAGCGGAAATTTAGACATTCTTCAATTGTAATTGAAGAATTTTCCAAAATTGCAATAACAAGTTATCCGCCAAGAAAACGGCAACTAAAAAATACGTTAAGATTACCGGCAAGGCGACACTTCACCAAAAGGCGAATTATGCGCGAATCAAGACGTATAAGGGTTACCGTTATGCGAAATTAAGTCAGGCAGGTAACTTCAGTAAAACCATCTATGCCCCAAAAGCTAAGACGGTTAAGGTGAGTGCTGGTTATTATGCGAATGGGCACTTTAGTCGTATGACTGCAAATAAGACAATTTCAGTTAAATAAGGTGTTTCAAAAAGGAGTCAAAATCGCACGAGGTGGGATTTTGATTCCTTTTTAGAGCTACGAAAACAACTAGTCAGTGAATAAAGATTCTCGGTGTTTATATCGCAATCTGCTGCCCCATCAACACACTAAACAAAACCAACACCGCAACCACAGCTACAATCAGCGACCACTCATTAGGCAAGATTCGTGGCAGCTCGGTTAACTCACGCTGTTTCCGAAAATGGGTAGCATACAAAATACCGCCTTCGCCAACAATGACCAACAGCACCTCTTCAAGAAAAATCAGCCAACGACTACCAGTCGCGTCACCCGTACCGTTGCCGTTAAAGTGCATGGTGATTTGATCAGGCGCCTTGAAAAAGAAGAATAGTGAGACGAGTAACCCTAAGCCTTCAACGAGTCGAATCGTTAATCGAAATTGCTTCAACGTGGTCGCTTCCTTTCGAGAATTCAATTGAAGTATAAGGCTAGACTAACGTAAATACCAGCTTAATTTGACGGAAAATTAGTTATGCTTCGTAGTGGGTCACGCTATTCATTAAACTCAAGTGGTACTGGTTATCGATCACGATGAGCTCCGTCAAACTCGTGGGTTTTGGATCATCGATTTGGTTGATATCAACGTTAAGCAGTTGCGATAACAGAACGCGGATCGTGATCCGATGAGAGACAACGGCAATGGTTTGGTTGGGTGACTGTTGAACTAACGCGTTAAACCCAGCTAAGGCGCGGGTCGCAAGGTCAGCGAAAGTTTCGCCGCCATTACTGGCTTGAAATTGTTCAGGTGCCTGCCAAAAGTTAGCCCATTCCTGTGGTGAGGCCGCTTCAATCTCAGTATAAGTTCGGCCTTCCCAATTGCCCATGTTGAGCTCCTGAAAAGCGGCGTCAGTGGTGATGGGTAACCCTAAGTCGAGGTTGACGAGGTGTGCCGTTTGCTGTGCCCGGGGACTCGGACTCGCAACAATGCGGTCGATGGTGGGGAAAGTTGCCAAACGGTGGCTAAGTTGACGGGCTTGAAACTGGCCCAGTTCGGTTAGGGGTGAATTTTGAAAGCCCTGCATCCGGTGTTCTTGATTCCAAATGGTTTGGCCGTGGCGGATGAAGTAGATGGTTGTGGTCATGAGGTGGTGCCTCCTTTTAGTTGATGCACCTTAGTGTACGTTACAAAACGGCCGGCGTATAATACAGTGTAGGATTGCAATGATAACTTGAAGTTATGGGAGGCTACGCGGTATGAATTTACACCAGCTTAGAATTTTCTACACGGTGGCTCAGTTGGGGAGTATGACCGCGGCGGCCAAACAGCTCTACATTTCGCAGCCGGCTGTGACCAAACAGGTTCACCTGTTAGAGGAGAACTACGGCGTGACGCTAGTTGAACGCAGCGGGCGGGGCATCAAACTCACCGCTCTCGCAAAGCCGTATACCAACAAGCGGGTAAACTGTTCGATCAGGCTCGCACCATCGAACGCCTACTGCAAAGTAGCCACGCTCCAGTCAGAATTGGTGGCACCCAAATCACTATCAGCCGGTTGATTGCGGCGGACGTTGCGGGGCCGGGGATTCGCTATCAGGCGCAAAATACCCAGCAGACCGTGGCGTTGATGAAGGCCCAACAACTGGACTTTGCGATTCTGCCGTTTAGAGCGGCCGTTAGCGGCTTCGACTGTTTACTGTTGACGCAGGATCAATGGGTGTTCGTGGCCGCCCCGCAACAAGTACCAGCAGACCTCACGTTGGCGGCGCTGCTCAACCAAACGCTGATCGTTCGCGAACCTGGGAGTGAAACCCGAGTTGTCTTGGGGCAGACGATTGGTGCCACGGTGTTTTCGGATGCCATTGAAACCAACAGCCCGCTGGATGCGATTCGGTTAGCTGAGAATGGTCAGGGAATCTACTTCACAGCGCGGTCGAGTGTGCAGGCGTTGCTGGATAATGGCAAGCTGGCGTTGGTGACGTTGCGGGATTATCAACCGACAGCGCGACCACTGTATTTGTATGTTTCGGCTGGCGTTCCGCGAGCGCTTGGCGAAAAGATGAAGCAACGCTTGATCGCGGTGTTTGCGACATCAAATTAGGATGAGGCTTGCTAAAACGAATCAGTTGCGCTAAACTGGTTTCAACGGTAGTTGCATTTGCAAGTACTAACTCAATCTGAATGGAGATTATCAAATGACGAATGAATTAACAGTAGATTCAGCGTTCTGGTCACTCTTTCCCGAAGCTCGAATCGGCGCAGTGACGGTGCACGGCTTGAACAACGCGATTGTTGCGGATCAAGAACAACACTATCAAGACCTGTTAACTGAAGCGGGCAAGGCTGCTCACCAGTTCCTTGGTGCTGAAACGTTCCGGGAGAACCCGGTGGTTGCGGAATGGCGGACGGCTTACAGTCAGTTTAAAAAGAAGAAGGGTGCACGATCATCGATTGAGGCTTTGTTGAAGCGAATCGATCAGGGTAAACAGTTGTCACCCATTAACCCGTTGGTGGATATCTACAACAGTGTTTCGTTAACGTATGGGGTTCCTTGTGGTGGCGAAAATCTTGCGACCATTGAAGGCACCATGCACCTAGGAATCGCCAAGGGTGGCGAGGCGTTCAAACCACTTGGCGAAGATGAGGACGATCCTGCTTTACCGGGCGAAGTGATCTATTACGACCAAGTTGGGGCGGTTTGTCGCTGCTTTAACTGGCGGGATGGTGAGCGGACCATGTTGACGGAAACCACCACCGATGCGATTTTGGTGGTTGAAGCCATCAATGCAGACCAAAAGGCACGCCAAACCGAAGCTGTGGCAACGTTGCAGGCGCGGATCAAAGATGCGTTTGGCGTGGACAGTGACGTGGCCTGGTTTGAGGCAAAGTAGATGGCTGATGATCCGTTGCGAACGATTGGTGTGATCGCCAAGATTTTGGATAGTATCGCTAACATTGAGTTTAAGCAGTATCAGCTGACGCGGGGGCAGTACATGTATTTGACCCGTATCTGTGAACACCCTGGGTTGACCCAAACCGAGTTGATCGATTTGTTGAAGGTGGATCGGGCAACTGCTACTCGGGCGGTACAGCGGTTGGAAGAGCACGGGTTTGTGCGCCGGGAAGTGGATCAACAGGACCGCAAGTTAAAGCACATCTGGCCCACCGACCATGCGCAGACGGTTTATCCGCGAATCAAGGCGGAGAATGATTTTTCAACGCAGGTGGCCTTAGCTGGGTTTAGCGATGCCGAGGCGCAACAGTTGAGTGAACTGCTGGCGCGGATGCAGCAGAACCTTGATGGGAGTTGGGATTTTGTGAAGCAGGGCGGTCAGCGGGAATATTGAGCGTATTAAAAGCAGGTCATTTCTTGAACGTTGAAATGACCTGCTTTTATGTTATTAGTGAATTAAGTTAGTCGCCACGTTCAAGTTCAATCAAGTCGAAGTAGTGATGACCGCCGACGCTATACCGCGCCCACCAGGCATTAGTGAAATCTTCATCACCATATTGCCAAGATTGGGTGAGGGTATCGGTCGTTTTTTTGATGGTTAAGCGGTAGTAACGGCTTGAGACCTTCTTTTCGGTTAAGCCGTTAATTGGTGTTTTATAGTACAGGTAAGTCGTATTGCCCTTAACTTTAAACGTTGATAGCTTAACGGAGGCAGTTGGCTTAATGCGGTTAATGTAAGCACCGGTATATGAGGTATTCCCGCCATTTGGCAGATCATAAAGTTTTGACATTTCAATGCCGTTATAAATACCATAGTGTTTCAGCCGGGCGGTACTGTAATACTCAACGTAGCCGTCTAAAGTAACGTGAAATAGCGGCTTGTAGCGGTGGACTGTATCGCTATCGCCGAAGTAGCCGGTGCCGCTTTGAAGTAGTTTCGTCCGAACTGGCATTTTTAGTTTGTAGCCTTTAAAATCGCTGGCCTTAAAGGCGATTTGGCCACTCGCTTCCGCAATATTTTTTTCAGCGTTATAGTGCAGGTCACCTCGACTTAAACCGATCGTGTACTTTAGCGTGCCGTCTGAATTTCTGGACGCACCAGTACCGGTAATTTTCAAAATCGTGCCCTTCGGCGTAATCAGTTTACGGCCCTTTTTTCCGTTAATGTAGGTGTGTTGGCCGGTATACATGGCGCGTGTCGTTTTGACGTAACTGTATTTACTCAGCGTCTTAAACGAATCGGCATGAGCGGTAGTGGCAACGCTGGCAAGCCCTAATAAGCCAAACGTAGCGGCTAGTGCGGCCATTGTCGCGCGTTTAAATTGGTTATGATGCATCATGATTTCCTCCCCTGAAATAGTGATGGTTGTCTCAAAGTTGATTCTACGCTTGATTGGGTGAAAGGGTTACCTTTGCCCAAATCCTTGACAATTTTTAAAAATTATCAACTTTGAACTTCCGCTTACTATCCAGTATAGTTATGGGTAGATAAGATAGTTAAAAGGGGGACAACACCATGAAAAAGCACGGCGTCATCACCTACATCGGTTGGCTAGTTTTGTTTCTAGTCTCGACCATCGTGGCGCAGATTATCGGCACGTTGCTTTTTAGTTCAAGTTTAAAGGCGGTTTTTCACGGTCAACCACAGCTGTTAAGTATGTGGGGTAACCTTGTGATCGAGTTAGTGGCGCTGTTAATTTGGTGGCTGATCAATCGAGGACTGTTGAAGATCAACGTTGGTTGGCGTAACCGGGGGAGTAGCCGCGGTTGGTTACTATTACTACCGGTGTTAGTGGTCATCGGCGGTGATGCGCTATTGCCGACCAGCTATAATTTAACGCCCAGTTACGTAGGGTCAGCGCTGCTAGTTGGCCTGTCAGTCGGGCTACTAGAAGAGTACGTTTTCCGCGGCCTGTTAGTTGGGTTCTTTTACGAGAACTTCCGCCTCAGCAGTGTCGCCGTAGCCCTTCTAAGTGGCGTCGGTTTCGGCCTCGTCCACGCGGTCAACGGCCTGAGTTCTGGGAACTGGTTAAATACCGGTGCCAGGTGCTCATGGCGATGGGCATCGGCTTCTTCTTAGCTGCGGTATACCTCATCACGCATAATCTATGGCTACCGATTCTGTTCCACGGGTTGGTGGACGCCTTTGACCAAGTGGCGTTTGGTACGTTAAGCAACAATGCCGGCACGAGTTTGACTAATTCGGTCGTCTACGCGGTTGTGTTCTTAGCGTTAGGGCTGCTGGTGCTGCAACGCGGTACGGTTCAGTTTGCGCAAACGCCGGCTAAAAAGACGACTAAGCGCAAGCAACACACTGCGCCGGCCACGTTACCGGCTAACATTAGCGCCACGAAATCAATTCTGGCGGTGGCGGCCATCGTGGTGGAACTGATTCTTGGTGATTTATCAGCCAAACTCAGCATGAGCAAGACATCGCGGACCATCTTTGTGGTATTGATCGGTTTAGGCGTCTGCGTGTGGGTCGTGTCACTTTACCGTGATGTGTTAGGCGCGCAGTGGCGCCAGTACCGGCAGCATTTTTGGCGCAACTTCGCCATCGACTTTGGTTTGATGATCGGCGTTTACGTGCTGTTAGCCATTGTGCGATTCGGGATGAAGCAGTTACCGGGCGCGTCAACGACTGCCATGGGTGTTACCGATTGGCTGAGTTTTCAAACGGTGGCCAGTGCTAGTCTGGCGTTTCTATCCAGTCTGGTCGTCATGATGGCGCCGTTTACCGAAGAAGTGGTCTTCCGGCACGTCCTGTTCTACCAGTGGCGTAACAATAAAGCGGTGATGGTGCTGATGTTTGTGTTCTCATCGGTGGCCTTTGGGCTGATCCACTGGAATAACTTTAATGGGCAAGTCATGCAGATGGTGCCGTACATGTTCATCGGGGCGTTCTTTGCGCTGATCTATGCCTTTAGTCGCAATATTTGGCAGAACATTATGACTCACTTGTTGTTTAACTCGTTGCAGTTTTTGTCGGGGATATTCTTGTTGGTATTTGCGTTGTTGCAACGTTAATGAGGCGCGCTCATGAAAGAAAAGTTAACCCGAATTCGTCAGTTTTTGATTGATTCTCGGGAACATCCAGTGTCGTCGACGATACTGTTATTGGTTGAATTAGCGGTGTTCTACTTGGTGATTTCGTTTAGTATCGTTTGGTGGTTCTTGCTGGGACTACTGGGAATCGTTGTACTGTATATGGCGGTGCAGTGGTTTCGGTCGTGACTTAAAAGAAACGTGCTCGCATTTTCCGATTTATTTTAGGAAAATACGAGCACGTTTTTTGGTTAATTGAAAATCGGCAAGTCAGCAACCCACGTCGCAGATTAATCGCATCCCACGGTAGGTGTTCGGCAATACTCAGACCAACTAAGTCACTGGTTTGCCCAATCTCGGTCAACAACGAGAAAACCTGTTGGCAGGTCAATTCACCAACTGCGGCTGGAAATTGGCTGACATCAGTGTGGGGTTCCGCGGGATAGATTGAGCGAAAGTCGTTTGGATCTAAGACGTCCAAATCCCAGTGAACGGCAACGTGCCGGATGTGGTGATCTCGGAGCCAATCGATAACGGCGTGGTTATCGTGGCGGAGATCAGCTGGCGTTGCATAAGCGAGGTTTAACTGGTTAACGGTTTGATCCATGTCGCGTAACTCGTCGTATTTGAGCCCCGCCAGCAGCACGTGATCAGGCGCAATGTGGTGCGTGACTTGATTATTAAACGTTGGCGCACCAGCGTTCAAGAGATTTGCCAAGACCATTTCATGCACGTGGTGAGAGTTGTGATCGTTGGCCACATCGGGATGGACGTCCAGCCAAATAATGCCGAAATCATCGTAACGACCGTTCAGATAGTCGAAAGGTGCTTCGGAAATGGAACAATCACCACCCAGTGTAATCACGCGTTCGGGGTGTTTAAGGCTGAGGATATTAGTGGTTGTTTGGAACTGGTTGAGCAACGTCGCTTCACCGTCGATGCCAGTCGTTTGTGCCGGTAGTGGATCGGTACTGACCGGGACCTTAACGCGGTCGATGGTGTGAGTCTGAGGCACGATGGTGGCTAAGAGCTCACTACCGAGTTGATAGTCGGGATTATTGCCGCCTTGCCATTGAGGCAGGACGAGTTCGAGGGTTGAAGTTGTCAAAGTAAAACCTCCTCAGATTTAACATGTTGACATATCGGTATATAACGATATAATAAAATGCATGATGATCAATGTCAATGTGTTTAAAGCACTTTCCAACCAAACGCGTCTGGATATTTTAAAGTGGCTGAAGAATCCCGAAGAGGAGATCACATCGGTTTCCTGTGAGACGGTGCGCTATATGATGACTGAAAAGGGAGGCATTTGTGTTCAAGATTTAGTCAAGAAAGCTGGACTAGCGCAGTCGACCGTTTCGAGTTACCTAGCGATGATGGAACAGTGTGGGTTGCTGATTTCAGAACGGCATGGTAAGTGGACTTACTACCGTCGAAACGAACAGGGGATTCAACAGTTAAGCAGTCAAATTGGAGAAGCGTTGTAGAGCGCTTTTTATTTTTTTGAAAAGCCATATCTATATTTTTCGATATGTAGGATGGAGGACGAACATGAACGACTTAGGATTAGGAACGCAATATCCCATTATTCAAGCCCCGATGAACTGGGTGACGGACGCTAAATTAGTGGCAGCGGTAAGTAACGCTGGTGGGTTAGGGGTACTCGGTACCAACGCTGGCCAACGGGAAGTCACACCGAACCCGAAACAGGTTGAAGCTAGAATGACCGCTGAGATCCAGAAAACCAAGCGCTGACGTCAAGGCCATTTGGAATCAACATTTTAACGCCCGGTGATGGTCGGGCGTTAGCGACTTCACCTTATACGATAGCCATGCTGAAAGCGGCGTTTGCTGAAGGACTTCGGCATTTTGTGGTAGTTGGTCAAGCTCATCAAGAGACGTTTGATTGATCAAACAGCATCACGGAATGGTGATTTTTCGACCGTTGACGCCTAGTGTTCAAGAGGCGCAATTAGCAGAGCAGCTTGGTGCGGATATCATTGTTGCGACTGGGCATGATGAAGGCGGCGTTTTGCCGAATCGGGAAGCGGGTACCTTCACAGTGGTACCGGAGTTTGTTGATGCAGTTTCGGTTCCCGTATTTGCGGCAGGCGGTATCAATGATCACCGGGCGGTAAAGGCAGTTCAGGCATTAGGTGCAGTTGGCGTTTACGTTGGGACCCGGTTCTTAGCGACCGAGGAAGCACCGGTTGCCGATAACGTGAAGCAGTTGATTGTCGACACGCCATCACAAGCTACAGTCATGGTGTCGGGAAATCAACGGGCCATCGCAACGCCACAAGCGCAGGTGTACGCGGAAACTTATGCTGAAACGCATGACACGAGCGCTAGTAATCGGCAAATTGGTCGGGATGGTGGACTTCGAGAATCGATGTTACTAGGGCACTTAGATCACGGGATCATCACGGTGAACAATGGCATCGGAACGATCAAACAGATTCAGTCGGTTCACGAGGTTATTGAAAGTTTTTTTGAATAGGTTAGCTAAATAACGCCCCGGCAATTCTGAAACCTAGAATTGTCGGGGCGTTATTAATATTAATTAGCGCTTTTGAACCCCCAACATTTCATAGGGTGACAAATACAGCGCCTGCATAATCAACTTCGCAACGGCCTCCTGTGATAAGCCGTTTTCCTCCGATAGCCAAGTCGTGACGATCGCCATGATGGCGTTGGTCACCAAACTCAACGCGTAGTTTTGTGGTAGGTCCTTTCGAAAAGTAGCGCTACCCTTCACGCGGTTCAGTTCAGTAAGAATGGCCGTTTGGAGCATGGTGGTGACTAAGCGATAAAAGGCTGGATCGCCGTTTGCGCCAAATAGAAACTCAAGTAACGGCTTGTTAGCGGCGACCAGTTTGATGATATCAACGATGACCGGGTACGGCTGGCCCTTAGCGAGGTCCCGGTAGGTCATGGTGCCGTTCATTTCAGTATCCAATAAAGTTTGAAGTTGCGTTGCAAAGTAGTCCTTTAAGTGACGTAAGAGGTCATCTTTATCCAAGTAGTGTAAATAGAAAGTCCCGCGACTAATCCCGCTGGCTCGAGTGAGATCACTGATCGTAATTTGAGTCAGCGGTTTGGTTTTACCAACGGTCACTAACGCGTTAATGATGGCGGCATCCGTTTGGGCGACCCGTTCTTGTTGTGTTGCCATAGGTTCCTCCTATTGATCACTGAACACTTTTTTGAGAAGTGTGCATAGAATCTGGCGTTCGGTGTGGTTTAATCATTTTAGTAATTTAATTAACACGTTGTTCATTATTAACGACTTGGAGGGGAAATGCAATGACAAGTTTTATTTCAGTTCAAAATGAGACCAAGACCTACGGCACTGGTGCCAATGCGGTCACGGCTAATAAGGACATCAGTTTTGAGATTGCACCCGGTGAGCTCACCATTATTTTAGGGGCTTCTGGTGCGGGTAAATCAACCTTACTCAACGTTTTAGGTGGCATGGATCACCTCACTAGCGGTTCGGTGAACGTCAACGGCGTCGAGTTAGGGGCGTTAGATACGAAAGGGCTCACCACTTACCGCCGCAAACAGGTTGGGTTTGTCTTTCAGTTTTACAACCTGGTTCAAAATTTAACGACGGTGGAAAACGTTGAGTTAGCGTCTGAAATTGCCGATGATGCGATGGACGGTGTTGAAGCGCTAACGGCGGTTGGGTTAGCTGACCGAATCCAGAATTTCCCAGCCCAACTTTCCGGTGGTGAACAACAACGGGTAGCGATTGCGCGGGCAATTGCGAAGAACCCGGATTTACTGTTGGCGGATGAACCGACTGGTGCGTTGGATTACAAGACCGGGAAGAAAATTTTGCAGTTATTTCAGGATTTTACCCGGAACTCCGGGAAGAACGTCATCATCGTGACCCATAACTCGATGATTCGACCAATGGCGGATCACGTGATTGAAATCGCGGACGGTCAGGTTAAAGCGGACACCTATAACGACCACCCAACGCCGGTGGCTGAACTTGAATGGTAGGCGATATTAAATGAAAAAGTTAACTAAAAATATGTTGCGCGAGTTCAAGCTCTCATTGGCGCGGTTCATTTCGGTCTCGGCGTTACTGATGCTGGGGGTCTTCGTCTTGATTGGCCTCAACGTAACCGGACCGAATATGCGCAAAACGGCACAACAGTCTTATACGGCAGAGCATTTGGCAGACGCTAAAGTCACGTCAACGGTAGCGTTGGATGCTAAGGACCGGTCGACGATTCGGCATTTATCAGGAATCAAAACGGTTGAATTTGGTCACACGACGGATGTGGTCATTAAAAATACCCAGGACGCTATTCGGGTTCAAAGTAACCCGCAAAGTTTATCGAAACTGACATTAACCAGAGGCCACCGGGCGAAAACGGCATCTCAAATCGTACTGAGTAATCAGTTACGGGGGCGTTATCAGCTAGGTGACACAGTGAAGTTGGCGGCCGGTAAGACGGACGCCACCACGGGTTTGACGCGAAAGACGTACACCGTGGTTGGGTTTGCGACCTCCACCGAGTACCTTAAGAAGGATAAGTTAGGCAGTACCAGCTTAGGTAACGGGACGTTGACTGGCTTTGCGTACGTGACCAAGTCGGCCTTCACGAGTTCGAAGCCCAACGTGGCCCGGTTAGCCTTTACCGCTACCAAGGGCGCAGCGTACAGAACAGCGTATGAACACCACGCCACGACGTTGACCAACCGGCTTCAAAAAACGTTGAATCGTCGCAACCACGCCCGCGTTCAAACGTTGCGGACAACGTTAACGGATGACATTGCGACGGCCAAAACGCAAATCAGCCGAAATGAGGCAACGCTGAAAACAGCGACAACGAAATTGGCTACTGCGCAGCAACAACTGGATCAACAGGCGAAAGCTGCTAGCGGGACCGCCGCGACGGCCCAAGTCAAAACAGCACAGCAACAACTGAAGCAACAGCGAACAACGTTGAAGGCTAAACAAGCAACGTTGCAGTCGGCCAAGGATAAGCTGGCGGATGCCCAAGCCACTAAGTCCGAGTTAGACGATGTCACGCTGACCATTCAAAGCCGCAACAACTACAACGATGGCTACAACAACTACGGCGAAGATGCGGCCAGAATCAATGCGTTAGGGAAATCTTTCCCGGCCTTCTTCTTCCTGATCGCAGTGCTGGTTTGTTTTACCACGATGCGGCGGATGGTTGAAGAAAAGCGGATCGAAATGGGGACGTTACGAGCGCTGGGGTATAGCAAGCACGAAGTCATGCGCGAGTTCCTGGTTTATAGTGTTAGCACGGCGTTGATGGGGACCGTTTTAGGAAGTATCTTAGGATTGGTCGTCCTCCCGAAAATCATTTTCCGGGCGTACACGGCAAACTTCAACTTTGATCACTTACAGTTAGCGTTGCACCCAACCTACATTGCAATCAGTTTCGCACTCGCACTGTTGTCGACGGTATTGGCCTCATGGTTAGCAGCCCGGGCGTCACTAAAATTGGTACCAGCTGAATTGATGTTACCGAAAGCCCCGGTTAGCGGCTCACGCATCTTACTAGAACGCATCACACCGCTTTGGCGCAAGCTGAGTTTTTCTCACAAGGTGACGGCCAGAAACCTGTTCCGGTACAAGGGCCGGATGCTGATGACCATCATCGGGGTAGCCGGCGCAACGGCTTTAATGATCACCGGTTTTGGGATTCGGGATTCGTTAAATACGATTGTGGATCGGCAATTCAGCCAAATCAGCCAGTACGATGTGGTGACGGTGTACAATCCGAATGCAACGTCGACTGCGGCGAAGAAGGCGCAACAAAGCGTTACAAATTCGAGTCAGGTTAAGCGGTATACCAGCGCTTACTTCGAAAACGAGTACGCCACCACTAGTGATTCCGATTCACGCGAAACGGTTTCGCTGATGGTGCCGCAATCGGCCAAGCAACTGGACAAGTACGTTAAGTTGCGAGATTATCGAACCGGTAAGCGGAGCAAGTTATCCGATAATGGTGCCATTGTGTCACAGAGACTAGCCAAGTTGCAGGGTGTTAGTGTGGGAGATACGTTTAAATTGAAGGATGCGGATGGCACGCGCGCCGGATTAAAGTCGCCGGTATCGCGACAATGTATGCGGGCCATGGCGTTTATATGAACCGGACCTACTACCAAAAGGTTTACGGTAAGTCAGCGACGATGAATGCATACCTAGTGACGTTAAAACACGCCGCATCCAAGCGAGTTAACGCGTTCTCGGCCCGCTTCAATCACCATGAGGCTGCCGTTCAGACTGTTCAATCTCAAGAAACTAAGCAAACCATCACCAACATTTTGAGCAACTTAAATAACTTGATCTTGGTACTAGTTCTGAGTGCCTCATTGTTGTCGCTAGTGGTGCTTTACACCCTGACGAACATCAACGTGTCGGAACGGGTTCGCGAACTCTCAACCTTGAAGGTATTAGGGTTCTATCCGAACGAAGTCTTGATGTACATCTACCGGGAGACCAACATTTTGACCGGTGTCGGTATTTTGACCGGGGTTGGTGTCGGTTATGCTTTTCATGCGTACATCATGGCACTCTTACCACCTGCCAATGCCATGGTTGCACCAGGATTGACGTGGCTGAACGTTGGCATTTCAGTTGTGCTGACCATTGTCTTCTCGCTGATCATTATGGTGATGATGAACCATAAGATTCAGAGTGTGGATATGTTGGAGGCGTTGAAGTCGGTGGATTAGGGTAAATCATCATTAGTTATAAATAAACGAAAAGGACCAAAATCAGTCACATGATTTTGGCCCTTTTTAACGATTAGTTTCAAAATGTTGTCCTTATCTGAAGGGAGGTCATTCACTAACTTCGCCCATCGTTATCGTTTATAATGAGGTTAACGTCTCATGCAGACCAGTCACGAAAGAGGGCAATCAGATTGAAACAAGAATCACTCTTCTCCGGCTCGGCGAACAACATGCCGTTAGCCAACCGGGTTCGACCACAAACTTTGGATCAATTTGTTGGCCAACAACACTTATTAGGTCCCGGCAAAATTCTACGAGAACTGATTGAAAACGACCAAATTTCCTCAATGATTTTTTGGGGACCACCTGGCGTTGGCAAAACGACGCTGGCTAAAATCATCGCCAAAACAACCCATTCCAATTTTCTGAGCTTTAGTGCGGTGGATAGCAGTATCAGCAAAATCAAGAAAATCATGAAAGACGCGGCCCTCGAACGAGAGATTGGTCAAACTACCATGGTCTTTGTCGATGAAATTCACCGGTTCAACAAAGCCCAACAGGATGCCTTCTTGCCGTACGTTGAAAATGGCAGCATCATTTTAATCGGCGCAACAACTGAGAATCCCTCGTTTGAAGTGAATTCAGCGTTATTATCACGTTGCAAGGTCTTCGTTTTGCAGGCATTGACGCCAGATGACATTCGGACGCTGCTTCAAAATGCATTAACGAATCCCGAAGGCTTTGGCAAACAAGCCATCACCATCGGCCAAGACGAAATCACGGCAATCGCCAAATTCGCTGACGGTGACGCTCGAAAGGCGCTCAATACGCTAGAAATGGCCATCCTCAACGGCGACAAACAGGGTGACCAAACCATTGTCAACATGGACGATCTGTCTCAACTGATTACCAGAAAATCCGTCTTTTACGACAAAAATGGCGAAGAACACTACAACATCATTTCGGCGCTTCATAAATCCATGCGCAATAGCGATGTGGATGCCGCCATTTACTGGCTGTCACGCATGCTTGAAGGGGGCGAAGATCCGCTCTACATCGCCCGCCGATTGGTTCGATTTGCGAGTGAAGACATTGGGTTGGCGGACACCAACGCGCTCAACTTGACCATCAACGTCTTTCAAGCCTGTCAGTTTCTGGGTATGCCTGAATGTGATGTTCATTTGGTTGAAGCCGTCACTTATTTATCGATGGCGCCAAAGTCAAACGCCATTTATCAAGCTCGACTTGCGGCAGCTAAGGATGTGAAACAAACCGCAAATGAGCCGGTACCAATGCAGATTAGAAATGCGCCCACTAAGCTGATGAAAGATTTAGGCTATGGTCAAGGATACGAGTTAGCCCACAACGCGAAGGATAAACTCACCTCCATGAAAACCATGCCGCCTTCGCTTGAAGGGCATGAGTATTACGTGCCAACTAGTGAAGGTCATGAAACGCGGTTCAAAGAGCGGTTGGCGCAAATTAAGGCTTGGCATCAGCGCAATGACTAGTTTTTCGATATAGCATGAACGCGATTGCGTTGATGGTGTGGTAAAAGCCAGTGTTGGGTACAATCTGAGTATGATGGCATTTAAAAGAGGCTCATGCGCTGAAGTGCATGAGCCTCTTTGTAACCCCTAAACTATTCCTTGGGTACCAACGTCTTAATCACCCGCGCCGGATTCCCCGCAATCGCCACGTTACTGCCAAACGACTTGGTGACCACCGAACCGCCACCCACAACCACGTTATCGCCCAGCGTCACGCCGGGGAGGATCGTTGAATTACCACCAATCCAGCAGTTGTCACCAATCGTGATGGCTTTGCCGACGCCTAACCAACTGGTGCGGTCGGTGACGTCTAGCGGATGAGCTGCCGTGTAAAGTTGAACCGTGGTGCCAGTAAGCAGTTATCACCGATCGTGATTGGGCAAGTATCTAACAGGATGCAGTCGAAGTTGGCGAAAAAGTTATCGCCAACGTGAATGTTATAGCCATAATCGCAGATAAACCGGGGGCGAACCTCGGCATTATCGCCAACGCTGCCGAAAAGTTCGGTGATCAGTTGCTTGAGCTTGGCTTTGTCGTGAAACGAGGTTTGGTTCAGTTCATCGTATAAGTCACGGGCGTGTTCGCGCTCGGCCACGAGGGTCGCGTCGTTCACGTCGTAGAGTTGTTCGTTCATCATGTCGTCGTATGCTGTCAAAGTGGGGCCTCCTGAGAAAAAAAGTCTAATAATGACATCATACGCTAAACTGCGTACTCGTTGTAAGCCCGAATTGAGGTGCATCAACGAGAGTTAGGCGAAAAAATTTGCAATCAGCCGGTCAACTCACCATATCATTTCAAACCTAATTGCGTCATAATAACCATAATTAAGCAAGTTAATTGAAGAGGGGCGGACACAATGGCTAAAATTTTAGTGGTTGAAGATGACGTTCAGTTCAACCAGATTCTGCAAGTTATCTTAAAACAACACGGACACGAAGTCGCAACGGCGATGGAACCAAACGAGGCGTATGATTCGATGTACGATCACCGGTTTGACCTCGTCCTATCTGACATCATGATGCCAAACATTGATGGTTACGAATTCGCACAAACGATTCGCCAAACTGACCCGGCGATTCCGATTCTATTCATTACGGCGCGTGATGATATTGCCTCAAAGGAGAAGGGTTTCAATTCCGGCATCGATGACTACATGGTTAAGCCCATTAACTTTGAAGAACTGATTCTACGCGTAAATGCACTGCTCCGGCGGTCACAGATCAACAAGGATAACGTGTTAACGATTGGCAACCTGACGTTAGATGCGGAAGCGGTGAGTGCGGTGGTTGCCGGCGATGAAGTGAGCGTGACGGTGCGGGAGTTTAATATCTTGTATAAACTATTATCGTACCCCAACCACGCGTTTTCGCGAGCGGAGCTGATCAACGAGTTCTGGGACCTAGATGGGGATACGAATCTGCGAGCAGTTGACGTGTATTTGTCCAAACTACGGGATAAGTTTGCGGCGGCTGACGGGTTTGAACTGAAAACTGTTCATGGCTTGGGCTATAAGGCGGTGCTGAAATGAAGGCGAAAAAACGGCTAACGGTGCACGTGAGTCACTTTTCCTGGTTGGAAGTGTTCTTGAGTTTTTTAATTATGAGTTTAGTGGCGGCGGTGCCGGGATTACTGTACGGACAGCATAACTGGCGCGTGGTGTTCAGTGTTTATTCGCTCTGGTACGCGCTGTACTGGGTGATCATCGCGCTAGTGTTTGTCGGCTTTACAGCTTGGCAACGGTATCGGAGTATGGACCGGCCGTTACGGGAACTCAGTGACGCTGCTGAGCGGGTGGCAAGCGGTGATTTTTCGGTTTACTTACAACCGCTACACAGTCCGGCAAACTATGATTACTTAGATGCGATGTTCGCCAACTTTAACACGATGGTGGCGGAACTGGGTTCGATTGAAACCTTAAGTGATGACTTCATTGCTAACGTGTCCCACGAATTTAAACGCCCGTTGGCCAACATTGAAGGGTATGCGCAGGCGTTACAGTTACCGAATTTAAGTGAAGCGGATCGGTTGCAGTATACCGCAACGATCATTCAATCAACGCAACAGTTATCGGGCTTGGTCACGAACGTGTTGCGACTCAACAAACTCCAAAACCAGACGATTAAACCGCAACTGGAGACGCTTGACCTGAATGATCAGTTAACCCGGGTGGTTCTAGATCATGACGCAATGCTGGAAGCCAAGTCCTTAGAGATGGCAATCGATCTACCGGAAAAGCTCGAACTAACTTCGGATGCCGCACTACTACGAGTAGTTTGGCAAAACCTGTTGCGGAACGCGATTAAATTCACGCCCGCTAACGGGCAAATCAGCTTATCGGCAACGCAGACTGACACAGCCATTACGGTCAGTCTTCAAGATACCGGTGAAGGTATGTCCGCCGAGACGCAACGCCACCTGTTTGATAAATTCTATCAGGGCGATAGTTCCCATGCTTCGGAGGGTAACGGACTGGGGATGGCCATGGTGGCGCAGATTCTTCGGCTAGTCAATGGTGAGATCCAGGTTACTAGCGAACTTGGTCAGGGGAGCACTTTTACCGTGACGTTGCCGTTAGCATCTAAAAAAATAACGACTTAACATTTCAGCAACATTTCGCCAACATTTAATTAATAAGCTCCCTGTATTCTAAACACATCAAATGAATACAGGGAGCTTATTAATATGACAAACAATCAAGATTTTATCGCATACGAATATTTACAACAAACGGTACCGGTAGCCTTTGAAGCGGCCTTTACGGATGGTTACGAGAACTTCGGTTGGCAACTTGAAAAGCGTAACGTGGCATTAAATCAGAAGTCAGTCCACTTACAATTCAAACGTGATCGGCGAATCGACAACAAAGTTGAGTTGAACCGGCTACAGCGTCAGTTTGACGAACAGATGGCCGGCGTGGTGCAGCTTAATCGTCAACAGGCCGCTATTCCCACCATCATCGCGATTACGGTGGGGTTACTGGGAACGGTCTTTATGGGCGTTTCGGTTTTTGCCTACCTCGCAGCGTTCTTGGTGCTATCGATCGTCGTTGCCGTTCCAGGGTTTCTGTTGTGGGGCGCCAGTTACTTCGTTTATCGCTGGTACCAACGTCGAATCGCGGCTAAAATGCGGGCTAGCATTGAGCAACGGTTGGACCAAACTGCTGCAACTTGCCAGAGTGCGTTTACACTTAGTCACTAATTAAGGAGCTGATTGAATGACCGTTTTAACTCAAACATTTAAAGCTGACAACCTGTTTGTTGGCCGGTATACGTTTTACGATGGGACTGATTTTGAGGCCGACTGTGTGCGGTATAACATTCCCGGACACGGGAATTTAAGAATCGGCAGTTTCTGCAGCATTGCCGCAGACGTTCAGTTTATGATGGGCGCGGCGAACCATTCGTTGAACAGTTTTTCCACCTATGCATTTGGCGTTGTGAATCCGGACTGGGGGCAGCGCTTAGGGATGACTAAGGCTGATATGCCAGTAAAAGGGGATACGGTGATCGGTAATGATGTGTGGATCGGCCGTGGTGCCGTTATGATGCCCGGCGTTCACGTGGGTGACGGTGCGGTGATTGGCGCATACAGTCTCGTCACGAAGGATGTGGCGCCGTATACCATTGTTGGCGGTAACCCGGCGCACGTGATTCGAACTCGGTTTGATGCCACCACGGTGGCGTTTTTGGAACGATTCCAGTGGTGGCAGTTATCAGATGAGTTATTGCCACTGGTGATCCCATATATCAGTGACGTGGATCAGGCGCAGGCGCTGGCGGGACTGCGGCGATTTGCGCGCGAACATCAACTTGCGGGTTAGAGGAAAGAGGAGCGGTAACGGATGGTTATTTACATTGACGTGATAATTGGTTTAGCAGTGGGGCTAGTAACAGGTTGGTTAGCCAATGCCATTAAGCGGCCGGCAACGCCGACCCGGCGGTGGATCACCGAACTACTGAGTTTGGCGATGGGTGTATTAGGCGCAATTTCAGCAACCCAGTTTGTGACCTATGGGCCTCAGTTTCTAGGTTGTAGTGTGGTGCCCGCCGCGGTTGGCGGCATCGTTTTGACGCTGGTCGTTTTGGCTGCTGGTAAAAGTTGGCTCAAGCTATGAAGTGGCTTCGAGAAACGCGACTAACACGACATTATGAAAATTCTATCGACCGAATGGCGCTGCTGAGTGCAGTTAGTTTGCCATTCGGTTTATTGGTGGCTTTGGTGAAACTGGTGTTGGGCATTGCGCTAGGTTCCGCTTGGTTACTGTTGTTCGGTGGTTACTACCTAGTGCTGGTGTTGGCCAAGGCATTTTTGCTGCAACGGTATAGTTGGGAGCGGCTAGAACGAATCTCAGCGATTCAGCTCCAGCGGCATTTATTGCTAGGACAGCGCATTGGTGGCGGGAGTTATGTGTTACTTGGTGCGGTATTTACCGGTATCTGTGGCTGGCTCTATCGGAGTGGTGTTGACGTTCATTACAGTAAAAATGTGACGCTGGTGATTGCCACGATTGGGTTTGTTAAGTTTATTAGTGCAGTGGTTGGTCTCATTCGAGCACGTCACTTGGATAACGCGTGGGTCAGACTATTAAAAGCCTTCAACGTGGCGAATGGGTCGGTCGCCATTGTGTTGACCCAGTATGCGCTGTTAGAGATGCAACGTTCGGCTGCCGCGACAAGTTCGACCGGGTTGTTTGGGATGGGCGTTGGGGTTGTGTTGATGGTGGTTGGCGGGATGCTGATGAGGCAACGGTAACCAATTAAAAAAATTTTGAAGATTAACGCTTGCCTTAAACCCGTGTTTAACCTTTAAGCTGATAACCATCAACTTAAAGGAGCGTTAACATGCAAACACAATCTCAAATCAAAATTACCACTAGCTGGCCTTATCGCACTGGCGTTATCCGGCTTTCTCGCATTATGACCGAAACCTTACCAGCGGGACTATTACCCCAGATTGCGGCCGGCCTTCACATCACCACTGGTTCGGCGGGGCAACTCGTTACCCTGTATGCGATGGGCTCGATTCTCGCCGCCATTCCGGTGATTGCCCTGACGCAGTCGTGGACGCGTAAACACTTATTTATGACGGCGATTGGTGGGTTCCTACTGTTTAACTCACTCACCGCACTTGCTGGCAGTTACTGGTTAGCGTTACTGGCTCGGTTTGCGGTCGGGGTTGCGGCTGGCGTCGTCTGGGGAATGTTGGCCGGGTACGCTCGGCGGATGGTGCCAGCAAACTTAGCTGGTCGGGCGATGGCAATTGCATTAGTTGGCACGCCGGTGGCCTTGTCTTTCGGCGTACCAGCGGGCACTTGGTTAGGCAATCAAGTTGGCTGGCGGTTAGTTTTTGGCATCATGTCGGTTTTTGCGGCGTTGTTGCTGGTATTAGTTTGGCGGACTTTACCTGACTTCCCGGGAACGACTGGCCGAGAACAGGTGACGTACCGCGCTGTGTGGCATACCGCTGGTGTTCGACCACTGTTATTAGTGACCTTGCTTTGGCTGGGAGCGCACAACACTTTCTATACTTATATTGCGCCGTTTTTAGCGGCCAAACACGTGGCTCACGTTGACGTGGCGCTGTTAGTTTTCGGGATTGCGGCGTTGATTAGTATCGTATTGACCGGGATTTGGATCGATCGGCATTTGCGCAATTGGCGATCGGTAGTCTGATTTTATTTGTGATCAGTACGGTTTTGCTTGGCACGGTTGGATTACCATTAGTTTGGATCGCACTTTGGGGCCTCTCATTCGGTGGCGCGGCAACCTTACTCCAAACGGCTTTGGGACAACGGGTCACTAACGACGCGCTCGATATCGTGATGTCACTAAATGCCACCGTGTGGAACGTGTCGATTGCGTTGGCTGGGGCACTGGGCGGCTTGCTTGTTCAGGCTGGTGGTGCGATACTACTGCCATGGGTCACAGCGGTGGCGGCCGGGTTAGCATTGCTGGTTGTCATTCGGTATTTGCACTAATTAAGGGGGCTTCAACGTGTCATACACGATTGGTCAAGTTGCGAAGCGGTTGGGGGTGCCGGCCTCGACGATTCGGTTTTATGATAAGCATGGGTTGTTACCGTTCGTGGAACGCGATGAGAACGGTAACCGGCGTTTTACGGAAAATGATATGAACTACCTCGACGTGATCACCGTTTTGAAGAAGAGTGGCGTGCCGGTGGATACGATTGCCGAGTTCATTGCGCTATGTATGACGGGTGATACGACGCTTGAAGCCCGCTACGATTATTTAAAGGATACGGAGCAGATGTTGGCAGCGAAAATTGCCGAACTCAATAAGCAGATGGCTTTTTTGAAATTCAAGCAGTGGTACTACCGGACGGCGATTGCAGCGGGGACTGAAGACATTCACTTTTTGCCGGGGACGCGGGACTTTGATCCGGCGACGAAGCGGGAATATCTGGCTGGTCATCCGGATGCGGGGGCGTTTCGGGATTTTGTTGAGGATGAATAAGTAACGTTGCCAAACTAGCAAAAGACGCATCTGAATCTGGTTGTTCCAGAATCGGATGTGTCTTTTATTGTTTAGCAATTAAACTACGATTCGGTCAATGATGACGTTGGCTAGAGTGTACCATAGCTTTGCGAGTTGATTTTTGGAAAATGAGCCCGCTAATCCCGAATTAAGGCTGTTTATCCCACCTAAATTAAGTTATCCTAAACTTAATTCAAATACGGAAGAGGGCTTCATAGTGAAAAGCTACGTGGTTGATGCGTTCACGGATCAGTTGTTTAAGGGAAATCCGGCGGCGGTGATGTTTTTAGAGCAGTTTCCAGAAGACCAGCTCATGCAACAGATTGCGTTAGAAAATCGGTTATCGGAAACGGCCTTCGCAGTTCAAACGGGTGTTGATCGGTATGATTTGCGGTGGTTTACTCCGGGTGGCGAAATTGACCTTTGCGGCCATGCTACGTTGGCAACCGGGTACTTGGTATTCCGGTTCCGGCAACCAGAGAGCGACACCGTAACGTTTGATACCCAAAGCGGTGACTTGACGGTGACTAAACAGGGCGACCGCTATCAGTTAACGTTCCCAAGTTATGAACTAAAGCCGGTTCCCGTAACGGCCGAAATGACCGCGGCATTTGGCGTTGAACCGCTAGCGGCTTATATGGGGCGCGACTTGTTGTGCGTGTTGCCGGACGCTGAAACGGTGACCAGCTTAACGCCGGATATGGATAAGCTGGCGCAGTTGGATGGGCTATTACAACACGTGACAGCACCCGGTGATGCGGCGAGTCCGTTTGACTGTGTGTCACGGTCGTTTGGTCCCAAGTTAGCGGTACCGGAAGATCCGGTTTGTGGGAGCGGCCACTGTCACATCGTGCCTTACTGGGCGAAGCGTTTGAAGCAAGACGACCTTGTGGCGTTGCAGGCTTCGGCACGGACTGGGGTTTTGTACTGTCACTATGCCGGGGCGCAGACGCAGTTGAGTGGTGAAGCGGTTTTGTATTCGGAGGCGGATGTAAAGCTGGCGTTTTAAGGTAACGAAAGAACCCTATCTGGAACTCATGGATGAGTAACAGGTAGGGCTTTTTGTGTGTCGTTAATTTTCATAATTCGATGGCAACAACTGCTGCCGTAATTGATCGCCCAACAAGGCCATTCGTGGAAATGCCACTCGTTCAGCAACCACCAAAATTGCGGTGACTAACGTACTAACGATCAGCATATTCGGCGGTAAAAACATAATCCCCATGACGCCACCCGCAACGAGTGGTGATTCGAGAATCGTGCCACCCATGCTGATGGCGATCACGCCGACTACAAACACCATATTCAGGTGTGGTAGCAGTTGACTAATGGCGATGCCTTGCGCAGTAGCACAGAAGAGCACCGGGAAGATGTCGCCGCCAATCCAGCCGGTATTTAAGCAAATTACTAGGAGTATCAGTTTTAATAGCGCACTGCCGACTAGGAAGCCGATGGACTGTTGCTGCCAGCTGGTTGCCAGTAAGTGGAAGTTGGCCATGCCGGAGAAGTTGATGGCGGGGAGCCAGAGTGAGGCGAGGTAGATGGCGATACCGCCGAGGGCGAGGCAGGCGACTTTGTGCGTGAACCATTTGTTGATGAGGGCTGTCAGGCCTTGGGTCAAGCGCAGTTCGAGTTGACCGATCAGGTAGCCCAGCAACATCAGTGGTAACAGCCACGCCAGCTCCATGGGGTGCCAGTTGAATTGCCCGAGGTAGACGATGACGGAAGGTTCGCCGCCCAGTTTGCAGGTGAGGTAGAAGCTGATGACACCAACCACGAAGAAGCCAATGGTTTGCGGTGTCCAGATGCGTTCCTTAGTATGTGGCGTTGCGGTTTGGCGGTATCGGTGCGGCAATAAGAAAGCGCCGAGCACTGTCCAGCCGCCACGGTGCCAAAGTTGCGACCAGTTGGCATTGAGGTAGCGGCATTTTTCCATCAACCAGATACCATACAGGGCCGTGGAGCTGACGAGAGTTGCTTCTGGGCCGAGACTCGTACCGCTGGTGAGGATGATGGCGGGGATAACCATCTGTAGGAGCACGTAGCGGTAACTGGCCGTGCCAGTTTGTTTAAATTCAGCTTTGATCTTCGGCAGGGGTTTGGGTAATTGTCCAGTCGTGTGGTGAACGAGGTAAATCAGCGTGCCCACTGCCAACAGCCAAACGGCGTTGAACACCGGGCGAAATGCGGTGCCGATGCCGATCCATTCGATGAGCTGGCCTTGTAATAGGTAGAAACGGCCCAGCAAAAAGCCAACAATGAGGCTGCAGAGCACGCCGTACGTGGTGATGACGCTGTGTTTGATGATGGGTTGCATGGGTCCTCCTTGTTTGATTATTGCATTTTTAAATGATATTTTATTCCAATTTTATAAATTTCAAAACGAGTTCCATTTTAACTGACAGACGGGTGGGTGTCAACTTAATGTTTTTCAGAAAACAAGCCTAAGAAGTGGTTAAGTTAAGGTTGTTGTTTGAGGACGCTGCTGGTCAAAGAAGTTGAGTTTCGGTACAATGAGTGAAACGGATGGGGTTGGGAATGATAACAGCTTGAAAGTATTCCTGAAACCCAGATGAACGCTTTAACACGCTCTCGAAAGGAACGATAACCATGCTCACAATTCGACCAGCCAAGCCGGCCGATGCAAAACAGATTGCTAAAATTTTGATGGTGATTTTTGACCAGATGGGAATTACGGAACTACCGCCAGCTGACCTTGAACACCGGGTCGCCCAGTCCTTTACCGCGCCAGCGTTTCTTGGCGAAATTGCCGAAACGTTGGTGGCGGAGACTAACGGCATTGTGGTTGGCGTGGCGTTTAGTTACCACGCTGACCAAGAAACTGCCGTTGGAGCGCACTGGGATGAAGCGTTTACGGATGTGTCGTTACGACTTCATCCGGGAAGCGAGACGCTACCAGGTGAATGGTATCTGGAACTCCTCGCGACCGCAGAAGCAACCCGTGGTCAAGGCGTTGGCGCCAAGTTATTAGCAGCGACTAAGAAGCTGGCGAAAGAACGGGACGCTGAAACTTTGGCGTTGAACGTTGATTTAACGAATCCGCGGTCCGAGAAATTGTATCGCCGTCAAGGGTATCAAGCGGCTGGTGAAATGGTGATTTTGGGTCACCGGTACCGGCATTTGGAATTGAAATTAGATTAAACGAAACAAAGAGAACCGGATTGAACAGCTGTAAGTGGCGTTCAATTCGGTTCTTTTTACACTTAAACTCATTTTTTTTCGAAATAACGCTTGCCTTGAAGTTACTTCAAGGGTCTAAAGTAACCTTATTAACTGAAACGAAGGCGGGCGAATGAGAATGAATAACTTAATTGACTTGTATCGGCAACATGTCACGTTGATGGTCGCAGGCGACACTGCCGCCTTGGGCAAACTACTCGTACCGGATTTCTACCTCATCCACATGACGGGAATGCGGCAATCTAAAGCAGAGTGGTTAGCAGCAATTGATAATGGCGACATGCACTATCACCAAGCACAAGAACACCACGTCAAACAATTGAATGAACATGAAGTACTTGGTCAAGACCAAGTCGATGCCACGATTTGGGGCAGTCGCGGCACGTGGCGGCTACAACTACACGCGTATTTTGTAGAAACGAAGCAGGGGTGGCTGATCGAACACATCAAAGCCGGCACCTATTAGAAAGGATGATTACTAGTGAAACAATTAATTGCCTATTATTCTTGGTCGGGAAATACCACAGCGTTGGCCAAACACCTGCAACAACTCACGCAGGCGGATGTAGTTGAAATCACGGTTCCGGACGGTACGTTTTCAACGGATATGTACGCCACTTCAGATATTGCGAAGGAACAGCTTAAGGCGGGACACCTACCAGCATTAACTGAGACGCTGCCCGATTTCACGCAGTACGATGAGATTTTAGTTGGTGGTCCGGTTTGGTCGGGTGCGCCGTCGACACCGGTATTGGCGTTCTTACAACAGGTAAATGATTCGGAAAGTCAGCCACGGTTGGCACCATTTTATACGCATGCGGGCGTTGCGGGTGAGTATGAGGCGACGTTTAAACAAGCGGCTGGTTCACTCACCGTATTACCCGGATTAAGCATCGCCGGCACGGGTGCTGGTGCGGATGCCGAGATTCAAAACTGGTTACAACAATTGAATTAGATTGGAGAACTGAAAATGAACTTATTAATTTTAGCAGCTAACGGTCAAATCGCACGGATCGTGATTGATCGAATTTTGAAGGAAGCAACCTTTAAAGACGTTGCATTAACGTTGGGGCTACGCAATAGCCAACGCTTAGCATCGTTAGAGGATAACGACCGGGTGCGGGTAATCGAAACGGATTTGGAAGATGCCCAGTCAGTTTCGACCGCTATTGCCGGACAGGACATGGTGTTCGTAGCGGTTGTCGACCATGATGCCGATAATGCCATGACGAACAACGTGATTGCGGGGATGAAGGCGCATCACGTTGACCGGGTGATCTTCACCAATATATTAGGGCTGTACAACGAAGTGCCTGGTGAGTTTGGTGCTTGGAACCGGCAAATGGTGAGCGCTGGCTTGGCGGCGGCCATTAACTCGGATCGGTTGTTGGCGGTGTCTGGATTGACGTATACCACGTTGCGGTTGCCTTGGTTGAATGACCGTGATGAAGTTAATTATTCGATTACTCACCGAAATGACGCCTACGAAGGCGTATCTGGTTCACGGCAGAGTGTGGCGGATGTGGTGTTGCGCATTGTGGCCGATCCTGACTTTGGTGCTAATGATAGTTTAGGGATGGCGGATCCCGCAACGCAGGGAGAGACGCGGCCGGTTTATTGAGTTGATTTGGGTTTATGAGCTGTAGAACGGCGTCGTTTAGATGAACGGTGCTTTTTTAATGGTCGCCATTCGTTTGGCGTTCCCAAATCGGTTTCGCCAATTTTGGCATACCACTGTTTCATCAGATTGGCTTCGTGTTGTTCTTGGGCCGTTTTTTTCGGTCGGTGTCGTTTAGGCGTCCCCTTGCGTTTTCGTTTTGCTAGTTCTTGCGCTTCAATTTTTGCGATTTTAATATCAGCTTCTTCGCGAGTGAGTTCGCCATGATGAACGAGGGCGTTAAACCGTTGGATGGTGATGGGATCGACTTTTGGTTGCGGTGATGCGAGCTGCTTTTGCATGTCTAAACTAACGTAACGGGGTTTTTGTTCACTGGTCATATCGAAACACTCCTAATCAGTTATGTAGCGGTAGTTTAGCAGATTCAAAGGCGGAAATGGTAGTGATGAGTCTCGTCCGGAATTGTACTAGTAAGCGGTTTTTAGGATATTCTGAGAATCTTTCATTTAAAATTCTTTTTAAATAAGCAGAGCCCTCCAGGGTTATTGAGTACACTAAGCTCAGTAATCAAGGAGGGCTTTTATGATGCAACTAACACAAAGTAAAGCACAACCACAGGAAGAAACCAGTTATGTGGATCGGGTCACGGATGCTTGGCTTGCCAAACACGCGGCGGGGGTCAAATTCGTTGAGAAGACGGTCGCATACATCGTCATTATTCTCGCGCTGATCTATCTCTACGATTACAGCGGCGTGGCCGGTGGTCACTTTATCTATAACGAATTTTAATTAAACGAAGGTGTCGAGATGATTGAAAATATTTTAACGAAAATTGACCAAGAAGCGCAGGCTCACCCAGATCGAGTGGCGTTTGACTATCTTGGTGAAACGAATACGTATGGTGAATTAGCGGCTTGGTCGAGTCGGGTAGCCACTGCAATTTCGCGACTGAATCTTGCGGCGAGTTCACCCATCGTCGTTTACGGTGGACAGACGTTTGACATGCTGGTGGCGTTCTTAGGCGTCACGAAGGCGGGTCACGCCTACATTCCCGTGGACGTGAACTCGTCTGATGAACGGTTGCGGTCGATTATTGAAACGGCGCAACCGGGGTGTGTCATCAGTGTTGAACCGTTGCCGATTGAGTCAACGGTGCCAGTGCTCGCTTTATCGCAGTTACGTGATAGTTACCATGAACTACCAGCTTATCAACCAACGAACACGCCCTTGATGGCCGACAACTTCTACATCATTTTTACATCCGGCACGACTGGCAAACCAAAGGCGTCCAAATTAGCCACAGCAACCTGCTCAGTTTCGTCAACTGGATGAAGTACTCATTTAACTTCGAAAACAAGCGGGTCTTGCTACAACCATCATTCTCATTTGACCTCTCCGTGATGGCAATCTACCCAACGCTAGTCAGCGGCGGGACGTTGGTCGTATTACCAAAAAAGGCGACGGCCAACTTCATGGTGATGTTCAAGGTGTTGCCGAAGATGGGGTTAAATACCTGGATCTCTACGCCTTCGCTCATGGACATCTGCCTGATGGATCCACAGTTCAAACCAGCGATCTACTCGCAATTGGAACGGTTCCTGTTCTGCGGTGAGGAGCTGACCCACGACACAGCGCAACGGTTGAAACAGCGGTTCCCGAACGCTCAAATTTTCAACACGTATGGCCCAACGGAAGCCACGGTGGCGGTGACCAGCGTTGAAATCACTCAGTCGGTTTTGGATCACTATTCCCGGTTGCCGATTGGCTATGTTAAACCGGGGTCGCGGATCATGGTGAAGTCGAACCACGCACGGCAGGGAGAGTTGATCATCAGTGGCGCCAACGTGTCCAAGGGATATTTGAACAACCCTGATAAAACCGCGGCGGCCTTCTTCAGGCAACATGAAACACAGGCTTACCGGAGTGGCGATTTAGGTTACTTTGACCACGACTTGCTGTTTTACAGTGGCCGGACGGACTTTCAAATCAAACTCAACGGCTACCGTATTGAGCTGGAGGAAATCAACCACTACCTCAACCAGCTCTCGTTTGTGACTCAGGGCGTGGCGGTACCCAAATACGACCAGCAAGGCAAAGTTCAACAGCTGATTGGCGCCGTGGTATTAAAGCAACCCACTGATGACCAATTAGCTGATAGCGGCAAACTCAAACAGGCATTGGAAAAGTTGATCATGCCCTACATGGTGCCACAACGGTTCAAGTTCTACCAACGCTTACCACTAAGCGCCAACGGCAAGGTAGACGTGAAGGCGTTGATCACCGAGGTTAACCAACATGATTAATCTGCAGCCGTACGCGGATCCGGCGTATTTTATCCTGTTGCTGGGGACGTTGCTACCGGCGATGATTGGGCTGTATTTTGGCAAACGACTTCGGACTTACGAAGCGCTGTGGACAGTGGCGTTTTTAGTACTGACCTTTGGCGGCGTTAAGTGGCACCAGGGTGTGGCGTTGTTGGGGTACGTGATTTTTCAATTGTTGTTGATCATGGGCTACCAGCGTTATCGGCGCAAAGGCAATCGGACCGGCGTTTTTGTGGTCGTTGTGGTACTGAGCATCTTACCGCTGGTGGCAGTTAAAGTTGCGCCAGTTCTGGCATCGCACCGGTTATCGTTGCTGGGCTTTCTGGGTATCAGCTACTTGACGTTTAAGACGGTGCAGGTGTTGATGGAACTGCGAGACGGTACGTTGACTGAGGTTGGGATAGTGGCGTTTCTACGCTTCTTACTGTTTTTCCCAACCGTGTCATCGGGGCCAATCGACCGGTTTCGGCGGTTTCAAGCGGATGAACAGCGGGTGCTGGATCGGGCGACCTATTTATCATTGGTCGATCACGGAATTCAACTGCTGTTCAAAGGGTTAGTTTATAAGTTTATCTTGGGCTACTTGTTTGGCACGTTGTGGCTGCCACGAATCGCCCATGCGGCGTTGGTGAGCCGACATGCATTTTACGGCACCGGGCTGTCGTGGCACCTGATTGCTTACATGTACGTCTACAGTATGTATCTGTTCTTCGACTTTGCGGGGTACAGTGCGATTGCCATCGGGGTTAGTTATCTGCTGGGGATTAAGACACCGGACAACTTCCGAGCGCCATTCGCAGCCCACAACATCAAGGAATTCTGGAATCGGTGGCACATGTCGCTGTCATTCTGGTTCCGGGACTTCATCTTCATGCGACTAACGTTCTTCTTAATGAAGAAACGACTCATTAAGAACCGGATTCGGGTCTCACAAGTCGCGTACCTTGCCAACTTCTTAATCATGGGCTTTTGGCATGGTGTGACCTGGTACTACATCGTTTACGGCCTGTTTCACGCGACGGCAATCATCCTGAACGACTACTGGTTGCGGTACAAAAAGGCGCACCCGCAACTGATCACCCATAGCGCGGTGACTGAGGGCGTCGGTATTTTCATTACATTTAACACAGTTTGCTTTAGCTTCTTAATTTTCTCAGGATTTTTAAATACACTATGGTTTCACTAATGGAGGACATTACCCATGGAACAATCACAAACGATTCTTAACATTTTAACGGACTTAACTGGTACGGACTTACACGATCAACTCAACGTCAACCTGTTTGACGCGGGGTTATTGGACTCGATGGCAACCGTTCAATTGGTAATGGAGCTAGAAGAACAGTGCCACGTGTCGATTCCGATTTCAGAGTTTGACCGAACTGAATGGGAAACGCCGGCTAAAATTATCGCAAAGGTGGGCACGTTGTAATGAAAAAACGGCACGCACTCTGGTACGCGATTGGCCCGGTGTTGATTGCGGCTGTGGTGACGGTGCTGTTGCTGGTCGTGCCGCACCGTACGCCAACGTACAAGCAGGGTGAATTAGAAAAGGCATCGCTTTCGATGTCCAACAACGTGTTAAAGGGTCAGGCCATGAAGACCCAAGCTTTGAACAATGGCTACGTCCCGTTCTTCGGTTCCTCAGAGTTGGCCCGGCTAGACATGATGCACCCAAGTGTTTTAGCGGCTAAATACCACCGGGACTACCGGCCATTCTTGCTTGGACGAGCGGGGACGCAATCGCTGACCCACTACTTCGCAATGCAGGATATGACAGCACAACTGAAGAATCGTAAAGCCGTGGTAATTTTGTCGCCACAGTGGTTTACGAAGGTGGGGCAAGTTAAGGCGGCCTTTGCGATGTACTACTCACCATTGGCAACGGCGCAATGGCTGTTGAAGGCCCGCAATACGGCAACGGATCGGTACGCAGCGAAACGCTTGCTGCAGATGCACACGGTGCACAAGTCGAGCGTGATGCACCAAGCCGTTTGGCGAATTGCGCATGGTCGGCGTCTGACGGCCGTTCAACGCGGTTACTTACACGTTCGGTTACGGTTGCTTCAGAGTGAGGATCGGTTATTTGCCAAGCTGGGTATCAAGGATAAGCGGGCACGATTGAAAAAGAGCGAGCGGCAGTTGCCGGCCCAATATTCAGTTGCTAAGTTAAACCAGTTGGCGGGTGACGCTGGTCGCAAGCACACAACGTCCAACCGGTTCCAAATCGACAATCACCTTTATCAGCAGAAGTTGAGTCATGGTCGGGTCAAACGGCTGAAGAACCAACAGCGCCACTTCGACTACCGGCGCTCACCGGAGTACGGTGACTTTGAGTTGTTGCTGAACCAGTTTAAGCAAAGCAACACCAACGTACTGTTTGTCTTGCCACCGGTGAATGATAAGTGGGCGAAATACACCGGCTTATCGTTGAAGATGTTGCGGTCAACGAATCATAAAATCAAGCAGCAGTTAACGGCACAGGGATTCACGAATGTGCTGGATCTATCCGAAAAAGGGAACGTGAACTACTTCATGCAGGATACGATTCATCTTGGTTGGCGAGGCTGGTTAGCGGTTGATCAAGCCGTAAAACCGTTCTTGACGAAGCAACAGGCGGCACCGCATTATCGACTTAAGAACTACTATTATTCGAAAAAATGGCAACAGAAACTTATTAACTAGATAGCTAGGAGAATAGTAATGAACGTTGAACTCAGGCCACTGCGCCAGCAGGATTTCGCATTAGCGGCAATTTGCAATTACTGGGATGCACCTAGGGCGGTATACGCGTAATCGGTTGGAATTGGCTATGTACAGTCGGTATTTTTGGAACACTGAAATCACTCAGGCGACTCGAGCTTACGGTGCCTATTTAGACGGGCAGTTTGTGGGAGCCTTGTTAGCGAAAATGGTGGGTGAAGCGCCAGTGTTGCCGTCTAAACGCCGAGTTTTGGCCAATCGAATAACGGACTGGTGCGTGTATGGCCTGTATGGTGCGATGACGGCACCGTACGATCAAGCGAACAACGAGATGCTTCAGAAATACCGGCAAACCAACGAACCGGATGGCGAGATCCTCTTTTTGGCCGTTGATCCGAAAGTGAACGGGCAGGGCATTGGGACCAAGTTAGTTGCCCAACTCCGGCGAGATGAGCAGTGGAAACTGATTTATCTTTATTCAGATTCTAGCTGTAGTTATCAATTTTATGATCATCGTGGGTTCGAACGGGTTGGTGAAAAGCAGATTGAATTGTCGGCATCGGGGAAGGTGATTCCGCTGACGTGTTATTTGTACAGTAAGTTATTGGGAGAGGAGAATGCTGAATAAGGGTTAATGAACGTTAAGCAAGAGGGGTCGTACACGATAACGGTGTGCGACTCTTTTTTGCTAAACATAACGAAATTTTATGAAAACGCTTGCATTATCATGTAGTTATGGTATGGTGCTCTATGCACAAAATTGATATTCAACTGGAGGCTTACATGATGACAGTTCAATGGGATGTTCAGGATAAAAGCGTCATTATCACAGGCGGTGCAGGCGGGATTGGCTTCGGCATGGCCACCGCGTTCGTTAAGGCGGGCGCTAAGGTTTTGATTGTCGACATTAATGACGAGGCGTTGGCAACTGCTGCCGAAAAATTGGCACCGTTAGGAACAATCAAAACCTTGAAGGCCGACATTGCGTCAGTAGCAACGGACCAAGCAATCGTGAAGACGGCGGTCGAGACATTTGGCCAACTCGATGTTTTGATTAATAACGCGCATGCATCGAAGCAAAAACCGTTCACTAGCTTGACGGATGACGATTTGGCGCTGTCGTTCAACACCGGTTTCTACCCCACTTGGCATTTGATGCAAGCGGCGTACCCTTACTTGAAAGCAACGACGGGTTGTGTGATCAACTTCGCTTCTGGCGCAGGCATCAACGGTCAGCCAACTCAGGCGGCCTACGCTGCAGCTAAGGAAGCGATTCGCGGCCTGTCACGCGTTGTCGCAAATGAATGGGCCGCAGATGGCATTCGCGTGAACATCATCTCGCCAATTGCTGAAACTGAAGGGGTGAAGCAGTGGCGTGAAGCTGCACCGGAGCAGTACACCCAACTGGTTAACAGTATCCCATTGCATCGGTTAGGTGATCCTGAAACTGACATTGGCGCGGTGGCCTTGTTCTTGGCAAGTAGCGCTAGTGGTTATATGACTGGGCAGACGTTAATGGTTGATGGTGGGGATATTAAGTTGCGGTAATGTGGCTTGGTTGAGCTACTGATAGTTACGATGTTGAAATCAGAAATGATTGAAATTGAAAACGCCCTCGAGATTGAGAGCGTTTTTGTGGTGCAATTATGATAATTTTTGTCAAATGATATTAAAAGTGATCGTGGCGGATAATAATGTTGATGATGGCGTTAGCAATGGGATTAAAAATTCGGAAACGAAAGATGAACATAGAAACCCCTTCTTTCAAGTGAGTAATAGTAACGAGACAAATTAAGATTAGTTATCTGAGAAGGCGCGGACGGCAGCAATGTCAATTGGAGCGGTGATGGCAGCAAGCGCGGCGGCTGAGGCAACGGTAAAAACGTCAGAAGAGACAACGGCGGTAGTGATAATGGTACCAATGGTGAACATAGAAAAACCTTCTTTCAAGTGAGTAGTAGTAACAAGACAAATTAAGATTAGTTATTAGAGAAGGCGCGGACGGCAGCAATGTCAATTGGAGCGGTGATGGCAGCAAGCGCGGCGGCTGAGGCAACGGTAAAAACGTCAGAAGAAATAACAGCGATAGCATGATGGTAATCATGTAAAAGCTTCTTTCAATTTTTAATAATAATACGTAAACGGATGGATTAATGGTGGCGACATGAGCAGCCTCGATTCCAATAGTTATTGTATATTAGGATTTATGAATGAAAATTTTGGTAAATAGATTAAGAATACGCATAGCAATACGCATAGTAATGCTTATTTTAAAACTAGCAAGCCCGGCGACTCGTGTTTGATAGCGTTTTCCTGATGCACTTTGTAGTGCTATAATTTCTGTATGGCTTAACCAACTAGAAAACTTATAAGTAGGTAAAAGATAGGCTGTGACCAAAAAACCTTTACGTGTGATGGCAACGAAGTAGTGATGGTTGTAAAATTTGACAAATGCAGTTGCTGTATATCCATTATGATCCTTACAACTAACGATGTAGTCTGGCGAAGTAAGTACAGTCAATAAACAATCTGAAGAAATATTGTGATTAGCGTTAATATGACGAAGACTACGTTGATTAATTTCAATGTTATAGGAAGCCGTGTTTATTATTAGTGCAGAATTAAATTTAAGAGTATCGTCTCTGAAAACTCGAATAGTTCTAATTATATCGGGAGCAATTTTTTCTCCTGTGACTACCAGATCTGGTAATGAAATAGATTGTTGAAGTAACATATCGTTCATTCCTTTCGTATCAACTTTATGAACTCATAATAAACCTAAATAAGTGTGTGAAGTTGTACGTAAGTAATTGTGAATATTTGTGAATATTTGTTGAAATGTAGGGGAATAGTCCGCCAAAATAATTAAATAGAATAATAAAAAAATAAATTATTTTTAAATGAGGGTGAAAGTATGACTAGATTCTATCAAGCTGATTTCATGAATTTACTATTAAAGGATGGTTTAAAGTTAACACAGGCAAATGTTGCAGATGCCTTTGATGAGGGGAATGGTACGTATAATCAGAGCCGAATCTCAAAAATTAAATCTGGAAGCAAGGGATTTAATACGGATAGAATTGATAAAAATTATGCGGTAAAACTGTTTGATAGGTTTAGTAATTCTTCAAAAATCAATTATCGAGAACGATATTTAATTTTTCAAAAACAAATTGAATTGAAATATCATATTGAACTACCGATGCGTGCTACTTCGTCTAAAGAAGTAACTAAGGAAATATTTGTAAAAACAATTAAATATCTTTGCCAATTGGCAAGAGAACCAGAAAGGGCGAATGAGAGGGCGTCGCGAGTAAATAGTGATAAAAAGGTTCATTTTACCGATTCTTTTAAAGTGCCAGTCAATAGGTCGGCTCTAATTGGACGTTCAAATGAGCTAAAAGAGTTGGATGAGCGATTAGCAAACAATCGAGTTGTTGTGTTAACAGGTCTGGGTGGAATTGGTAAAACAGCGTTGATTTTAAATTATGTATCTCAGATTCAAGACACAAATCGATTTAAAAGCGTTCAATTTATTACGTATCAAAATAGTCTTAAACAAACGATTGTTCAAGGCATCGATTTATCTGGAATTTCTCCTAAAATCACAGATGAAAAAAGAGAAGAACAAATTTTTAGATTCATCAAAAATCAAACAAACGACACATTAATAGTAATTGATAATATGGTTACGTCACCATATTCGGGTGAAGATCGAGAAACTTTTGATGAAATAACTAGTGGTCGATGTCGCTTTGTCTTTTTAACGCGAGCACATGATGAAGATATAAAAACTTTAGAATTTCCTATTTTACCGCTTTCTGAAAAAAAACAGTTACAATTATTTAGTGAAGAATGCCAAGTACCTTACTATGATGCTCCGGAAGATCAACAAAAAATTAAACAAATTTTGAAAACAATTAATGGGCATACCTTAACAATTATTTTAATTGCAAAATATATGGCTGCGAATGATACGACCCCGGATGCAGTTATTACAACAATTGGTGAAGGAATTCAAGAATTTAATGATCAAAATGCTAAAGTGAAAGTGGCGACAGCTGCAACTAATACGCAACAAGGTACAATTTTTTCAATTATTAAAAATATTTTCAATATGGCAGCTTTAAATATAGGACTGAAACGCGCATTGGCTTTGTTGGTATGTCTTCCTGAGCAGGGAGTACCTTTGCGTAAGTTTTTAAAGTGGAATCAACAAGATATTACTCTCAAAGAGCGTATCGGTGAATTGATTGGATTAAATTGGATTGAATATAGCGGTAAAACGGATCTATTACGACCACACCCTATTATTAGAGATGTAGTTATTGATGCACAGCAACACGAACGATTTATAAATTTAGAAAATGTTGATGACTTTTTGACGGAGATAGAGCATCAATTGGAAGAACCCAATGTTGCTATCTCACAAGCTCATATTTTCAGCCAAATGATTTCAAATGCCGCTTCACTGTTAGTTAGGGATGCGACTAGTGTTCAGGAAATCAAACGGTTTGTACAAATAGCAGAGGATATGGATGATAATTCTACGTATTATGAGATGGATTCTTTATATAAACTGATTTTACAAAGAACTGGTGAATCAGAAATGGGGGAAATGCAATTTAGAATTTTGAGCAAATTGGCGCATTCGGAAAAGGAACTTGGTAAGTATCAAGAGGCCATTGCTCATTATCAACAAATTATTAAAAGTTTTAAAAATATTCCAGAACCACAATTAGCTAGTTTTAAATGTCAACTGGGTATTCTATATCGAAAACAAGGAAGATATCAACATGCCTTGGACAAGTTCCAAGAAGCCATTGAATTAATGAAAAATGAGCCAAATAATTTAGTCACTGCCGAGATTTATAATGAACGCGGTGTAGCATATTTGAATCAAGGAGAACTGGATAAAGCACTTGTGGACTACGAAAAGGGACGGATAATTCGTGAAAAAATAGGTAATGGGAAGAAGGACTTAGCGTTTTCGTATCATAACATTGGAACAGTGTATCAGAAACTGGGTAACTTTGAATTAGCTATACGAAATCATCAGAAAGCTTTACAATTACGAACAGATGAACCTCGTGAGAAAGAGGAAGATGTGGCGGCTTCCCTAAATATGTTGGGATTAGATTATATGCATGTGCCGGATAAAGAAGAGCAAGCAGAAAATTACTTAAAACGAGCGTTTAAATTAAGAAGTGATTTATATGGAGAATACCATCCACAAATTGCGTGGTCTTGCTATGCGCTGGGACAGTTTTATGAGAAGTGTGCTAATTACGAAAAAGCATATGAAAATGCATACAAATCATTAATGATACGTTTATCAGCACCAGCCGGGAGTCGTAACTACCGATATATTAGTAAAAGTATTGAATTAGTGATGACAATTTATCGCGAGTCAGGACAAGATGAGGCGTTAATTAAATTTAGTCGAAAGTTTCAGAAGACAATTCGAGAGAGATTAATGACAGAAACTTATTAGAAAGTCAGAGACAACAGATGTTAGCATTGTTTAACGGAGTTATCTGAGCTTAATTTCTATTGAAATAGACGAAAAGTCTTATCTCGGGTTTTGAAAGTTTGCTTTACGCTTCGAAATAGGCTTAATACAGTCTAATGAAATCGTATAAATTTTGTGAAAATGAATATACGATCCTTTTGTAGGTTGGCTAATAATTCTTAAACACGTCAGCTTTAGTGACACATGAATGAATATTACTTAGAATCGTAAACTTGTAATTTAAAGAGAATATTGAGGATAACACTTGTCTTCTAGAAGATTATTTCAGATGAGGGTAATAGTTTTCATGACGTTGGTGGATAATAACCAACGTCTTTTTTGTAATAATATCGCATAGTTTAGCTAACAGATTTTAGTAATGGTTGAATTCGTTCAGAAGATGGTGTATTAATGAGTGAGTTAAAAACTGGTATTTTTTTATGGAGACAGAATGTGTCTATTAGAACTGTTATCATTATCGTATTGGAAAGAAATAATCCAGTAAAAAT
>NZ_BBAD01000011.1 GCF_001311075.1 Secundilactobacillus similis DSM 23365 = JCM 2765
AAGACTGCCAAAACCCAGCAGTCTTACTTGCGCCCTTATACTCCACCTTCTAACCGCCTTGCTCCGTTCTCTGCTCTTTAAATTTCCCTTACACTCCCCACCCCACTACTGACATTCCCGCCAAAACCATGTAAGCTATGGTTAATCACCATTGAAAGGAAGGCGTACTGACGTGAGTTTAACCAATAATCCACTCAAAACGGCTCGGCACCTTGGTCTGGTTGTCATTGACATGCAGGCTGGCACACGCTACCTTGCCGAACACGTCTACAAACAACCCGCACCGGTTGACTTTACGACCCTTTTGGCAAATAACCAACTGTTGATCGACGCGTTCACCGCCCATCACTTACCGATTTTCATCGTGACGATGCGGCCCAAAGCATTTCCCCACCTTTTTGACCAAACGCTGAGTCGCTCACTGTTTGATAACGCTCAGCTTCAGGTGCACCGCCTTGAAAAGCATTTACCCAGCGCCTTTTCGCAACCCGCACTGGTCGATGCCTTGCGGGCCGCTGGTGTCAAACACCTCGTCGTCACCGGAATCGCTGCCGAAAACGGCGTCTGCAAAACCGTTCGCGATGCTACCCGCTTGGGCTTTCCCACAACGGTGATCGTTGATGCAATTTTGGCGAAGTCCCAGCACCACTATCAAGATGCGCTGCGGCATTTTGAACAAATCAACGATACGAAAACCATGATTGAAAGTCTTTAATCCAAAAGCGCCATCCTCGGCCAATTCTCCCTTGAGAATCGCACGTGGATAGCGCTTTTTAAAACCTCTAGATTTTAGTCCGGTTACTTTCAATCAAGTCCGCCATGATGGTCTGCAGGTTTCCGCAAACGGGGCATCGACCGTGACCTGATTATGATCGAGGCGTTCTTGCCACCAATCATTCCGAATCTTCACGATACTTGGTACGACCTCTAAACCAGCCGCGGTAATACGAATCACGTTGGTGGTTTTATTGTCGACCGACTGGGTTTGGGAAATGTAGCCCAGTTCGCTCAGCCGCTTGATTTCACGGGTGATCTGACCCTTGTTGATCACAAGCGTCCGCGCCAAGGCATTTTGGCTACTCTCCCCCTGCTTTTCTAATAACAATAATATGTACGCATTCGTCACGTTTAAGTGGATTGCTTTATAGAGTGGTTGGGTGTCTCGTTGAAATGCACGGTGGATGATGGAGAAGCACTGCGCCAAATCACCGGGAAATGTTTCTAAACTCACAGAAATTACCTCCAATGTGAAACTAGTTATGTTCCATTATACCCATTTCCGGTTCACTTTAGCGAGTTTTTTTCTCGATTTCGAGTAACCGCGCTTAATCAAGGGCCTCAACTAATTTTAAAATATGCCACATTTATATACCAATTTATAGTACAATTGTGGGAGTAGATGACCAGCTGATTAGTTAAGGAGCGTGAGCTGATTGAAAACCCAAGAAACCTATTACCGTAACGTTGTCGCGGCAGCCAAACTGCTGACGCGCATGGAAGTCGATAACGAAACCGATGAATACCAACCTTTTTCAGGACCTCACGGAGATCCGTGGCCTGATTGATGCCCGGTTGACCGCCATTCGAGAAGCGCGCGGGAATCATAAGGCTTAGTTGCATTAAGTGAATACTGGCGTTGATGCTGGGTGATGAAGCTTGGTCTTGGAGCGGACTGGGGCTTTTTTGTTGTGGTTTTTGAGAGGTGCATCCTTTGTTAAAATAGTGTACATTTTTGATTGTTGTTCTTAAGACTGAACGGGCGTCAACCATCCGTTTGTTGTTACCGTTCACTGAGAGTTTCTACCCATGGTGCTTTCCTGTCCTCGAGACTAAACGGGTTCCGCAAGGCAGAAGGTTGCATATAAGGGCGGCCCCAGCAAACCTACCAAAGACCGGTAGCTTCGCTTGGGCCGCCCTTATACACCACCTTCTAACCGCCTTGCTCCACCCTCTCGACAAAGTTTCCCCACAACGCCCTTTCTTCCGGCATCGTCTCAAACAAAAACTCCGGGTGCCACTGCACAGCCAGCACCAATTGGTTATCGATGGACTCAATGGCCTCAACCGCCCCATCCGCTGCTTGGGCCGTCACCTTTAATAAGGGGCCGACATCCGTTTTTAGCGTCTGGTGGTGAAACGAGTTGACGTAGGGCTTTTCACCCAACAACTTTGCCGTTAACGTCCCCGGTACCGTTGTCACGTGGTGGGTTGGGTACATCGCCGGCGCGTCTTGTTGGTGCTTCACAAAAGCGCCCTCGTGTTGACTCGGGAAGTCCTGATACATCTGACCACCTAGTGCAATCCCAATAATTTGAATCCCACGACAAATGCCAAACATCGCCTTGCCCGCTTTAAAGGCCGCCCGACACAGGCCTAACTCAAACTGATCCTTTCGCAATGAGGTATTGCCCAACTTCGCAACGGGTTCCTCACCAAACAGCGTTGGATCAATATCCGGACCGCCTAAAAATGCAAAGCCATCACACCGCGCCACGTAATCGTCGATCATGTTAACATCATGCGGTGGGATCATCACCGGGATCCCACCTGCGGCCACGATGCCCTGTGCGACTCGATCATCAATGTAGTCTTTGAACCCCCGGTGCGTCCAGTCCGCATCCGTTGGCATGCCAATCAATGGTTTCATTTTTGCGCCTCCAGTCACGTATTCTCATTGTATTTTCATTTTATCATCTTTATTATATGACATAATTTCTAATTAGAATAGCTTATCGTTGCATTCATCTTAGCCATTATTCTCGAAAGGAGTTCACGTCATGACCACCCAATCCATTAAACTGCGCTGGCTTGCCACCGGCGCGTTGATCAGCGACCTCGGCATGAGTTTCATTTGGCCGCTGACCAGCGTTTACCTCCACAATCAACTTCATATCTCACTCACCACCATTGGTATCGTGCTGCTGTTGAACTCCTTGACCGGGATCATCGGCAGTTACGCGGGTGGGGTGCTGTACGACCGGGGGAATCCGTATAAGCTCCTGCTGGGTGGGATCACTGGTTCGCTGCTTGTGTTGATTGCCCTCACCTTCTCTCACGGTTGGCCGCTGTTTGGGTTCTGGCTAGCACTGCTGGGATTTTGTTCCGGTTGGAACGTGGCGCTCACCAACGCCAGTGCTACCAGCATCCGCGACATGAACAGCAATCGGGTGTTCAACCTGCTGTATTTATTCCAAAACCTTGGCATCGTGCTGGGGACAGCGTTGGTGGGCTACCTATACGATATCAGTATCACGCTCTTATTCGTCACCGCCGCCGTACTGTTCGTGGGTTATCTGATCGTCGTGGCGCTGACTTACCGGCCACTGAACCGGACGCCACAACCTCATGAGCACGCTCAGCACGACAAACACAGTACGCACCTCCCAGCCGCCAACCGGATCATCTTGCTGACCCTCTTCGCTTCTCTGGTTATCGTCTGGTTGATGTACCAGCAATGGGCCTCCAACGTCAGCGTCTACATGACCGACCTGGGCTTACCGTTGATCAAATACAGTTTCTTGTGGACGCTCAACGCCAGCGGCATCGTCGTGATTCAAATCGTACTGAACTTCCTGCAACGTTTCACCAATAATCCGCGTAACCAAGTCTTATTCGGACTGGTCATGCTGGCGCTGTCCTTCTTAGTCCTCGCTGGTGCAAAACACTACGTTAGCTTCGTAGTCGCAATGATGCTGTTGACGTTAGGTGAAGCCACTGCCTTCCCAATGATTTCCGTGATGGTCAACCAACTGAGTCCGTTTAGTGTCAAAGGACGCTCTCAGGGGCTGGTCAACGCCTCAGCCTCGGCTGGACGGGCGTTGGGGCCGCTGGTTGGTGGCGCCGTCATCGAAGCGACCTCTTACCCGTTCTTATTTAAGATTGCGGTTGGGGTTTACCTGCTGGTCATCGTGTTGGTTGTGGTGACCCTTGGGCTTTATCGGCATCAGGTTAAGACTTATGATTAATAAAAGAGAGTGGGCAAAAACTCGTTTAGGTCCAGAATATAAGAAAACCGGCCGTGGATTCCTGGTTTTGGAATCTACGGGCCGGTTTTCTTATATGGCCGGGACCTGAGTTTTGGCGCACGTTTAGACTAGATAACAGTCTTGAGATAAAGTAAAATTTTCAACTCACTTCAAGTTAAGAAATTAGTTCGATGCTTACCAATATGGCCTTTTTTCTCAGCCTCGTTTTGATTAGATTTGTGTTTGGCGAGGCTTACATGCGGAAGCTGAGACCGCTTTTCGGCTCAGACCGGTCCCCATAGCACTCGCCTATCCGCCTACCGGAATCGACAGCCACCAACAACCGGACTAAAAAATCGTGCCCCTTTCATCAAGGGTGCACGATTTTTGATTTTGCTAACTAAGTTGAACTAGTCATCATCACGCCCGGGCAAGACAGGCTTACCAAAGTAGAACCCTTGGTAATGGCTAACCCCAAGCCCCTGCGCAAACGCCATATCTTCATTGGTTTCGACCCCTTCAAGGATGAAGTCGATACCCGCGTTCTCGGCGATTTCAGCCCAAAACGCAATACGTTCTTGAATTCGTTCGTCGGCTTCTTTTGGCCGCAGGTTTTGAATCGCAAACTTAACCCCGTCAATGTAAGGCAAGATGTTGCGAACCAGTTCATAACTGTTATCTGAACCCACATCATCAATGTAGATTTTAACGCCCGCCGACCGGTACAATGCCGTGACCCGTCGAATCGTGCTCAGGTCGGGCACCGTTGTGATTTCAATGATCAGAGTTTCCGGTCCATAAGCGGCAGTCGTGAACCCAGCCAGTGAATTGGCGGTATTTGAATTCGAGAACTGGGCTAACGTGAGGTTGATGGTCATCCGCTTCAAGGCCCGGTCTCGAATCAGCACCTCAGTAATGAACGAAATCTGTTGTTCAACGCTGATGTCAAACCGTTCTGGTAACTCCCACTGTTGATTCCGAGGATTCTTCGCCCGTAACAGCAACTCGGCGCCCCACTTGGTGTTGCCGGCTGGCGTACCGTCGATAATTTCTTGTTCGAAAAATGCCAACGGTTTCGGCGCTGCCACCGCGATGGTTTCTGGTACGCCACTCCCGCTGACCTTGTTACGGCCGTATTTTTTACTAAGTTGCAACTGGTCGTCCGCGCGTTTATAAACATCATCGATCGTTTCATCGGCTTGTTCCAACATGGCGATTCCGGCTGAAGCCGTCAACACAACGGGTTCGCCACCCACCGCAAACTGCTTTTGGTGAATGCGTTCCAAACAGGTTTTGACGGTTTCAGCAACTTGTTCAGCCGTTTCGCCAGCGATACCAATCGAGAACTCTTCACCTTCCGACCGGAATAACCGCGCGTTCACGTTGCCCTGGGTCAGCGTTTCTTGTAGCACATCCGCCACGTCCACCAGCGCAATGTTGCCGGCCAGATAGCCGTAACGTTGGTTAAACGCTGAGAAGTGATCTACATCCAGCGTCACCACCGCTAAGGGTTCCCGGTTTGCGCGAGCACTGGTAAACATCTGGGTAAGCATGCGTGGATCATCCGTAAACACATCGGAATGCGCCAGCCGTTGATAGGCCGCCACACTCTGGAGTTCGGCCGTTTTCGCATCCGTTTGCTGGATGGTTCGCCGATATTCGGTCACCGCAATGCCGAGAATCACAAAGCTGGTTAACTCCCGAACCCACCACCAAGCATCAAACGTCCGGGGACGCGACACATAGATGCCGATAATCCCTGATAACCCAAGAATCAGCATCCCAACGTAACTTGCCAACCGCGAGTTCATTAACCGTTCGCGGGTCAAATACAATCCGGTCAACACCGCCAACCAGATCACAAACGTCACAATAACGACCGGACTAAATGGATCCGCATAAAACCACAGATAGATACCGCAACAGATGCCCTGTAAGGTTGCCGTGAACCAATCTCCCATGTCCACGATGATGACGTATAAACTTACCAGCATCAAGTTCAAAAAGGCCCAGTGCCAGCCAAACACGCTCATCTGCGGATCTAACCGATACTGCATCGCTTGAATCTCATATAATACCGCTAAATATACTAGTGCAGCCAACCGAATGATGCCCTTGCGGTGGCGCACAATAAATGGTGACACGGTTCGATCGTTCACCCAGTATAGAAGTGACGTCATACCGACCGCCAAGAACACCCCTAAGAAAAGGGTGGTGATATATGATTCAAAAATTGCGCCACTTAACAAAGTTCCATCTCCAATAACGACACTTTTCAGTCTTGTACGATTTAAGGGTTGATTACCTTTAATTAAAAGTATACCGATAATGTATTTTAGACACAATGATATTTTTGAGATATTTTGAATCAATTGATAACATTGTACTCAAAAGACCCTGAGCGCTCGTTAAACCGAGTTCTCAGGGTCGATTGTCGTTATGACGTTAATTAGCCTTTTTCGCATCCTCTGCCGCCCGTTGCGCCTTTTTTTCGTCAATCAGGGCCTGCCGTTTTGGTGAGACCCAAGTTCCCGACCCCTTCCCCCAAATCGTTTTGAGGCTGGGATAAAGGTCATAAAGATTGTAATCGGGTTGACCATCCAAAAGAACAGCATGTAGAGTGGCGCAAAACCGAGGTACTTTAACTTCGCCCCTCGGTTATCAAGAATCAGGGCCGCTAAAAGCTGTAAGGACCCGGCGAACATTTCAAAACTGACGAAAATAAACGACATCGCAATCGCGTGCCATAACCGTTCATAATTTCCCGTCACAAGGAAGTAGGCACAAGTGGCAATAAATAGCGCTGTTGTCAAAATGAAGAAGAACGACCAGATAATCGACAGCGTTGAATCCACAAACATGGAGAGTTGGTAACGGTGGCGAATCGGGTGGGCCAAAAACTTCTTAATGTTGGTTAACCAAACTTCAGTGCCACCCTGCGCCCAACGTTTCCGCTGATGATACAAATCGTGGATCGTTTCCGGTACGTTCATGTGAAAGATAATGTTGGGCGCAAACCGGGGGACCGCCCCAATCATTTGGTGATCCCAAGCAATCGAAATGTCCTCGGTTGCCCGATTTTGTCGAAAGCCGCCGACCGAAACCAAGAAGCTTTTCCGATACATGGTGTTGGCGCCAGAATAGGCGTACATCGAATCATTCACGGCCGCTTGAGAGCGTTTGATGACACCGACAATGCTGGAGAATTCAACCGTCTGTGACTTGCAAATGAGCTTAGTGCGGTTTTGAACGTCCATGTTGGCTGTAACAGCACTGGTATTCATATCGCGGTCGTGGATAAAGTAGTTCATGTATTTCATCAACGCATCCGGTTCCGGCACCGTATCCGCGTCGTTAGATAAAATGTACTCACCTTTGGCAAAATACATGCCGATGTTAAAAGCGTGGGCCTTCCCCTTATTTTTCTCGATCGTGATCATCCGTAGTCGTGGATACTCCGCCTCCAACCGTTGGACAATGGCTTCAGTCTCATCCGTTGAGCCATCGTTCATCAACAACACCTCAAAGTTGGTGTAGTTCAAGTGGTCAAACAGGTAACGAATCGTGGCTTCGATCATGACTTCTTCGTTATGCGCCGGAATCATGATGGTAATCAACGGTTGCTTATTGACCGGCAGCTGTTCCCACTCATTATCCTCCTCGTTCGGCCGTAACCAACGATAACTGAGTGACCCAAAAAACCAGAAAAATGAGCCAATGATTGGGTACAAGCACAGTACCAATAAGAAACCATTGATAACAGTGGCCAGCGTCGTTGTTTCAAATAAGTGATCGATCATTTTTTCTGCGCTTCCTTTTCCTGCTGGGCCTCAAATAGTTTTTGAAATTCATCCGTGTCTAGATTTTTATCAGCACTAACGCGGTAATTCCGGACGTCCTCTCGAAAAGACGCTGGCCCAAACCGGTCATCCATAAACACTTCTAGTTCCGTTTCCCGAACTCGCTGTTCAATCGGGTCAAACGTGGGCCACTGTTCCACCAACCGGTCGCGCTTACGCACCTGGATAATCGTCATGGTCACCGAAAAGATCAAGGCCACGGCCGCTAGAAATAGTAAAATTACGCCGATAAACCGAATCTCAAAAACGCCTTCGGCATAGTGCCAAAACGGCCGCAGCTTTCCCGTCATCACCCCGTAAAAGCTCACAACGGTGATGATGATTGGAACAAACACACAGATCCACGCTAAAACGGCCACAAAGGTCTGCCACAGTTTGAGAAGCCAGTGGCCGGACTCGAAGTAGGCATCCGTATAAAGTTGTACTGACGGCTCATTTTTCGACGACTTTGCCATCTTGACCAACCTCCTTATGCTTGGTGGGATCACTGGGACGACCAAAACGATACCCTTGTCGCAACCCAATGTTAAGTTGTGAGGCTAACGCTTCGTCAGCTTCGTTTTCGATCCCGGTCAATACCAGTTGCATGTGCTGTTCTTCGGCAAACCGGTGCCAGCTTTGCAAATTGAGGTCCAACCACTGATTGGCATCCGTTTTGCGGAAGGCGCGCATTGAGCATTTTAACGTATCAATGACCCCCACCATCCAGTTGATCATCTGCATGTTAGCTGACTCTGCCCCGAGGTTATCGACTTCAAACCGCATGCCGTAGCTTTGCCCGGTTTTAATGTGCCGCAAAAAGGTCGTGTGGTAAGGGTACCGTTGATCGGGTTTTAAGCTCAGTTCAACTGCTAGCTGCATCGGCGAAATCTTACTGATCGCCCAGCGAACGAAGTAGTCAAACTCCGGCTGATAATTTGGTCGTAGTCCAAGTTAATGGAAAGTTGAATTGGTTCTTCTGGCAGCACTTTGAAAGTAGATTCCAATAAAAAGATCACTCGTTGAAGTGGTAACGTCTCTAACTGTTGAGGTAAACGCCAAGAACCATCTGGCTGCTGCTCACGCAATAGACACTCATAGCCGGTCAGCTTACCGCAATCATCTACCGTTGGCTGAATAAAATAACGTAGCACAAACTCCTCTTTCCCTAAGTAATTGTTTGAGCGTTGCCGGGAATGGTAGAAGTAAATACCGATGATCAACACGGAAATCACCAACATCACAATGGCTGCTAAGAGCAACCAAAATTTGAGCGTTTCTAACACGTTACTTCATCTCGCTTTCTTTAGATTTTGACTTTGACTTTGCTTTAAATTCCCGATAGCCCGCAATCTGATCCCAGAGTATCAGTCCAATCGCAACAACCAGACTCCAAAACAGGCTTGAGGCTGATAGCCGTGCCCAGCCGGTTTGCTGAGTAACCGCCACTCGAAGTTGACCAAGGCCCTTCGCCGGCATGGTCCGCTGTGCTTGTTTGACCAACCGATAACCTAATGGTGCCTTGACTGGAATTGTTTCCCCAGTTTTGACCAGTTCAAAGGCGCGTGAAACGCGTTTGTTACCCGAATAGTAGCTCACCGTAATGCCCTGTGCCGTTGGTGATACCGGCATCGTCACGCGCTGGTTAGTTGCTTGGGTGAACCGGTAAGTCGTTGGTGCTGTCGAAGCTGTCTGATACCCCACCGTGCTCGCATGGGTTAAGTCAATCGACTGGCCGACCGCACCATTAATTGGTTCAGTAGCGACAACCAGGCCTCGTTTCGTGGTATACACTAAGGTTGCCCGCGCAATTGTCGGCGCCTTAGTCACGTGAATCGTTACCGTTTGATTAGCAACGGCCGTAAAGGTATACGACGTTGGTCGACTGGTTGTTTTGTAGCCACTCACCGAGGCGTGTGAAATATCAAACTGGTCCCAACGTTACCGGAAATTGCCTCAGTCCCGACTTGTTTGCCATTCGAATCGACATAAACCAACGTCGCCGTCTGCATTTGCGTAGCGGCGTGAACTTGATGCCCACTGATTGTCTGCACGATTGTGTTGTGAAACCGCCCTAATTCGCGATATAGCCGCCACTACCACGTGTGGGTTGGCAACTTAACGTCACGTAACACAACGGTGTTATCGACCGCGACGGATTTGACACCGTAATAGCGCGCCATCCAGACGTTAAACCACTGTTTGTTGGGGTTGCCATTGCTGACGTAGGTCGATGACACGTACTGATTACGATCCGTATAGACGGGCTGCATGCCAGGGACTTTGGCGTGTGCGATACCTCGTTTGGCATCCTCACGACAAATCGCATCCCCAGTCGCCCAAGTTCGGTACGACTGCAAGTTAGACCGGACCGCAGCTTGATAACCGGGAATCGCCAGAAAGCCCAAAATAAGCGCGGCGCTAATGGGAAGTAACCGAACTAACCAAGTCCCCTGCCGTAACAAGGCGTGATCCTTTAATGCTAATAGAATTGCGATAATTAAATAGAGATTTGGCCCAAAAAATACCCGGCTTAGAATCTGAGGTGACACCACGAGGGCCACGATGCCCAGCACCGCGCCCACACCATATAACCAAGCGGCCACAAAAGTCCGCTGTTGTCGCCAGACTAAGCGATGCCCGTAAGTATGGTGTTGCCAGTAAAGGTAAATTAGAAGCCCGAATGCCAGTGCCAGTAACCACCCAGAGTAGTGGCCGGCATTTTGCAGAAGCTTACCGATTTCAAACTGCTTACCCCGCACCGCAATTTGTTGTGAGCCGGATTTAACCATAATGTAAAACCCAAGCGCGCCAAATAACCCACCACACCACTTCCACGCGAGTTGCGACTTCTGCCAGTCAAACAGGGTGAACGCAAATGCGATGAAGAGGGTCAACGGTGCGGTATTTTCATTCGTGGCGCCCGCCAGAAAACCCAAAACACTCATACCGATTGCCATTAACATCGGGTGATGCGCCTGATAGTTAAACCGGTACGGTAAGAGGAACAGGAGGTAAATCATGGCCATCCACAGGTAGTTAAAGCCGCCTGACAGCCAGAGGATGGTCGTACCGTAGTCCGGTAGGCCGAACCACATCAACGCAAACGTAAGCGCTAAAAAGCCCACCTTAATGCGCTGTTTACCGAATACGTGAACGTTCATTAACCAGCCAACCACCACAAACACCAGTGCGTTAGCTACGTTAAAGACGGCCTTCGGAAATTGCATCATCGTCATCACCCCGGTGTGCGCCACAAACCGCCCATTGAATAACCGGGTATGGTTTTGCACCGACTGAATGAGATCAAGTCCGTTATGGATTCCCCGTAAATGCTTAGCCGGCCACTCCCCCGTGAAGAAAAAGTGGTACAAATAATCATCCGCCGAATAGCCACTTAAATCATTTAGTAATTTCATCACTAAAAAAACACCGACGCTAATCACGATTAGGCCGATAATGCCGATTAACACCTTTGCCGTGTGCTTCATACTTGTTGGTCTCCTAATTCGATACTTCATTATGTAATAATTAGATAAATTTTAATTGAATTTAATCATATCACACAAACTGTTCGACAGACTAGGCTATTTGGGAAAGTTGTGTTGCCAGTTTTATACTGATTGTTTATTGATCCTAAAATAACCAGTTTCATCCTGCTGTGTAACAGGAGAAACTGGTTAACTAGGGTGTTGGTTAGTTTGGCGGAGTAGGTAACGTTCTGTTGTGGTATGGGTAAATGAACTTGATCGATTTGTGAACCCGTTTTGGCTACCGTGCTGAAACGCGTGCCAAAAAGCAAAGCGCTGCACGTAAGGGGCAAGGGCCATCAAGTCGAAAACCCACGACTTAATGGCCCTTCTGCTTATACCCGTTCAGGCTACCGTGCCGAAACGCGTGCCAAAAAGCAAAGCGCTGCACGTAAGGGGCGAAGCACACAAAGTCGGAAACCCACGACTTTCTGCACTTCGCCCCTTACGCTCCGCTCTTTAACCGCTTTTTGTCACGCTCTACAAAAAACACTCTCCCAAACGGGAAAGTGCTTTTTGAAGGCGAGAAGAAATAGATCTTAACGCTTTGAGAATTGACCAGCCTTACGAGCTTTCTTAAGACCTGGCTTCTTCCGTTCTTTCATACGTGCATCACGAGTCAAAAGACCGGCACGCTTCAAAGGACCGCGGAAATCTGGGTCAACTTCGAGCAATGCACGGGCGATCCCGTGACGAACTGCGCCGGCTTGGCCTGAGAAGCCACCACCGTTGACGTTAGCTAAAACGTCATAGTTACCAAGCGTTTCAGTAACGTTAAATGGTTGAACAACCACTTCACGTAAGTTAGCAAATGGAATGTATTCTTCGATTGCTTTGTCGTTCATAACGATCTTACCAGTACCTGGTACTAAACGTACACGGGCAACAGAGTTTTTACGACGGCCAGTGCCGCGATATTGTACTTGAGCCAATATAATTTCCTCCTTAAATTAGGTTAGTAATGTCCAAAACTTCAGGCTTTTGAGCAGCATTGTCATGTTGGTCGCCAGCGTAAACGTGAAGCTTCAAGCCGATCTTGTGACCTAATGAAGTATGAGGAAGCATACCCTTGACAGAAGTCTCAATTAACTTTTCTGGATCCTTCTCACGAAAATCACCAGCAGTGCGTTGCTTTAAACCGCCTGGGTGGTTCGTATGGTGGTAATAGATCTTCCGTGAAGCCTTCTTACCCGTTAAAGCAACTTTACTTGCGTTGATCACGATAACGTGATCACCAGTATCTACATTTGGGGTGAACGTAGGCTTGTTCTTACCACGTAAGATGTTAGCGACAGCTGATGCAAGACGTCCCAAAGGAACATCAGTAGCATCAACGACGTACCACTTGCGATCCACGTCACCTGGTTTAGCCATATATGTTGTACGCACGATTAATTTCCTCCAATTTCAGTGTTTGTTTACAACCAATAACAAGTTTCCGGGGCTTATTCGTGGGGTAAACAATACCATGTTCCATAATACAAATTTACCAACCCAAAGTCAAGCCATTCCTTCAACTTTAACCGCATTTGCGTTAATTTCGCCTACCGTTGGTGCTTAGGCAACTTAGTCGGGTGTGCCGGATCGTCGCCTTCGTAGTAAACGTGTTTCAGATACAACCCGCTAGCCGGCACCGTTCGCCGCGCATATCGGCGGTCATTCAATTTGTAAAGCTGTTGAATGCCATCCACCGGTCGCGTACCCGCACCGATTTCAACCAACACCCCTACCATGATCCGAACTTGATTGTATAAGAAGCCGTTACCGTAAAATTCAAATACCAGCTCGTTGTTCGCTTCATCAAGGTGACAGCCGGCTTCATAGATCGTCCGAAAATTCGTCCGGGCGCCGGATCCCGATGCCACAAAACTCGTAAAGTCGTGTTCGCCAATCAGGTCCTTGGCCGCTTCGTTGATCCGATCCACGTCCACCGGAAACTTCCAGTGCCCAGTGTAGTTGCGCTTAAACGGATTCCGGAATTCGCCAAGATCCATCCGGTACAAGTACCGCTTCCCCGACACACTGTACCGGGCGTGGAAGGTTTCGTCGACCTGTGCCACCGCCAGCACTTCCATGTCCATCGGCAACATGCTGTTCAAGCCTTTGCGCATGTTGTCAGGTGGTAAGTTAAACGGCATGTCAAAATGCACCACTTGACCTAACGCGTGCACCCCAGCATCCGTCCGCCCAGAACCGTAAACTTCAATCGCTGGTTCCGGATGCTTAGCCATCTTATTCACGACCTTCGTCAGCTCGCTTTCAACCGTCCGTTGGTTTGGTTGGCGCTGAAAACCCGCAAAGTTCGTGCCATCATAGGCAATCGTTACTTTATATCTCAAATTTCGTTCTCCTTAACTCACAAAAGCACGGCCCAACAACTCGTCGGCCGCGCCCGTCATTGTTCACTTAAATTAACCCGGCTAGGCAACGAACCGCAACCCGATAACGCTGGCTAAACTGACAACGTACACCAAGAAACTAATGGTGTCAGCCCGCTGCCACTTCAATTGGCGGTATTTGGTCCGATTTTCACCGTCCTGATAGCCCCGCGCTTCCATGCAGTGGAAATGTCCACGGCCCGGTTAAACGCGTTCACAAACAGCGGAATGAGGATCGGCACAATGGTCTTGATCTGTTGCTTCAAGCCACCAGTCCCAAAATCAACGCCTCGTGCCCGTTGCGCATTCATGATTTTCTCAGCTTCATCCATCAAGGTCGGCACAAACCGCAGCGCCAACGACAGCATCAACGCTAAGGTCGCTACGGGAAAATGCACCTTGCGTAACGGTGACAACAGCGATTCGATACCGTCCGCAATGTCCAACGGCGCCGTTGAAAAGGTCAGCAACGTGGAGATCATGATGATCAGCACAAACCGCATCAGAATTAACCCGGCACTAATCAGCCCATCATGTCACCGATAAGATGCCCCATGACCAGTAAACGTGCCCACCGGCACCGAAGAAGACTTGAATCAACACGGTGAAGATCAGTAGCCACAGCAATGGCCGTAACCCCCGCAAAAAGATCCGGAGTGAGATCGCCGTTGCAGCAACCGAAGCCAATAGTAACACCGTCAGCAATAAGTAGGTCCACAGGTTATTGGCAAAGAACACCACTAAGACGTACATAAAACAGAGCACTAACTTCGCCCGCGGATCCAACCGGTGCACCCAGGAATGGCCTGGAATATAGCGGCCAAACAGGAATTTATCCATGAGGAGTCGCCTCCTTTGGCAGTTGCCCCATTAATTGGTCGGCTAACTCAGCCTCGGTCAACGGTAGCGGATCAAAACTGAATCCCCGCTCAACCAGCCGTTGCGCAAAACGGGTCGCCGATGGCATCTCCAGTTGGTAGTTAGCCAACCATTCAGGATCACTGAAAATGGCTCGCGGCGTCCCTTGCTTCACAACCTGCCCGTGTGCCATCACGATCACGTGGTCTGCGTAGTTCGCCACGTCATCCATTTGGTGGGTGATCAACACAATTGTTAGGTGTTGTTCGGTCCGTAACTTGGTCAACAAACTCATGATTTCAAGCCGCCCTCGCGGATCCAAGCCGGCCGTAGGTTCATCTAACACCAGCACTTCCGGCTCTAAAGCCAACACCCCGGCAATCGCTACCCGCCGCATTTGCCCACCGGACAAATCAAACGGTGAGCGTTCCAGTAACGCCGCATCCAAGCCAACCAGTTCAGCCTTTTCACGGGCTAACTTGGTGGCATCAGTTTCACTAACACCAAAATTCTGCGGGCCAAAGGCAATATCCTTGATGACCGTTTCTTCGAATAACTGGTTCTCGGGAAACTGGAACACAATTCCCACCTTTTTACGAACCGGTTTTAAATGCTTATTTTTCGTTGTGTGATCAATCAATCGATCCCCAATCGCCACGGTGCCTTCAGTCGGTTTCAACAAGGCATCCAGATGCTGGATCATGGTTGACTTACCACTACCAGTCTGGCCAATCACCGCCGTAAAGGTGTCGCTAGCAATTGTCAGATCAATATCAGTTAGGGCCTGCACCGCAAAGGGAGTCCCAGCTTGATACCAGTAATTTACGTGTTGGAATGTGATGTCCATAACCAGTCCACTAGACTCCCTTCATCGAGGTAGTTGTTCGGAACGGCAACGCCCCGGTCAGCTAACGCAAGTTTTAATTTCTCAGAAAACGGTACATCAAGGCCCATTTCAATCAACCGTTGGCCGTGACTGAAAATCGTTTCAGGATCCGCTTCTTCAACGAAGTGCCCGTCATCGATTACCATGATGCGATCAGCGTTCGCCGCTTCATCAATATCGTGGGTAATCGACAACACCGTTAAATTCAGTCGGTCCTTAAGTTCCTTGATGGTGCGTAAAATGTCGCGCCGCCCTTGCGGATCCAGCATACTAGTTGCTTCATCTAAAATCAAAATCTTCGGTGCGACCGCAATAATGCCAGCAAGTGCAACCCGTTGCTTCTGACCACCAGATAACTTGGCCGGTTCCCGGTCTTTAAAGTCCCACATACCAACCTGTTTGAGCGCCGATTCAACTCGTGGCACCATCGTGTCCCGGTCCACTTGGCGGTTTTCCATCCCAAACGCCACATCATCGGCCACGGTTGCGCCAACAAACTGGTTATCTGGGTTCTGAAAGACCATGCCGATGGTCTCTCGAATCTGCCAAACGGTGGCTTCACTGAGGGTTTGACCATCGACTTCAACTGAACCCTCATCAGCGGCCATCAAGCCGATTAACAATTTGGCAATGGTACTCTTACCACTCCCGTTATGGCCAACAATGGCGACCCATTCGCCGCCCTCAATTTCAAAGCTAACGTCGTCCACTGCTTTAGTTTCACTATTCGCATATTGGTAACTTAAGTGTGACACCTTGATTAAAGCCATGTCGTCATTCCCCGTTTATTTTCAATTCAAGAGCCATTATACCAAATTCTGCTGGGGTAATGCACCCTTTCGTCCTGAACAATCGCCGCTAAGTGTCCGCCTGCTATCGCAGAGTAAGACCAATTTCTAACTATGTAAAAACGGACCCGCTCACTCAGCAGCCGCGCAAAGCGAAGCCACCCAGCGAGCTGGTCCGTAATTTATGGCACAAAAAAATCACTACCAAATTAAAGGTGCACGGAGAATTCCGTATTCAAGCTAGACTTGAAAACCTTCATCATCATAACGCTTTATACCTAAAATTTGGTGTGATTCTATTGCAACTACGCAATAGACGTAGTCACGATTACTGATTAAAATTAATCAACAAGTTGTAAAATAACCATTTGAGCGCCATCACCACGACGAGGCATGGTCTTGTAGATCCGGGTGTAACCACCGTTACGATCTGCATACTTAGGTGCTACTTCGCTAAACAATTTTTGCAATGCAGTTGAGATTTGGATGTTATCGCCATCTTCCTTAACATCTGCAACAACGTCGCGAAGGAATGCAGCGGCTTGACGACGGGCGTGCAAGTCTCCGCGCTTACCTAAGCTGATCATCTTGTCAGTAGTAGAACGTACTTCTTTGGCGCGGGCTTCAGTGGTCTTGATTTCACCATGAATCAATAATTCAGTAGTCAAATCACGCAATAATGCCCGACGTTGTGAACTTGTTCGTTGCAATTTACGGTAACTCATGAGTAGATACCCTCCTTTGTTTAATTAATCTTCTTTACGAAGTGATAACCCAAGATCAGAAAGCTTAGCCTTAACTTCTTCCAATGACTTCCGGCCCAAGTTACGAACCTTCATCATGTCGGCTTCAGTCTTATTGGTCAACTCTTGAACAGTGTTGATTCCGGCACGCTTCAGACAGTTGTATGACCGAACTGACAAGTCGAGTTCTTCGATGGTCATTTCAAGCATCTTTTCCTTGTGGGTTTCTTCTTTTTCAACCATGATTTCGGCATTCTTAGCTTCGTCAGTTAAATCAACAAACATTGCTAAGTGTTCCGTTAAAATCTTGGCTGCGAGACTGATTGACTCACTTGGCGTAATTGAACTATCGGTCCAAACATCCAAAGTCAGCTTATCGTAATCATCCCGTTGGCCAACTCGCGTGTTTTCAACTTGATAGTTAACACGTTCGATTGGGGTATAAATAGAATCAATAGGCAAAACGCCGATTGGCATGTCTTCCTTAGCTTTGTTCCGGTCTGCGGAAACGTAGCCACGACCCTTGTTTGCAGTCATACGCATGTGGAAAGTTGCACCTTCCGCGACAGTTGCAATGTAAAGATCAGGGTTCAATACCGTCACGTCGCTATCAGCGGTGATATCACCGGCAGTGACTTGAGCTGGGCCCTTAACGTCAATTTCCATTGACTCGATTTCATCGTCAGGTCCTTCAAGCTTAAGCGAAATCTTCTTTGTGTTCAAAATAATCTGCGTAACGTCTTCCACGACACCTTCAACAGTTGAAAATTCGTGTAACACGCCATCAATTTGAATACTAGTGACAGCAGCACCAGGAAGCGAAGAAAGCAGAATTCGTCTTAAAGAATTCCCCAACGTAGTTCCGTAACCCCGTTCGAGCGGTTCAACGACAAACTTGCCATAATCGTCGCTTTCTTCAATTTTGTGAATGTTAGGCTTCTCGAATTCGATCATTCTTATCTTTTACCCCTTTCAAAACGCATTGAGCCATGTAAATTAATCCCATTATTCAGGTCTCGTATCTCCACTAAACCGCGGGATTGACTATACACGACGGCGCTTTGGAGGACGAGAACCATTATGAGGCACTGGCGTTACGTCTCGGATAGCCGTAACTTCAAGACCAGTTGCTTGTAAGGCACGGATTGCGGCTTCACGGCCAGAACCAGGACCTTGACAGCAACTTCCACAGTCTTCATACCATGTTCCATTGAACCCTTAGCAGCGGCTTCAGCAGCCATTTGTGCAGCAAATGGTGTTGACTTCCGGCTACCCTTAAAGCCAAGTGAACCAGCAGATGACCACGCAATAGCGTTACCTTGCATGTCAGTAATCATGACCAAAGTGTTGTTAAATGTTGAGTGAATATGAGCAACACCGGACTCGATATTCTTTTTTACGCGACGTTTGCGCGAAGTTTTTCTAGTTGCCATAAAATGTCATACCCTCCTTTTAATTGATTATTTCTTCTTACCAGCAATCGCAACGGCTTTACCTTTACGAGTACGGGCGTTGTTCTTCGTGTGTTGGCCACGAACAGGCAAACCACGACGGTGACGCATGCCACGGTAAGAACCAATTTCTTGAAGATTCTTGATGTTCATGCTTACTTGACGACGTAAGTCACCTTCAACTTGGTAGTTGTCGACGGCTGCACGGATCTTGTCTTCATCATCAGGGGTTAAGTCACGAACGCGAACGTCTGGTGAGACACCCGTTTCTTCGATGATCTTTTGAGCAGTAGTGTTACCAATTCCGAAAATGTAAGTTAAGCCAATGACGATTCGCTTGTCACGTGGCAAGTCAACTCCAGCAATACGAGCCATTAAGTTGCACCTCCTAGTTTATAGTTTAATTATTTACCTTGACGTTGCTTGTGCTTAGGGTTAGCTGAGCAAATAACCATTACTCGACCCTTACGCTTGATTACTTTACAGTGATCGCACATTTTTTTAACAGATGGTCTTACTTTCATTGTAATCTAAACCTCCTATTGTCTTAATCCAAACCAAAAAATCGACTTACTTGAAGCGGTAAGTGATCCGGCCTTTGGTCAAATCGTACGGAGACATTTCAACCGTAACGCGGTCCCCAGGTAAAATTCGGATGTAATGCATCCGAATCTTGCCAGAGACGTGCGCTAAAATCTCATGCCCGTTTTCTAGTTCGACCCGAAACATTGCGTTAGGCAACGTTTCAGTAACTTTACCTTCAACTTCGATGACGTCCTTAGCCACGAAAGTACCCCCTTGATTGATTGATAACTATCTTTAAATAGTGCCCGGACTTGCCCAATTATTGAGGCTAACCTGAGTTAGTTTACCACACCATAATCTGAGAAGCAAGTCAATCCGGGATTCAGAGGTGTTTTACGCGAGCTTGTTCAAAATCGCTTTGATGTCTTGGTAAACTGCGTCAATGTCGCGGTCACCATCAACTGTATGAAGAACGCCTTTTGATTGATAGAAATCAACCAATGGGGTGTTCATCTTGATGTTAACATCCAACCGATTCTTAACCGTTGCCGGTTTGTCATCTTCACGTTGGTAAAAGTCGTGGCCACCACAAACGTCACAAGTGCCTTCAACCTTTGTTGGGTTGTAGATCTTGTGATACGTTGCCCCGCAGGTCCGACAAATGAACCGACCCGAAAGTCGTTCAATTAAGACTTCTGGTTCAACGTGGATATTGATAACGGCATCCACGTTCCGATCCAATTCAGTCCCAAATTGATCAAGTGCTTCCGCTTGGTCAATTGTTCTTGGATAACCATCTAACATGTAGCCGTTAGCCACATCATCTTGTGACAAACGTTCGCGAACGATCCCGTTCGTCACTTCGTCAGGAACCAATTCACCCTTGTCGATGAACTTCTTAGCAGCAACACCCATCTCAGTTTCATTTTTCATGGCTTCACGGAAAATGTCACCAGTTGAGATATGCTGAATATCGAAGTCTTCGACAATTTTTTGTGCTTGAGTTCCCTTACCTGCACCAGGTAAGCCCATTAAAATCAGATTCATTGACATTATGTTACCTCCTAGTAATCTGCTACAAAATGACAAGATGGTGTGCTGAACAAGTCACCACACCATTACTCGTCTCATTCAGCTGGACGTGGATCTTGGATGAAGCCGACATATTGTCGTTTCATCATTAACCCGTCGATCTGTTGAATCGTTTGAATTGCGACACCAACAACGATAAGTAAACTAGTACCACCAAGTCCAATTGATTCATCCAGATTCCAAACGTTTTGAGCGATTAATGGAATCAACGCAACGAACCCTAAGAACAGTGCCCCAACCGTACTCAAACGCATGAGTAAGTTTGAAACATACACTTGAGTCTCATGTCCGGGCCAAACTCCTGGAATATAACTTCCTTGTTTTTGTAAGTTTTCGGATAACTTCTCTGGGTTAACCTGAACGAACGCATAGAAGAAAGTAAACAGGATAATTAAAATCGTGTATAAAATCGTGCCACCAGTTGATTGCATGTTGAAGATGTTAGTCATCACTTGATACCACGTGTCTTCAGAGTGGTTATTTGCGAACGCCATCAAGATGGTTTGAGGCGTTGCAATAAACGAACTCGCAAAAATAACTGGGATCACGCCGGCAACGTTAACCTTTAATGGTAGATAACTGCTATCAGGGTCACCTGATACACGTCGGGTATACTGAATCGGAATCTTCCGATCAGCTTGTTGGACCCAGGTCACAAACGTCACAATGATGAGGACCAAGATCACAATGCCGATGACAAACAGTATGTTCTGCCAGTTAACATCAGTCAGATAATTTTGATACAACTGTTGAGCCCCGGTTGGCATTCTAGCAATAATCCCGGCGAAAATAATCATCGAGACACCGTTACCTAAACCGTGGTCGGTGATCATATCACCCATCCAAGTGGTCAGCATTGTACCACCAGTCAAAATCAAACCAATCATGGCGTAAGTCTTAACGCCTGGGTTATTCACCAGATTAAGACTACTTAGGGTGTTAAACCCAGCCGTAATCCCAATTGATTGAACGAACGCAAGATAATCGTTAAGTAACGCGTATGTTGATTTAACTTTCTCCGACCGACTTCACCTTGTTTACTCCATTCTACATATCGCGGTACGATATCCATCTGTAGAAGTTGGATCACAATTTGAGCGGTGATGTACGGTGACACCCCCATCGCGAAGATGGAGTAGTTTGTCAAACCGCCACCACTGAACATGTTTAAAATGCTGACCAATCCAGAAGACGCCACGCTTTGTAAAGCCTTCGCATTAACCCCAGGAACAGTAATATACGAGCCAATCCGGAAGACTACCAAAACCATCAGTGTAAAGAAAATCTTATTTCGAATATCTTTAACCTTAAACGCGTTTTTCATGGTTGAGAGCATTAAATCACCTCAGTTTTACCGCCTGCAGCTTCGATTGCGGCAGTTGCACTAGCAGAGAACTTGTGCGCTTTAACCGTAAGCTTCTTTGAGATTTCGCCGTTACCAAGAATCTTGATACCGTCTTTTTCGTTTTTAACGATGCCTGCTTCAACTAATGCTACAGGAGTAACTTCTGCACCATCTTCGAAACGATCGTTTAAGGTAGTTAAGTTAACGATAGCGAATTCTTTACGGCTAATGTTAGTAAAGCCGCGTTTAGGAATCCGACGGTACAAAGGCATTTGTCCACCTTCGAAACCAAGACGAGTCTTGCTACGAGCCTTTTGGCCCTTTTGACCACGACCGGATGTCTTACCGTTACCAGCAGAACGACCACGGCCTTTACGTGAACGTGTAAAACGTGATCCTTCAGATGGTTGTAATTCGTTCAACTTCATGAATGAAGGCACCTCCTTATTTTTTAATTATTTAACTTCTTCAACTTTGATCAAGTGTGCAACTTGGAAAAGCGCACCGCGAGTAGCATCGTTGTCAGGAAGGACAACAGAGCTACTGATCTTCCGCAAGCCAAGGGCTTGAACGATCTTACGTTGCTTAGGAAGACGATGTGCGACACTGCGAGTCAAAGTAACCTTTAAATCAGCCATGTTGAGATCCTCCTATTCAGCCAAGTGTTGAACTGAGACGCCACGTAAATCAGCAACTTCTTCAGCACGCTTCAATTGCTTTAAGCCTTCGAAGGTAGCACGAATTGCGTTGATTGGGGTGTCTGAGCCAAGACGCTTACTTGTAACATCGGCAACGCCAGCAAGTTCCATGACGGCACGAACAGCGCCACCAGCAGCAACCCCGGAACCTTCAGCGGCAGGCTTCAAAAGAATCCGGCCACCATCGTAAACTCCGATGATTTGATGTGGAATAGTAGTACCAACGATAGGCACTTCAATCAAGTTCTTGCGAGCGGCTTCAACAGCCTTACGGATTGCTTCAGGAACTTCCTGAGCTTTACCAGTACCGAAGCCAACGTGACCTTTGTGATCACCGACAACGACAAGGGCTGCAAAACGGAGACGACGGCCACCTTTTACAACTTTGGTAATCCGGTTGATTGACACAACGTTGTCTTCAAGATCCAACTTTTCAGGATCGATAAACTTTGCCATTAGTGGTTATTCCTCCTTTTTTAGAATTGTAAGCCGTTTTCACGAGCTGCTTCTGCCAATGCTTGCACACGGCCGTGGTATAAGTAACCGCCACGATCAAAGACAACTTCGGAAATCTTCTTGGCAGCGGCACGGTCTGCAACAAGCTTACCAACTGCTTGGGCTTGTTCCGTCTTGTTACCGGCTGCTACTTCACTATCTAATGTCGAGGCACTGACCAGCGTCACACCCGCTACGTCATCAATTACTTGAGCGTAGATGTTTTTGTTAGAACGGAAAACATTTAAGCGTGGGCGCTCTGCAGTACCAGAAATCTTGTTACGAACGCGTCCATGGCGCTTTTGACGTGTCTTGTTCTTATCTGGTTTCGAAATCAAAATAGTCACCTCTTTGAATTTATTGTGAACTGCTTACGCAGCATTATTTACCAGTTTTACCTTCTTTAAGGGTGATGTGTTCGTTTTCGTAACGAATACCTTTACCCTTGTAAGGTTCTGGTGAACGAACGGCACGGATTTCAGCAGCGAAGTCACCGACTTCTTGCTTGCTGATTCCGTCGATCTTGATCGTGTTGTTGTCAGGAACTTCAACCTTCAAGTTTGAAGGAACTTCCATTTCAACTGGGTTTGAGTAACCCACACTTAAGATCAACTTGCCCTTTAATTGGGCACGGTAACCAACACCGACAAGCTTTAAGGTCTTAGAGAAACCCTTAGTAACCCCTTCAACCATGTTGTTGAAGTTGGCACGAGTAGTTCCGTGTAAGGCACGGGTCTTGTTGTTGTTGTCTGAACGATCGAAGTTAACTTCGCCTTCGGAAACGTTCATCGTGATGATTGGTGAGAAAGTCCGAGTGATTTCACCCTTAGGACCTTTAACCGTAACGTCATTGCCGTCACGCTTAACTTCTACACCGGCTGGAATAGTAACTGTCTTGTATCCAATACGACTCATTGAGTAGGCACCTCCTTACTTATTAAAAGTTTACCAAACGTAGGCGAGTACTTCGCCACCGATTTTCTTTGCGCGGGCTTCTTTGTCAGTCACAACACCTTCAGATGTTGAGATGATGGCAATTCCTAAACCGTTAAGGACCTTAGGAACAGCATCTGACTTAACGTAAGTACGTAACCCTGGCTTTGAAATACGCTTCAAACCAGAAATGACACGTTGCTTGTCACGGCCGTACTTAAGAAATACGCGGATGATGCCTTGCTTGTTGTCTTCGATATATTCAACGTCGCGAATGAACCTTCACGCTTCAAGATTTCGGCGATGTCGCGCTTCATCTTTGATGCAGGCACTTCTAATGATTCGTGGTAAACCATGTTGGCGTTCCGGATCCGAGTCAAGAAGTCTGCAATTGGGTCAGTCATAGACATTAACGTTTATCCTCCTTTATAGTGTACTTTTTACCAGCTAGCTTTCTTCATGCCAGGAATTTGACCCTTGTGGGCAAGATCCCGTAAGCAAAGTCGGCATAAGTGGAATTTGCGATAAACTGAATGTGGACGACCACAACGTTCGCAACGCGTATAAGCTTGTGTCGAGTATTTAGCAGGACGCTGACTCTTAACAATCATTGATTTTTTAGCCACAATAATACCCTCCTTACTTAGTAAATGGCATGCAAGTTGAGTTAACAACTCGCGTGATTCTTCATCAGTATTGGCAGTTGTTACAATAACAATGTCAAGACCACGAACACGGTTAACGTTATCGTAGTTGATTTCTGGGAAGATTAATTGTTCACGAACACCAAGCGTATAGTTACCACGACCATCAAAGGCGCGGGAGCTGATACCATGGAAGTCACGAACACGTGGTAAAGAAACGTTAACTAACTTGTCTAAGAATTCATACATACGTTGGCCACGTAATGTAACCTTGGCACCGATTGCGTTACCTTCACGTAAACGGAAACCGGCGATTGACTTCTTAGCCTTAGTGATTAACGGCTTTTGACCAGCAATTAATCCAAGTTCTTCAACTGCTTCATCCAAGTTCTTTGCGTTGGCAGTGGCGTCACCGACACCCATGTTCAACACGATCTTGTCAAGCTTTGGCGCTTGCATGATTGAAGTGTAGTTAAACTTTTCAATCATTGATGGAACGATTTCATTAGTGTACTTCTCTTGTAAACGATTAGCCATTAGTTTGATAATCCTCCTTCCTTAATTACTTAATGATTTCGCCGGACTTCTTGGCGAAACGAACTTTTTTGCCGTCTTCAACACGGAAACCAACACGGGTTGGTTCGTTAGTTGAAGGATCAAGTAGCATTACATTAGATACGTGAATTGGTGCTTCAGTATCAATGATGCCGCCTTGAGGATTGGCTTGAGAAGCTTTTTGATGCTTCTTGATCATGTTAACGCCTTCGACGATGACACGGTCCTTGGCAGCAAGGGTCTTTTTAACAGTTCCTTCTTTACCCTTGTCCTTACCACTGATCACGCGAACTTTATCACCAGTTTTAATGAACATCCTGTTTGGCACCTCCTTATTTTCGAAACGATTAAAGCACTTCTGGTGCTAAAGAAACAATCTTCATGTAATCATTGTCACGCAATTCACGCGCAACTGGTCCGAAAATACGAGTGCCTTGTGGACTCTTATCATCACGGATTAATACCGCAGCATTTTCATCAAACTTGATGTATGAGCCATCGGCACGACGTACACGAGAAGTTGTCCGAACGACAACTGCTTTAACAACTTGTCCCTTTTTGACAACGCCACCTGGTGTTGCTTGTTTAACCGTAGCAACGATCACGTCCCCGATACTTGCGTAACGGCGCTTTGAGCCACCCAAAACTTTAATAGTTAAAATTTCCCGGGCACCAGAATTGTCAGCGACTTTCAAACGAGATTCTTGTTGGATCACCGTAGTGTCCTCCTTTCACTTTTAAGTAAAGCAGAATACGATAAATTGTCGAAACTAGATAATAACTGCCTTTTCAACAACTTCAAGAAGTCGGAAACGAACAGTCTTAGATAATGGACGAGTTTCCATGATTTCAACAATGTCGCCAGTCTTGGCAACGTTTTGTTCGTCACGGGCTTTGTACTTTTTAGTGTACTTGATCCGCTTACCATATACTGGATGATTCTTGTAAGTTTCAACGGCAACAGTGATCGTCTTGTCCATCTTATCTGAAACAACACGGCCACGGTATGTCTTACGAGCATTACGTTCTTCAGCCATTAATTATTCCTCCTTATCGTAGTCTACTTGCTTAATTCTTGTTGACGAAGCACAGTTTTGATCCGTGCAATATTCTTACGAACCTGCTTCAAACGAGCAGTGTTTTCCAATTGACCAGTAGCTAATTGGAAACGAAGGTTGAATAATTCGTCCTTGTAGCCTTTTTCTTTTTCAAGCATTTCAGCAGTGGTTAATTCTTTAATTTCATTAGCCTTCATTTGATTCGCCACCTACTTCCTCGCGCGTAATGATCTTCGTGCGAACTGGCAGTTTCATGGCAGCTAAGCGTAAAGCTTCACGTGCAACTTCTTCAGAAACGCCACCGACTTCAAACATTACCTTTTCACGTTTAACGGGTGCAACCCAACCTGCAGGTGCCCCTTTACCATTACCCATACGAACGCCGACACCTTTTTCAGTGTAGGACTTGTGAGGGAAAATCTTAATCCAAACTTTCCCACCACGCTTCATGTAACGCGTCATGGCAATACGAGCAGCTTCGATTTGACGGTTTGAGATCCAGCTTGAATCTAATGCTTGCAAACCGTATTCACCGAAAGCAACTGACTTGCCACCTTTAGCAGCGCCACGTAACTTACCGCGGTGCTCACGACGGTGCTTAACTCGCTTTGGTACTAGCATGTTTATTTCCCTCCTTTGTTGTTATTTTGGTCAGCGTTAGGCTTAGTTGGCAAAATTTCGCCACGGTAGATCCAAGTCTTAACACCTAATGAACCGTAAGTTGTGTGTGCTTCAACCCAGGCGTAATCAATGTCTGCACGTAAAGTATGCAAAGGCACAGTGCCATCTGAGTAAGCTTCAACACGAGACATATCTGCACCGTTTAAACGACCAGCAACTTGGGTTTTGATCCCCTTGGCGCCAGAACGCATCGTCCGTTGCATTGCCCCACGCATTGCACGACGGAAAGCAACACGGCCTTCAAGTTGACGTGCAATGTTTTCACCAACTAATTTTGCATCCAAATCAGGTTTCTTGATTTCGATGATGTTGATGTGTACTCGTTTGCCAGTTAAGTTGTTCAATTCCTTACGGAGATTTTCAACTTCTGACCCACCTTTACCAATAACCATACCAGGCTTAGCGGTGTGAATTGAAATGTTGACGCGGTTAGCGGCACGTTCAATTTCTACCGTTGAGACTGAGGCATCTGCAAGGCGCTTTTCGATATATTTGCGGATTTTGAGGTCTTCGCCAAGGTAAGCAGCAAATTCTTTTTCAGCATACCACTTTGCTTCCCAGTCGCGAATAATGCCGACACGCAATCCGGTTGGATTAATCTTTTGACCCACGCGTTATCCCTCCTATTTTTCAGATACGACTACTGTGATGTGACTTGTACGCTTGTTGATTGGTGAAGCAGAACCTTTGGCACGAGGACGGAACCGCTTAAGGGTTGGTCCTTCGTTGACAAAGACTTCGCTGACAACTAAATCACTGCGATCTAAGTCAAAATTGTTTTCAGCGTTTGCAACTGCTGAAAGTAAAACTTTTTCAACGATTGGTGAAGCACCACGAGGGGTGAACTTCAAGATAGCAATCGCTTCGGCCACGCTCTTACCTCTGATAAGATCAACGACAAGGCGGACCTTACGTGCGGCAATACGAACTGTTTTCGCAGTTGCCTTTGCTGATGTCACTTGTTCAGCCATTAGCTAATCCTCCTTATTATTTTCCTGTCTTCTTATCGTCGCCAGAATGGCCACGGAAAGTACGAGTTGGTACAAATTCACCTAACTTGTGACCAACCATGTCTTCTTGAATGAACACTGGAACGTTCTTACGACCATCGTAAACAGCGATCGTGAAGCCGATGAAACTTGGGAAAATCGTTGAACGACGTGACCAAGTCTTGATAACCGTCTTCTTATCTTGATCCTTTTGTGCATCGATCTTCTTCAAAAGATGTTCATCAGCGAATGGTCCCTTTTTTAAACTACGACCCATTAGATTACCCTCCTTATGAGTGAGATTTCTTAAGCAACAAGTTGATTACTTCCGACCCTTACGGCGAACGATAAACTTGTTTGAACGTGCTTTGGTAGAACGAGTCTTCTTACCAGCAGTCTTCTTACCCCATGGTGATAATGGTGATGGACGACCGATAGGCGCTTTACCTTCACCACCACCATGAGGGTGATCGTTAGGGTTCATAACAGACCCACGAGATTGTGGACGCTTGCCAACCCAACGGTTACGACCGGCTTTACCAACGTTGACCAAGCCGTGTTCTTCGTTACCAACAGTACCGATAGTGGCACGGTTAACGGCAAGAATCATCCGAACTTCACCAGAAGTTAAACGAACAAGGGCATATTTGCCTTCTTTACCTAACAATTGAGCTGAGGCACCAGCAGAACGAACTAATTGTCCACCCTTACCTGGCTTCAATTCGATGTTATGAATCGTTGTCCCATCAGGAATGTTCTTTAATGGTAATGCGTTACCAACTTTGATATCGGCATCTGGACCAGATTGAACTTTATCGCCAACCTTAAGGCCCTTAGGTGCTAAGATGTAAGTCTTCACACCGTCAGAGTAAACTAACAATGCAATGTTAGCAGTCCGGTTTGGATCGTATTCGATAGCCTTAACCGTTGCAGTAACATCATCTTTAGTACGCTTGAAGTCGATGATCCGGTATTGAGTCTTGTTACCGCCGCCACGGTGACGAACCGTTTTGTGACCGTAGTTGTTACGGCCGGCAGTGTGACTCTGTGATTCGAGTAATGACTTTTCTGGCTTTGACTTCGTGATAACTTGGCTGTAGTCAATGCTAGTCATATTACGCCGACCATTGCTGGTTGGTTTGTATACTTTAATCGCCACGTTGATTTCCTCCTATATTAATAAATTGTTATTCTTCGCCGAATAACTTGATTTCTTTTGAATCAGCTGACAAGGTCACGATAGCCTTACGACGCTTCTTAGTGTAGCCTTCGTAACGGCCTTGACGCTTCAGCTTACCCTTAACGTTCATGATGTTAACTTTAACAACAGTAACGTCAAAGATTTCTTCGATTGCTTTTTTAACTTGGGTCTTCGTAGCACGAACGTCTACGTCGAACGTGTAACGCTTGTCATCAAGTAAAGCGGTAGATGCTTCAGTAATGACTGGGCGTAAAATAATATCGCGTGCTTCCATTATGCGAGCACCTCCTCGATTTGAGAAAGAGCAGCTTGGGTCAAGACGAGCTTGTCACTGTTAATGACATCAAGTACGTTGATCCCCTTAGCATCGATAACCTTAACGTTAGCTAAGTTACGAGCGGCTAATTCTGCATTCTTGTTATCTTCCTCAAGAACCACTAAAGTTTTAGTTGAAACGTTCAAGCTAGCTAATGATGCCGCAAAGTCTTTCGTCTTTGGTTGATCAAAGCTGAATGCATCAACAACAACTAAACTATTGTCAATGACCTTTTGTGAAAGCACTGACTTCAATGCTAAACGCGTAACCTTCTTTGGAAGATGGTAAGCGTATGAGCGTGGTGTAGGACCGAATACGGTACCACCACCAACCCAGATTGGTGAACGTGTCGAACCGGCACGTGCACGGCCAGTACCCTTTTGACGCCAAGGCTTCTTGCCACCGCCACGAACTGCACTACGGTTTTTAACCGCATGAGTACCTTGACGAAGTGAAGCACGTTGCATCAAAACAGTGTCAAATACGACGTTTTCGTTTGGTTCAACGGCGAAATGGCATCGTTTAAAGTAACGTCACCATTTTGGCTACCGTCTTGCTTAAATAAAGTAACACTAGTCATTTACGTTTCCTCCTTTCTTATTTCTTAGGTGCGCGAACGGCACTCTTGATTTCAACGAATGACTTGTTGGCGCCAGGAACGTTCCCGCTAACCAATAAAACATTGTTTTCAACATCAGCACGTACGATCTTCAAGTTTTGGATCGTCCGAGTGTTGTTACCCATCCGGCCTGGTAAGAGCTTACCCTTAAATACCCGGTTGATAACGGCACCTAATGAACCTGGACGACGGTGGTAACGAGAACCGTGGGTTTCAGGTCCACGACTTTGGCCGTCCTTGTGAATGTTACCTTGGTAACCATGACCTTTTGTAGTACCAGTGACATCAACGTACTCACCGGCTTCAAAAATGTCTGCCTTGACTTCGTCTGCTACCTTGTAGTCTCCTAGCTCAACATCTCTGATTTCATGAATGAAGCGCTTAGGAGTCGTGTTTGCTTTTGCTGCATGACCTTTTTCGGGTTTGTTACTTAAAACATCGCGCTTGTCTTCGTAACCTAATTGAATGGCATCGTAACCGTCATTGGCAACCGTCTTAACTTGTAACACAACGTTAGGAGTGGTTTCGATAACAGTAACTGGAATTAATTCGCCATTTTCAGTGAAGACTTGCGTCATACCGACTTTTTTACCTAAGATTCCTTTAGTGGTCATGAGTACACCTCCGATATAATGTAATTTTATTTATTTGACCCTTTAAATTATAACTTGATTTCGATATCCACACCTGAAGGCAAGTCTAACTTCATTAATGAGTCAACTGTCTTTGGCGTTGGGTTAACGATATCGATCAACCGTTTGTGAGTGCGCATTTCGAATTGTTCACGCGACTTCTTAAACTTATGTGGTGAACGAAGCACCGTGTAAATCGTACGTTCCGTTGGTAATGGAATTGGTCCTGAAATTTCAGCACCTGTACGCTTTGCAGTTTCAACAATCTTTTCTGCAGATTGATCTAAGATACGGTGTTCGTAAGCCTTCAAACGGATACGAATTTTTTGTTTTGCCATTGGATTCCCTCCTTACGTCTATTTTGAAAATAAGACTAACTCCGTGAAAATTACCGTCACACCCCGTGGCAAAGCGGCCGGGTGTGCCGCAACCTTTCACATCAACGCTTTGCTATGCGAAGCTCCTAGGGGCATGCCCCGGAAATTCAGCACCTATCTATGATACAAAATAAATCCCCGTTTGACAAGGATTTTCGGTAATTTTTTTCAATCCCGAATCCGCGTGGTCACTCACTTACACAGTAATTTGTGTAAGTATCTAAATGCTTGGGTACTTTTTGCATAGTCACTGCATTAAATCAGCCATTATGCATTGGTCGCTCATTCATTAGGTTACCAGTTAACGATTACTTCATAATACTATAGTAGTTTTGCAAGAACTTTGAACGTGCTGGGTTCACTTATGTCGGTCACAAGGTACTACTTTACACTATTTTGAATCGTTTGGCAACGTCAGCGTCCACCACTTGATCGTAAGCGACCACCAACCTTCTCTGCCCAACTACCATTTCCTTCAGGCAAACAAAAAGCACCGCCCAGAAGCCACTAAAACGGCTTTCTAAGCAGTGCTACTCCCATTAACTACCGAACGGCGATTCCTAATTGAATCCGGCCGACACGACTGATATTGGTCATTTGCCATAGTGGCTTCCAGACAATATCGACTGAGACGTCGTTAATCTGATCAATTTTCTTTAACTCGGTTTTGATTTCTTCCGGTGCCGTCCCCAAACAAGCACAGCCCATTTCCGAAAAGGTCATCGTGACACTGCAATGACCGTTATCATCCAGCGACACTTCGTAAATGAAACCAAGGTTATAAATATCGACCCCGAGTTCGGGTTCCATAACCGCTTCAAAGGCTGCCTCAAGTTGATCACCGATTGCTGCCGCTCGGTCGTTGGTTTTAATGTCATCACGCATGTTGATCTAACCTTTCCTATCTATTATGTAGCCAAACCAGATTACTCTGGCTTGGTAGCGTCATACTATCAGTTTATTGTTCATCTTTTTTCCAAAAATCAGTGGTTGCCCCTTTAGCAGCGCTAGAAACTAAGTGCGCATACTTACCAAGAACGCCACGTGAGTAAAGTGGTGGTAAGACCAACTTAGCCCGCCGTTTAGCTAATTCTTCGTCAGAAACCTTCATGGTCAACTCACGCGTATCTTGGTCAATCACAACAATGTCACCGTCTTGCAGCAAGGCGATGTTACCACCATCTTGTGCTTCAGGGGCGATATGACCAACCACGAATCCGTGACTCCCGCCAGAGAACCGACCATCAGTCAGCAAGGCCACGCTTTCACCTTGGCCCTTCCCAACTAACAGACCTGACAGAGACAGCATTTCTGGCATCCCAGGGCCACCCTTAGGGCCAACGAACCGGACAACGACAACGTCGCCAGGAACAACTTCGTCAGCTAATACGGCGTCCACAGCATCTTCTTCATTGTTGAAGACCTTCGCGGGACCTTCATGACGACGCGCCTTCAACCCAGACACCTTGCAGACAGCCCCTTCAGTCGACAGGTTCCCCTTCAAGATGATCAGTGGGCCATCAGCCCGACGTGGGTTCTCCAATGGCGCGATGATCTTTTGACCAGGCTTCAAGTCTGGTTCGCCAGCCAAGTTTTCAGCTAACGTCTTACCAGTAACGGTTAAGCAGTCGCCGTGAAGCATGCCCTTTGACAAGAGGTATTTCATAACTGCTGAAACACCACCAACGTCAAAGAGGTCCTTCATCACGTACTGGCCACTCGGCTTCAAGTCAGCCAAGTGAGGCACTTTCTTTTGGAACGTGTTGAAGTCTTCGATGGTCAAATCAACGTTTGCAGCGTGCGCAATTGCCAATAAATGCAACACAGAGTTGGTTGAACCACCCAAGGCCATAACGACGGTAATGGCGTTTTCAAATGCTTCTCGAGTTAAGATGTCATGTGGCCGAATATCGTTTTCAATCAACTTCAAAACGGCTTTCCCAGCCTTTTCGCAATCCTGCTTCTTCAATTCCGTGACAGCAGGGTGTGACGCTGAGCCTGGTAAACTCATGCCCAAAGCTTCAATTGCGGAAGCCATCGTGTTGGCAGTGTACATCCCACCACAAGCACCAGGTCCAGGACAAGCGTTACATTCGATAGCAGAGACTTCATCAGATGAAATCTTACCATCGTTCCATTGACCAACCGCTTCGAATACGGAAACCAAGTCGATATCCTTACCATCTAAGTTCCCAGGTAAGATCGTCCCACCATAAACGAAGATTGATGGCACATCTGCATTTGCCATGGCAATCACACTACCAGGCATGTTCTTATCACAGCCACCAACGGCAACGAAGGCGTCGCAGTTATGTCCCATGATTGAAACTTCCATTGAATCGGCGATCACGTCACGAGATGGTAATGAGAACCGCATCCCTTGGGTCCCCATTGAGATCCCATCTGAAACGGTTGGCGCACCAAATTGAACGGGCCAGCCACCATCGGCTTTAACCCCCTCTTCAACCGTGTCCCCTAACCCACGAAGGTGAATGTTACAGGGGGTGTTTTCAGCCCAAGTACTAACCACACCAACGATGGGTTTCTTGAAGTCGTCATCCTTCATCCCGGTTGCCCGCATCATCGCCCGGTTTGGGGCTTTCACGATGCCATCGTATACGTGGCTATTGATTCTAAGATCTTTTGCCATTTGAAGCGCTCCTTCCAAAACATAGTTAAATACACGTGGTGCGTAGTTCGTACGCCGGCGCTCTCATGTCACCAAACGACGATGGCAGTGCATTGATCACCATTTATCCAACTGGTAGTCTATCTGAACTGCTGCGTGTATTAATTAATTGCATCAAACGTGCGGTATTGTTTACCTGCCCCTTACAAAACACGTTTGCGGCGTTAAATACCAACCTTATCAGCAGGTTGAGGCCAACGCGGGGCGCGCTGGGTCCAGAATCTTTCGACTCGGTTAACACCGCGCGTATATAAATATGTATTTTTTCAATTACAGTTATTGTAAAAATAATTATAATTTAATTGAATTTTAACACAACTATCAGTGTTCTAACAGAGTTAATTGAGAGATTTGCCATAATTTAATAATTTTGTTAATTGAATGTTTGTGCTGACGTTTGTGTCCAGCGACAGTGTGCGGAGCGAGACGGGTTGAGAGCGTAGTGTAAGGGTACTTCGGTGAAAGCGCCCGGGTCTGGCGGTTTTATCGAAGTGCACTTACATGCAGCTCTCAGTCTCGCGCAGCACCATTCGGCGTGGTGGCCAGAAAGCGCGTGGTTGGCAAGTTTCTACAACTTCAGGAACCCTAGAAATGACAGTTTAAGTGGCGCCGAATTTTGTAGCCTGAGAGCACCGGTTTTCGTGCGGCTTTGGCGAGCGAAGCGATGACAAACAGCCGACACTCAAAACTGCACCCAACACTTACGCTGGACACAAACAACAGTGTAATAAACACAAAAAGAGCCTCCGCAAGCGGAGACTCTTTTTGTAGTGAAGATCCGGTTAGGCTGGGTTGCCACCGTTCTTCTTGATGATTTCTTCTTGAATAGACTTTGGAACAGCTTCGTAGTGATCGAAAGTCATGGTGAAAGTACCACGGCCTTGTGATGCGGAACGAAGAGTAGTGGCATAACCGAACATTTCGGCCAATGGCACGAATGAGTGAATCATTTGTGCGTTCCCACGGGCTTCCATCCCGTCAACACGACCACGACGTGCAGTAACTTGGCCCATGATATCGCCCATGTACTCTTCTGGTACAAGGATGTCGACCTTCATGATTGGTTCCAAGATAACTGGTGCGGCAGTCTTCGAAGCGTTACGTAAAGCGATAGAAGCGGCAACCTTAAAGGCAGCTTCACTAGAATCGACTTCATGGTAACTACCATCGTATAACTTGGCCTTCAAGTCAATCAATGGGTAGCCGGCAAGAACACCATTTTCCATTGATTCCTTAACACCTTGTTCAACTGATGCGATGTATTCACGAGGAACAACCCCACCAACGATAGCGTCTTCGAATTCGAACCCTTTACCCTCTTCGTTAGGGGTAAATTCGATCCAAACATCACCATATTGACCTTTACCACCAGATTGGCGAACAAACTTACCTTGTGCGGAAGTTTGCTTAGTGAAGGCTTCACGGTATGAAACTTGAGGTGCACCAACAGTTGCTTCAACCTTGAATTCACGCTTCATCCGGTCGATGATGATGTCCAAGTGAAGTTCACCCATCCCGGCGATCAAAGTTTCACCAGTTTCAGGGTTAGTTTCGGCCCGGAAAGTAGGATCTTCTTCAGAAAGCTTTTGTAAGGCGTTGTTCATCTTATCTTGGTCAGCCTTCGTCTTAGGTTCAACGGCAACCTGAATAACTGGTTCAGGGAATTCCATTGATTCCAAGTGCAATGGGTGATCAACATCGGTCAATGAATCACCAGTAGTGGTGTTCTTCAAACCAATGGCCGCAGCGATATCACCAGAGAAGACTTCTGGGATTTCTTGACGGTGATTTGAGTGCATTTGAAGTAAACGACCAACACGTTCACGCTTGTCCTTCGTTGAGTTCAAGACGTATGAACCAGATTCCAAAGTACCTTGGTAAACCCGGATAAACGTCAAACGACCAACGAATGGGTCAGTAGCGATCTTGAATGCCAAAGCGGCGAATGGTGCATCGTCATTGGCCTTCAATTCAACTTCTTCATCAGTATCAGGGTTAGTGGCCTTGTAAGGCTTAACGTCTAATGGTGATGGCAAGAAGTCAACCGTGGCATCCATCAACATTTGAACACCCTTGTTCTTGAAGGCAGAACCAGCAAGAACTGGGAATAATTCAAGGTTCAAGGTTGCTTTACGGATAGCTGCTTTGATTTCAGGAATGGAAATTTCTTCACCTTCAAGGTACTTTTCCATAATGCTGTCATCAACGTCGGCCAATTCTTCAATCATCGTATCGCGACGCTTTTGAGCTTCTTCCTTGTATTCATCAGGAATTTCAACCGTATCCCATTCAGCACCTAATTCGTCTTCATCGTAGATATCGGCTTTCATTTCAATCAAGTCGATGATCCTTCGAAGTCGTCTTCGGCACCAATAGGCATTTGGATTGCTAAAGCGTTAGCTTGGAGACGTTCCTTGATTGAGTTAACTGAGAAATCAAAATCAGCACCCAATTTGTCCATCTTGTTAACAAAGACGATACGGGGAACGTCGTAGTCAGAAGCTTGACGCCAAACAGTTTCGGTTTGGGGTTCAACACCGGCTTGGGCATCCAAAACGGCAATGGCACCATCCAAAACACGCAATGAACGTTCAACTTCGACAGTGAAGTCCACGTGCCCTGGGGTATCAATGATGTTGATCCGGTGACCCTTCCATTCGGCCGTAGTGGCTGCGGAAGTGATCGTGATCCCACGTTCTTGTTCTTGTTCCATCCAGTCCATTTGTGAAGCACCATCATGGGTTTCACCAATTTTGTGAATCTTACCAGTATAGTACAAGATCCGTTCAGTCGTGGTAGTCTTACCAGCATCGATATGGGCCATGATCCCGATGTTACGGGTCTTTTCTAGTGGAAAAGCTCGTGTATTAGCCATGTTAAATCTGTAACTCCTCTCAGTTTAATCACATTTTTATAAAAAAGGGATGGCTATATTAAGGTCTTAATTTAGCCATCCCAAACAATCACTATCAACATCAATTTAACTATGCGGCGTTGTCCACCACAATCGGTGCTGACAGCGAGACAATTTGCTGATTACCAGCGGTAGTGAGCAAATGCACGGTTGGCGTCGGCCATTTTGTGCGTATCTTCACGCTTCTTAACTGATGCACCAGTGTTGTTGGCAGCATCCATGATTTCACGTGCAAGACGTTCAGTCATTGTGTGTTCCCCACGTGAACGTGAGTATTGAACAAGCCAACGAAGGCCTAAAGTTGAACGACGATCTGGACGAACTTCGATCGGAACTTGGTAGTTAGAACCACCAACACGACGAGCCTTAACTTCCAGAACAGGCATAACATTCTTCATTGCTTCGTCAAATACTTCAACTGGATCGTTGCCAGTTTCAGTCTTAATTAAATCAAATGCACCATATAAAATTTGTGATGCAGTGCCTCGCTTACCATCTAACATCAAGCGGTTAATCAAACGAGTAACCATCTTTGAGTTGTAGATTGGATCAGGAAGGACTTCACGTTTTTGGACGTTTCCTTTTCTTGGCATTACTTAATATCCTCCTTGTTGGAACTTAGTATTATCTTAAGCCTTAGGCTTCTTTGTACCGTACTTAGAACGGCTTTGGCGACGATCGTCAACACCGGCAGTATCTAAAGCACCACGGATGATGTGGTAACGTACCCCAGGTAAATCCTTAACACGACCACCACGAATTAAAACAACACTATGTTCTTGCAAGTTGTGACCGATACCAGGAATGTAGGCAGTCACTTCGATCAAGTTCGACAAACGAACACGAGCGTACTTCCGCAAAGCAGAGTTAGGCTTCTTTGGTGTCATCGTACCGACACGGGTAGCCACACCACGCTTTTGGGGTGCAGGATTGTTCACTTGCTTCTTCTTGTAACTGTTATACCCATAGTTCAAAGCTGGGGCATTTGATTTAGAACTTCTAGATTTACGACCTTTACGAACCAATTGGTTGATTGTAGGCATCTAAGAGTCCTCCTTCCTTTTGTCTAATTTAGATTTTAAGTCCACACATCCAGGTGATTCATTTTTGGGTAAAAATAAAAGCCAGATGCACGTATAAGTCGTGCTATGTTTTCCGTCAGCATGTCTGCGTAGCAGAAACCGGTCTACAAAAAGCACCTTTAAAATAATACCATGGCAATTTGGGACTGTCAACGATAACTTCTGATTTCACACTGGTTAACGCTATGTTAACTGATCTGCCTTTTATCCGTAAAAACTCCCTCCGTATTGCGCACGTAGTTAACTGAAAGGAGTGACATCATGGCTTTATTTGCACAACTCATTATCGGGACAGTTATCGGTTCATTTCTGTTCGCCACTTTCAGTCGGGTTCAGATCGGTCAAACCTGTCTCACCCCTGCGCGTTCCTACTGTGATCACTGCCAACATCAGCTAGGTTGGGGGGAGTTAATCCCCATCATTTCTTATCTTTACTTACGCGGCCGCTGTCGCTATTGCCGAACCGTCATCACACCATGGACTTTAATCGTTGAAGGTTATTTCGGCCTACTGGCAATTGCTTGGCAACCAACGCTGACAGCCACCTGCATGACGTTGATTGGTGGCCTATTGTGCTTCATGAGTCTGCACGACTTGGCAACAATGCGAGTGCCAAGTTTGTATTTCTACCTCGTCATGCTTTGTGCGAGTCTCACGCACCTCTCTAATCTGACGTGGTGGCACGTTGGCTTAATCGCTTGTTGGCTACTTTTTCAACTACTACCTGATACCAATCGCTACTTTGGCGCCGGTGATGTCGATTTAGGTTTAAGTTTTGCAATTCTATTCAACCTTTACCACCTTGCCTGGCTGTTGTTGATTGCCAGTTGTACGGCGCTACTAGTCGCCATCGTTAGCGGACAACGACAGCTACCATTTATCCCGTTTTTAACTGCTGGTTATTTAACATTGGTGTTTGTTAATTTGGTGAGATTTTGACAGATAAAAACAGCCTCAGCTCAACTGCTAAATACCGACTGTTGAACCGAGGCTGTCTTTGAATAGTTATCAATCCGACCATGCTAATTAAGGTTCGCCGTGTCCAGATAATCGTCCCATTTGATAACGCGTTTATTTTGAATCTTAACAATCGAAAGAAACTTCATGCCAGGACCTTGCTTGTAGTGTACGGCGTAATCCATGATCAACGTCGTCACCCCTGCAGTAGTGTCTCTGTAGATATTGGCGAATTCAGCGCCGGTTTCCGGTGCATCGTAGGCTTCAAACCACGTTTTGTACGCTGCTTTCGTCATTTGATGTGGGAATCCCGGAAAATGGTCATGGAACGTGAACGTGGTCTCGTCTGAAATTGCGTCCCAGAATGTCTCAGCAGCAACATCAGCTTGCATCCCTTGCATCATGAGATTTAAAAAATAGATTGAATATTGATTATAACCATCTGGATAAGTTGTCATTGTATCGACCTGCTTTCAAAATTGATCATCAGATTGAGGCATTGCTTAACCATACGACAATAACCGTTTCGTCCAATTAACGTCGCCTCAACCCAATGACTGAATCATACAGGGATTTACTTGACAGGGTCTGTCAGCTTTTAATAATTCGCCAAAATTTTTTGAACTTCACTTCGCAATTGATCTCTTAACGATTGAGGTGCCAAGACCGTCAACCCGCTCCCAAATGACAATAAGTAGGTCACCATCCAGTCACCTTCATTAACCATTGTTACAACTTCAAACTCGCCCGACTTGTTTTGGTTGATATCCGATTTCGGAAACGCCTCAAAAACCCGGTACTTTAACCGCTCCGCCAACCGCAATCTCACCTGAATTTGCGGCACTGGGGTCGATTGTACCGTTGATTCAGTTAACCACGGTTGACCGGTTACTTCCGGATGGTCCGTTTGTTCGACATTTAGGTCACTCAATCTGGTCAATTTAAAGCTGCAAGTCGCTTTGCGTTCAATTGAATAACCCGTCAGATACCACGCATTGTTCTTGAACACCACCCGAAACGGGTAAACTTCACGATTAGAAACCTCATTTTTGGCGTTCAAATACTGAAAGTTAATAAACTAGTGATTGAGAATTGCCGACCTTAATTGTGCAAGAATCACTTCTTGCACATCGTCTTTCCGCCAAGCGGTTGGGTCAATCTTCAACCAGTCGACTGGTGATTGCTGAAAAACGGCCGATAACTTAGTCAATGTTTGATCATCTTGAACATCTAGGTCCCGCATATTCTTCAACGACGTTAATATATCGATCTGCTCGTCCTTATTAACGAGTGCTTTACTAATTTTAAATTCTGGTAAAAACGAAATACCACCATTTCTACCATGTGACGTATAGATTGGAATGACCGCAGCACTCAGCGTATCAATATAGCGATAAATTGTTCGCACCGAAACGGCTAACTGTTCCAATAATTGTTCGGCTGTCACTTGATCATGATTTAATAGGATATAAATCATGTTTAATAACTTTTCCGATTTAATGACGCATCCCCCACAGTAAGTCTCTCTTCTACAAAACCAATTATGTACGCAAAAAGGCCCGAAAGCCAACTGACTTTCGAGCCTTTTCTAAATGTTTACTTAGCTTCTTCTTCCTTCATCCGACGTTCCAATTCATTGATTGAATAGACGCCATCAGTGGCAGAGCCGCCAACTTCCTTAGGCTTGATCTTCCGGTAGTCCGGCATCCCGGTACCAGCTGGAATAATCTTCCCAATGATAACATTTTCTTTCAGACCGATCAGAGGATCGTTCTTACCACGGATCGCAGCATCAGTTAAGACACGGGTTGTTTCTTGGAATGACGCAGCTGACAAGAAACTGTTGGTTTCAAGGGCAGCCTTCGTGATCCCTAAGATAACTGGACGGGCAGTCGCAGGAATGCCACCAGAAACCAAGGTCTGGTAGTTATGTTCCTTGAAGTCCTTAATATCCAGCAACGTCCCAGGTAAGACGTCCGTATCGCCCGGATCCATGACCCGAACCTTACGAAGCATTTGACGAACAATGATCTCAACGTGCTTATCCAAGATGGAAATACCTTGCATCCGGTAGACCTTTTGAACTTCGTGGAGTAGGTAGTTTTCAGTAGATAAAACGTCACGAACGCGAATCAATTCCTTAGGATCAACAGACCCTTCGTTCAACGCAGCGCCACGGTGGACAAAGTCGCCTTCAGTCACCTTAAGACGAGCGGTAATCGGTAACGTGTAGCTCCGAGTATCAGCTTCACCCTTAATGGTGATTTCAGTCGTCCGTTCAGCTGGGTTTTCTTCGATTGATTCAACCGTCCCAGTAACTTCCGTAATCTCAGCTTTACCTTTAGGGTTCCGAGATTCAAAGATTTCTTGAATACGAGGAAGCCCTTGGGTGATATCGGCGTTACCGGCAACACCACCGGTATGGAAGTTACGCATGGTCAATTGCGTACCAGGTTCACCGATTGATTGAGCGGCAACCGTACCGGCTGCTTCGCCAATTTCAACTGGGTCGCCAGTGGCAACGTTCCGACCGTAACAGTGTTCACATACCCCGTGGGCAGTGTTACAAGTGAAGACCGAACGAATCGTGACGGTTTCAACACCGGCATCGATCACCTTTTGAGCGATGTCTTCATCGATCATTTGGTTACGGCCGATGATCAAGTCACCAGTCTCTGGGTCGTAGATCGACTTCATCGTGTAACGGCCAAGGATCCGGTCGTACAATGGTTCGATCATTTCGTTACCATTCTTGATTGCACTGATCGTCAAACCACGATCGGTACCACAATCTTCTTCACGCACAATAACGTCTTGCGCCACATCGACCAAACGACGAGTCAGGTAACCTGAGTTGCAGTCTTCAAGGCCGTATCGGTCATCCCTTTACGGGCACCGTGGGTCGAGATAAACATTTCCAAAACAGAGAGGCCTTCACGGAAGTTTGCGGTGATAGGCAATTCCATGATTGCCCCGTTAGGCGCAGCCATCAAACCACGCATCCCGGCAAGTTGCGTAAAGTTAGAGATATTCCCACGAGCACCGGAGTCACTCATCATGAAGATTGGGTTTTGTTGTTCGAAGTTATGGATCAGCTTGTCTTGCAAGTTATCCTTCGCATCGTTCCAAACCCCGATAACCCGTTCGTAACGTTCGTGGTCGGTAATCAAACCACGACGGAACTGCTTGGTGATCGTTGCCACTTGTTTGTGGGCGTCATCGATGATTTGTGGCTTATCAGGTACTTCGGTCACGTCGACGATTCCGACAGTCAAGCCAGAACGGTCGATTCGTTGTAACCCAAGTCCTTCATCCGGTCAAGTAAGAGTGACGTTTCAGTCACTTTGTATTGCTTGTAAACTTCAGCAATGATGTCACTCAAGAAGCCTTTCTTGAATGGCTTAACAACTTCGGCATCACGTAAATGATCGAAGATGTCTTCGCCTGGTTCCAAGAAGTAGCTATCCGGCACGTGGCCGTTCAAGTTCGTCGTTGTTGGTTCGTTCAAGTATGGGAACGACTTAGGTAAGATGTCGTTAAAGATCAACTTACCAACACTCGTGACCATGATCTTGCCCTTTTGTTCATCGGTAAATGGCTTGTTCTTTAAGGATGACGTTTGGATCCCGACACGGGTGTGCCAGTGAACCAAGTTGTTGTTGTAAGCCAACACAGCTTCGTCCTTATCCTTGAAGATCATGCCTTCGCCTTCACGACCGGCTTCTTCCATAGTCAAGTAGTAGTTCCCGATAACCATATCTTGAGATGGGGCCACAACGGGCTTCCCATCCTTAGGTGCCAAAATATGGTGGGCAGCAAGCATCAGCAAACGCGCTTCAGCTTGCGCTTCATCAGATAGCGGCACGTGAATGGCCATTTGGTCCCCATCGAAATCGGCGTTGTAAGCTTCACAGGCTAATGGGTGTAACCGCATTGCCTTACCACTAACCAACACTGGTTCGAACGCTTGAATCCCTAAACGGTGAAGCGTAGGGGCCCGGTTCAACAGAACGGGGTGTTCACGGATAACATCAGCTAAAACGTCAAAGATATCATCGTCTTGACGATCGATCTTACGCTTGGCGTTCTTGATGTTAGAAGCTAACCCACGGCTAACCAATTCCTTCATGATAAATGGCTTGAATAATTCCATTGCCATTGGCACTGGCAAGCCCATTTGGTTCATTCGAAGTGATGGACCAACGTCAATAACGGAACGGCCTGAGTAATCGACACGCTTACCCAGCAAGTTTTGACGGAACCGACCTTGCTTCCCTTTCAACATGTGTGAAAGAGACTTTAATGGCCGGTTACCAGGACCAGCAACTGGACGGCCACGACGACCGTTATCGATCAAAGCATCAACGGCTTCTTGTAACATCCGCTTTTCGTTTTGAACGATAATCCCAGGTGCATGTAAGTCCAATAACCGCTTCAACCGGTTGTTACGGTTGATCACCCGACGGTACAAGTCGTTCAAGTCAGAAGTGGCGAAACGGCCACCTTCCAATTGAACCATTGGCCGGAGATCAGGTGGGATAACTGGAATAGTATCCATTACCATCCAGTCCGGCTTGTTACCGGAAGTCAGGAAGGCTTCCAAGATGTCCAAACGACGAACGGCACGCGTCCGCTTTTGGCCAGTAGCTTCCTTCAATTCTTCCTTGAGTTCAGTGACTTCTTTTTCAAGATCCACGTCACGTAACAACTTCTTGATGGCTTCAGCACCCATTTCAGCGCTAAACCCATTGCCGTATTCGGCTTTCTTATCACGGTATTCACGTTCAGAAAGCAACTGCTTCTTTTCCAATGGTGTGTTACCTGGTTCGATAACCACGTATGAAGCAAAGTAGATGATTTCTTCCAATGAGCGAGGGCTCATATCAAGGACCAAGCCCATCCGGCTAGGAATCCCTTTGAAATACCAAATGTGAGTAACTGGTGCTGCTAATTCAATGTGTCCCATCCGTTCACGACGAACTTTAGAACGCGTAACTTCAACACCACAACGGTCACACACGACACCCTTGTACCGGATCCGCTTGTACTTACCACAAGCACATTCCCAGTCCTTAGTTGGGCCAAAGATACGTTCATCGAACAGTCCGTCTTTTTCTGGCTTTAAGGTTCGGTAGTTGATGGTTTCTGGCTTCTTAACTTCACCAAATGACCAGCTCCGAATCTTGTCAGACGATGCAAGTCCAATTTGCATGCTTTCGAACTTATTGACATCGACCAAAGGATCGACCTCCCTTTAATTAGTCTTTTGCGTTAGCTTCATCCGTTTTAGCAGCTGCTTGCTTTGCATCGGCAGCGGCTTTGTTTTGTTCTTTTTGTTGTTCCGCGAATTTACTCAAAGCGTCAACGTTAACCACGTCGTCATCTTCTTCGTCCATGTCACGTAACTCGATTTCTTGCTTGTCACTACCAAGGACCTTCATGTCCAACCCAAGTGATTGCAATTCCTTCACTAACACACGGAAGGATTCAGGCACACCAGGCTTTGGAATTGGTTCGCCCTTAACGATGGCTTCGTAGGTCTTCACACGACCAACCACGTCATCTGACTTGTAAGTCAGGATTTCTTGCAACGTGTACGCAGCACCGTAAGCTTCAAGGGCCCAAACTTCCATTTCACCAAACCGTTGGCCACCAAATTGCGCTTTACCACCAAGTGGTTGTTGCGTAACCAGTGAGTAAGGTCCGATTGAACGGGCATGAATCTTGTCGTCGACCATGTGGGCCAACTTCATGTAGTGCATGACACCAACGGCAACCCGCTTGTCAAATGCTTCACCGGTCCGACCATCGTAAAGAACGGTCTTAGCATCGTCCGCCATCCCGGCTTCCTTAACAGCTGCCCAGATATCTTCATCTTGCGCACCATCAAAGACAGGTTGATACGTGGATACCTAACTTACGAGCAGCCATCCCTAAGTGAATTTCGAGCACTTGCCCGATGTTCATCCGGGAAGGCACACCCATTGGGCTCAACATGATATCGATTGGGGTACCATCTGGCATGTAAGGCATATCTTCTTGAGGGATCACGATTGAAACGGTCCCTTTGTTCCCATGACGACCGGCCATCTTATCACCGACTTGCAACTTACGCTTTTGAGCGATGTAGACCCGAACCATCATGTTAACGCCAGGAGACAATTCATCACCGTTTTCACGAGTGAAGATCCGGACGTTTTGGATGATTCCGCCGCCACCATGAGGCACCTTAAGTGACGTATCCCGAACTTCACGGGCCTTTTCACCAAAGATTGCGTGTAACAGACGTTCTTCGGCTGATAATTCAGTCACACCCTTAGGCGTTACCTTACCAACTAAGATGTCACCATCATGAACTTCGGCACCGATACGAATGATCCCCTCTTCATCGAGGTTCTTCAAAGCATCTTCACCAACGTTAGGAATTTCACGCGTGATTTCCTCAGGTCCGAGTTTCGTATCCCGGGCTTCTGATTCGTATTCTTCAATATGGATCGACGTGTAAACGTCATCCTTAACAAGGCGTTCGTTGATCCCGATGGCATCTTCGAAGTTGTAACCTTGCCAAGTCATGAAGGCAACTAATGGGTTTTGACCTAAGGCCAATTCGCCATCTTCCATTGATGGGCCATCAGCCAAGACTTCGTCGTTATCAACGTGGTCGCCCACTTTAACGATTGGCCGTTGGTTGTAGTTCTTACCACCGTTAGAACGTTGGAACTTCATTAACTTGTAAGTGTCTAAGGCACCGTCTTCACGACGAACACGAATTTCACGTGCATCGACGTATTCAACAGTCCCATCGTGCTTGCTGATCAAGGCAACACCAGAGTCATGCGCAGCTTTGTATTCGATCCCAGTCCCAACTAATGGAGAGTGAGGATCCAACAAAGGAACGGCTTGACGCATCATGTTGGCACCCATCAAAGCCCGGTTGGAGTCATCGTTTTCCAAGAAAGGAATGCAGGCCGTAGCGACTGACACAACTTGCTTAGGCGAAACGTCCATGTAATCGACAGCGTCGATCCCGGTTTCAATGTTTTCAGACTTCGCACGTGCCATAACAACGTCGTTCACAAATGAACCATCATCATTCAATGGTGAGTTTGCTTGTGCCACAACGTAGTTATCTTCTTCGTCAGCGGTCAAGTAGTCGATCTTATCGGTAACCTTGTGAGATTCCCAAGAAACACGACGGTATGGCGTTTCGATAAAGCCATACTTGTTGATCCGAGCGTAAGAAGACAAACTGTTGATCAACCAATGTTAGGGCCTTCAGGCGTTTCGATTGGGCACATCCGACCGTAGTGGGTGTAGTGCACGTCACGAACTTCATAACCGGCACGGTCACGAGTCAAACCACCAGGTCCAAGGGCAGATAACCGACGCTTATGCGTTAATTCACCCAATGGGTTGGTTTGGTCCATGAATTGTGACAGTTGTGATGACCCAAAGAATTCCTTGATTGAAGCAACAACTGGCCGAATATTGATCAATTGTTGTGGTGTTACGGTTGAGGCGTCTTGAATTGACATCCGTTCCCGAACAACCCGTTCCATCCGGGATAACCCGATCCGGAATTGGTTTTGCAACAATTCACCAACGGAACGAATCCGACGGTTACCCAAGTGATCGATATCATCGGTGTTACCAACGCCTTCTTGTAAGTTGAAGAAGTAGTTAACAGCAGCTAAGATATCGGCTGGGGTAATGTGCTTGTATTTGAGATCAATATGGCCATCGCCAATAACTGGAATGGCACGTTCTGGATCGTCTGGTGATTCAACCATGATGGTTTGCAGCGTAACTGGTTCAGTCACAACCGCTTCATCAGATGGCGTGTAAGTCACCGTCTTGAAGTCATCACGATCTAAGTAAGGTGACAACGTCTTCAAACGATCCTTATCTAAGATATCGCCCTTTTGTGCCAAAACTTCGCAGTCTCAGGATCAGCTAAGGTTTCAGCTAAGGTCAAGCCCAGTAAGCGGTTCTTCAAAACTAACTTCTTGTTAGTCTTGTAACGGCCAACTGGTGCCATGTCATAACGCTTAGGATCAAAGAAACGAGCGGTCAACAGACTCCGTGAAGAGTCAGCGGTCTTAGGTTCACCTGGCCGCAAGCGTTCGTAGATATCCTTCAACGCTTCTTCAACTCGTGAATCGTCGGTGTTCTTGTGAACATCTTTTTCAAGAGTTGCCATCAAACTGTCGTTGTCACCGAACATCTTGATGATTTCATCGTCAGAGCCGAAGCCCAATGCCCGAACAAGTTCTGACATTGGAATCTTCCGCGTCCGGTCGATACGAACGTAAGAGAGGCCCTTAGCGTCGGTTTCAAATTCCAACCAAGCACCTCGGTTAGGAATCACAGTGGCACCGTAAACCGTCCGACCGTTCTTATCAGTTTCTTCATTATAATAAACACCAGGGGAACGAACTAATTGCGATACGATAACCCGTTCGGCACCATTAATAATAAACGTCCCTTGTTCCGTCATCAGTGGGAAATCCCCAAAGAAAACGTCTTGTGACTTGATTTCGCCAGTTTCATGGTTCGTCAAGCGCAACGTGACGTGTAGTGGTGCTGAGTAGTTTGCATCGTGTTCTCGTGCTTCATCAACGGTATATTTTGGTTCTAGTAATTGATAATCAACGAACTCTAATGAAAGGTTCCCTTGGAAATCTTCGATAGGCATAATGTCATCGAACATTTCGCGCAGCCCTTCATCTAGAAACCATTGGTACGAATTCTTTTGGATTTCGATCAAGTTAGGTAAATCCAATACTTCCTTAATCCGTGCGTAGCTTCGTCGGGTCCGGTGCTTGCCATATTTAACCAAGTGTCCTGCCAAGTTGTTCACCTCTCCAGTTTATTCAGCGAACTGAATCCAAATATTACAATTAGATTACATTTTCAAAGAAAACGATTTCTAACCGGTTTTTTGGCAAAAAAAATCCAAAAACAAACCGATTCTGTTTGCTTTTGGTTTTTATGAGACCCGCCGCGGACAATAGATCGTGACGAATCATTTCAGTTCACAGTTCCATACTGCTGATTAGTATACGCACTTCAATTGTGCTTGTCAAGGCTGTTGCTCACATTACGCCTAAATTGGTCTTAATCAACAACGCCGTGCAAAATCATATCCAATAACAATCGAATGCGGGCCTCTTCCGATAAGTCCGAACCACCGATTTGATGAAACCGGCTGAACAGCGGGCTAAGGCTCGTCATATAAAACGAAGCCGCCTCCGTTGCGGTCAACGTTTTCGAAGGGTAACATCTTCGCTTTCAAAGAACGTGGTGATCGGTGTTAGATAATCCGTTTGAAACAGCATGCCGAGCCGTCCTTGGTGCGCTGGTTTTAGATACGCAAAACTAGAGTGGATCACCGTAAAAATGTCTCGCGGATGGGCATCTGTCAACACCTGCGTAATCTGCATTAACCGATCTTCTGGTGATAACGTCGTCTGTTGTGCATTAATTGCATCGATCCGTTCTTTGATCGATGCCCCTACCGTTTGAATCACCTGCAAGAAAATCACTTCTTTATCGTCAAAGTGATGGTACAGCGCCGGTTGAGTAATCCCCACCGCTTTGGCAATGTCTCGGGTTGAGGTTTCTTGGAACCCCTTGGATAAAAATAATTCCCGCGCTGCATCAAGAATGGCCTGGCGGGTCTGTGCTAACTGTTCCTCTCGCTTCAATTGAACGATCCTTTCTCATACCAACTACTTTTTGTCGATTAATAGTCTACCATATTAACCTTGTAAACGAAACGGCCAGTGTGCGGAGCGAGACGGGTTGAGAGCGTAATGTAAGGGCACTTCGGTGAAAGCGCCCGGGCCTGGCGGTTTTATCGAAGTGCCCTTACATGCAGCTCTCAGTCTCGTGCAGCACTATTCGGCGTGGTGGCCAAAAAGCGCGCGGCTGACAAGTGCTACATCTTCAGAAACCCTAGAAATAACAGTTTAATTGGCGCCGAATTTTGTAGCTGAGAGCGCCGGTTTTCGTGCGGCTTTGGCGAGCGAAGCGATGCAAACAGCCAACACTTACGTTAGACACAAAAGAAGCAACCCCACCAAAGTGAAATTGCTTCTACTATAATCTATTTAACTTACTTGGTTCCAACCGGCTGACTCTTCTCAACCGGCTTTTCAGTCTCTTGTTTCACGTTCACGGTAATCTCACCCTTGGTTGCACCAAGCGTGACTTGGTTCCCCGCTTTGATTTCGCCGGAGAGCAATGCTTCACTCAACCGGTCTTCAATCTTCGTCTGGAGGGCCCGACGAATTGGTCGTGCACCATACTCAGGGTCAAAACCAGCATCGGCAATCACGTCGATAGCAGCTGGCGTTACCTTAACCTTGATACCTTGATCGCTGATCCGCTTGATCACCGTCTTAGCCATCAACTTCACGATTTGGTGAAGTTCCTTCTTAACGAGGGCGTGGAAGACCACGATTTCATCGATCCGGTTCAAGAACTCTGGCCGGAATGATTGCTTCAAGGTTTCACGAATCGTGGCTGCCATGGCTTTGTAGTCTTCGGCATGATCTTCGGCACCAAATCCAACCGTCTTTTCGTCCCGAAGGCGAGTTGCCCCCAAGTTAGAGGTCATAATCAAGATGGTGTTTCGGAAATCCACTTTGCGACCCTTAGAATCAGTCAAGTAACCATCATCAAGGACTTGCAGTAACAGGTTAAAGACGTCTGGATGCGCCTTTTCAACTTCATCAAAGAGAACGACTGAGTAAGGCTTTTGACGAACCTTTTCAGTTAATTGGCCACCTTCATCATAGCCAACGTACCCTGGTGCCGAGCCAATCAATCGACTCGTTGAGTACTTCTCCATGTATTCACTCATGTCGACCCGGATAATGTTATCTTCCGAACCAAACATCGCTTCAGCAAGAGCCTTAGCCAATTCCGTTTTCCCAACCCCAGTCGGGCCTAAGAACATGAATGAACCAATTGGCCGGTTTGGATCTTTCAACCCACTCCGAGCCCGCCGAATTGCCCGTGAGACTGCAGAAACGGCTTCTTCTTGGCCCACAACCCGCTTATGCAAGATGTTTTCCAAGTTAATCAAACGTTCCTGTTCAGTCCGTTGCAATTGGGTCGTTGGTACCCCAGTCCAGTCAGAAACAACTTCGGCAACGTCTTCGCCAGTGACGTTTAAGTCATACTGTTGATCACTTTCAGCCTTCTTCTTGGCTTTCTTATCGAGCTTCGCTTTCAGCGCAATTTCTTGTTCTCTCAGATCAGCGGCTTCTTCAAATCGTTGGTCTAAGATAGCAGCTTCGCGCTGGTCAGCTAATTCCGCTAACTTCGCTTCTTGCTTTGACTTTGCTGATGGTTGATCCATTTGACTGATCCGCACTTTAGCAGCTGCTTCATCCATCAGGTCAATGGCCTTATCAGGTAAGAACCGATCCGTAATGTAGCGAGTAGATAACTTGACGGCTTGTTCAAGCGCCTCATCTGAAATGTTGGCGTGGTGGTGTTCCTCGTAACGTGGCCGCAAGCCCTTCAAAATTTCAATCGTTTCGTCTTCAGTTGGTTCGTCCACTTGCACGGTCGCAAATCGGCGTTCCAACGCTGCGTCAGATTCGATGTATTTTTGATACTCATCCAGCGTGGTTGCCCCAATGGTTTGAAGTTCGCCACGTGCTAGAGCGGGTTTCAAGATGTTTGAAGCGTCAATGGCACCTTCAGCACCACCGGCACCGATCAAAGTGTGTAATTCGTCGATAAACAGGATGACTTGGCCATCGTTATAAATTTCTTCGATAACCTTCTTCAACCGGTCTTCGAATTCACCACGGTACTTAGTCCCAGCAACCAACGACCCCATATCAAGAGCCATCAGCCGTTTTTGCTGCATATCTTCTGGAACGTCACCAGCAACGATCCGTTGGGCAAGCCCTTCAGCAATCGCCGTTTTCCCGACACCGGGTTCGCCGATCAACACAGGGTTGTTTTTGGTCCGCCGACTCAGAATCTGAATCACACGCCGAACTTCCTTGTTCCGGCCAACCGTTGGATCCATTCGATCATCTTTGGCCAATTGGGTCAAATCCCGAGCCAACGAATCCAGAGTTGGGGTGCCGCCTTGTTGCTTGCGAGCGCGTGGGTTGCGCCGCTTATCTTGAGTTTCACTAACGCCGAGCTTCCGCAAAATCACCTTGCGTGCTTGGCCGAGGTCAATGTTTAAATTCATTAAAATACGTGAGGATAAGATGGTTTCATCACTCAGTAGCGCAAGTAATAGGTGTTCAGTACCAATCTTAGTCGCACCGATTCGCTTTGCCTCTTCACCAGCAACGGACAGCATGTCCTTGGCCTTTGGTGAATATGGGAGGTAAGTATCCTTATCAACGTTGCCTAAAGTGCCGTAACCGGTAAACCGTTCGATTTCTTCACGCACATCGTCTTCGCTGATTGAGAACTGTTGCAACACCTTGTTGGCGATCCCGTTCTTCTCAATCGTGAGCGCTAAGAGTAAGTGTTCCGTACCTACCGCTTGGTGCTTGAAAAATTTGGCTTGCTCTTGAGCTAATGCCAATACGCTCTTCGCACTTGGGGTAAAAAGATTATCCATATCAATTCCTCACTTTCTTAGCTCTCGTAACGCAAATGCTTTAGGATGCTCACTAAGATCCGCGCTCGTAAGCCGTTTTCTTGTGCTCGGTTTTCCATTTGAAGGGTGTCCTTATTCATGATCGTCAAGATGATGTTGGCTTCACGCCGACCAATGACGCCACTTTCATAAAGACCCTGCACGACAGCGTAACCATCGCGTTGCCCAATTGAATCACCAATCGTTTCAATTAAAGAGTCCAACACGTCCGTATCATCTAACAAGTTGACCTTCTCTATTCGAATATAGCCGCCACCGCCACGCTTGCTTTCAACTAAATACCCATTTGATAATGTAAAGCGCGTTTTGATCACGTAATTAATCTGAGAAGGTACCACATTAAAGAGGTCCGCAACCTCAGATCGGCGAATTTCTACGTGCTCCGTATCCGACAGAATCTGTTTGAGGTACTTTTCGATAATATCGGAAATATTTTGATTTTGCACGTTATCCCTCCATTCACCAACTCAGCAATCTACTTTGACTAATGTTGACTTTTATTATACGAATCTTTAGCCAAAAAGCAAAGTATTAACCTTAAATTTAAATTTCTTTGGTAATTAAAGGGGCCGTCCTCTACGTTGCGGTTGGACCCGAAAACCGATTACTACCTATATTATAGGCCAGAACCCCTTATTCTGACTACTGAAAGCCGTGAATTGATGGGATTTATTGTCATTAATTCAGCTTAAACGGAACGATAGATCACTGACTGTCACGAACTGGCAACTGGCTTAAGTTAGCTTAGGTTTAGGCTTTACCATAATCGCCTGTCATGAGATTGTCAAGTGAGTTTTAATCAGTTGTTCATATAGCGCAGCCGATAGAAACGAAAAAGCGACCAGTCAATGACTGATCGCTTTACGGTAACGTATCGGGAAAACAGGATTTGAACCTGCGACCCCTACGTCCCGAACGTAGTGCTCTACCAAGCTGAGCTACTTCCCGTTATCGTTTGTAGATACAAAAAAATGCACCCAGTAGGAGTCGAACCTACAACCTTCTGATTCGTAGTCAGACACTCTATCCAGTTGCGCTATGGGTGCATAATAATATTAAAATGTAAATGCCGAGGACCGGGATCGAACCGGTACGGTTATCACTAACCGCAGGATTTTAAGTCCTGTGCGTCTGCCAATTCCGCCACCCCGGCAAGAAAAGACGCTTTTTACTTAATAAAAAGCGGAAGACGGGATTCGAACCCGCGACCCCCACCATGGCAAGGTGATGTTCTACCACTGAACTACTTCCGCACAAATGCCGACTAGAGGATTCGAACCTCCGACCTCCTCATTACTAGTGAGATGCTCTGCCAACTGAGCTAAGTCGGCGAAAGTGAAATTATTATTTAATTAATGCGGGTGAAGGGACTCGAACCCCCACGTCGTAAGACACTAGAACCTAAATCTAGCGCGTCTGCCAGTTCCGCCACACCCGCATGGTGTACTGGATAATGAGCCGTGACAGTCTCGAACTGTCGACCCTCTGATTAAAAGTCAGATGCTCTACCAACTGAGCTAACGGCTCAATGGAGGATACAGGGCTCGAACCTGTGACCCTCTGCTTGTAAGGCAGACGCTCTCCCAACTGAGCTAATCCTCCATAGTGCTCATAAAGGCAGGACCATTTAATGATCGACCTCTCGAAACAACTACTAAATTTTATCATCTTATCAAATTGATGTCAACATCTTTTTTAATTAAGATGAATAGTTATGCAATCTTTATGTCTCACACAACTTTATTAGTTTAACATTTCGTTGATTAGCTGTCAACAACTTTTTCAACTTAATGTTTAGCGGTTAGAGCTCGTAAGCCCCGGTAACTCAACCGCAAGAACTATATTACACGCTTTGGCAGAAAAAAGCTACCCTTTTTGCAATTTCTTCGATTTTTTTGCAAAACCCCCTACTACGGCTTTCTTGGCAAGTTATACCTGTTCTGCGACGCGTTTCCGCTTTATGCATAAGTTGAGAGTTAAAGTACATAAACATGTATTCGGGTACACTGCCGCTTGTGTCCAGCGTAAGCATGTTTAGTTTGTGAAGCGATTCTAATTTTCTATAGTGGGAGGATGCCGCGGGAGGCTCTGGCACTATGCGGAGCTGGAACGCAGCGGCTCTCCGGAGCTAGGAATGGGCTGAAAACCGCCCATGCCGGATCTCCTCCGTCTCGCGTATGACATAAGGCACTCGCACCCCGAAGCCCACGGGGCACGACTGCCTAAGTCATACCGACACTGCTGAGCTCCGCGCACCTCCGCCTCCCGCTACATGGTGCGCTGTCAGTAACTTAACTGTTAACTGCAGCAATCTGAAGTTGACGAAACAGCGTAATGGCAACGCTGGATAGAAACTAAACAACTGTAAAAACGACTGTGGTCAATGTTCAATAACCACAATGCACCAACGATTGCGCAATACTAAATCTATCAGGTATATCCTGAATCTGATGTAGCTGCAGTGACATTCACCCGGCCGATTATGAAACAGTAACTACTGCTTTATTTTGGCGGTTGTCGAATCAACGTCAATTGTTGCGATAACGCCATATAACGCCATTAAGTTGTGCGGTTATGCATTTGAGATGGTCTACAATAGTGCCGAATTGCGCCAATGTAAGATTTCGGTTGGCGGCTAGGTGGATGCTGTGTCGCGATAATTGGTGGTTGTTGGTGTTCTTCCGACAACCGCCAATTATCGGGGACGAAGTTAAGACTCGCGTGGGTTTTGGCGAGTCTTAACTTCGAGGTCTGAGACCGCCCTTCGGCTCAGACCGGCCCCACAGCAGGAACCTAGCCGCTGACCGGAATCGACAGTCCAAGCAAATCAACACACTTCACAAACTGAACGGCAGAATGCTTACGCTGGACACAAACGTAAGCATAAAAAATCGCCACCTCATAAAACATCATGAGGTGACGATCAATAGACGATTTAATTTAACTTACTATAGTAGGTTACTTAATAACCGTTTGCCCACCCATGTATGGTTGGAGGGCTTCTGGAATGTTAACCGTGCCGTCTGCGTTTTGGTAGTTTCCAACGGCAGCGACCGTCCGGCCAACGGCTAAGCCGGAACCGTTCAAGGTGTGAACGTACTGGAGCTTACCGTTTTCGTCACGGTATTGGATGTGTGCCCGACGTGCTTGGAAGTCGGTACAGTTTGAACAACTTGAGATTTCACGGTATTTGTCTTGGAATGGTAACCAAACTTCCAAGTCATGCGTCATGGCAGCCGTAAAGCTCATGTCGCCAGTGGTCAAGGTGATCACGTGGTGGGCCAAGCCTAACTTCTTCAACAAGTCTTCGGCATGGTTGGTCATCTTTTCCAACGCATCCCATGATTGTTCAGGCTTCGTGAATTGCACCATTTCAACCTTGTTAAATTGGTGTAACCGGATCAAGCCCCGGGTATCACGACCGGCACTCCCGGCTTCTGAACGGAAGGCTGGTGACAAGGCGGTAAACTTAACCGGTAACTTGGTATCGTCAATCACTTCATCGCGGTAGAAGTTAACCAATGGCACTTCGGCCGTTGGAATCAACGTTTCGTCGGCTTCCTTCAATGAATAAACGTCTTCGGTAAACTTAGGGAATTGACCAGTCCCAAACATGGACTCACTGTTCACCATGTATGGTGGCAAGATTTCCGTAAAGCCGGCCTTTTCATTTTCGTCCAAGAAGAAGTTGTAGATGGCCCGTTCCAGACGCGCGCCTTGGCCGACGTAGTATAAGAAGCGACTGCCGGAAACTTTGGCGCCACGTTCGAAATCTAAGATACCCAAAGCTTCACCAATTTCCCAGTGTGACTTTGGTTCAAAGTCAAACGTTGGAATCTCGCCCCACTTCCGCAATTCAACACTGCCGTCTTCAGTTAAACCAACGGGCACGTTGTCGTTAGGAATGTTTGGTAAGCGTGATGCCTTATCGTGAACGTCATCCGCAATCTGAGTCAATTGTTCGTCTAACGCCTTGATGTCGGCACTCACTTGCTTCATTTGGTTGATCTTGTCGCTAGCATCTTCCTTGTTACGTTTCAACTGTGAGATTTCGTCTGACACTTGGTTACGGTCAGCCTTCATCGTTTCTGACTTAACGATTAAGTCACGACGTTGTTGGTCAAGATCAAGCAATGCATCGATCTCAGCGGCGTCAACACCCCGCGTGGCTAACTTTTCCTTTACAAAATCCGGCTGTGTCCGAACTAACTTTAAATCAATCATGGTAAATCTCCTCTCGTATTATCGGACCGCAAAAAAAGCTTCCGCCCCAAAAAGTTGGGACGAAAGCTCGCGGTACCACCCAAGTTTGTAGCCATTGCTACACACTCAATTATCGGTAACGGTGATGACCCGTACAGGATTAACTGTCCGCTTTGACGTGGCGGAGTTTCGACGTAACGGTTTTCAGAATACCCCGTCTCTCTGATCGTCTACTTAAACCACATCGCGTTTAATGAACTACTCTTAGTTTACGATATCTCGTTTCATTTAGCAAGCCACACCCGGCACTCGTTTAAAGGTTGAGTTCGGCCATCTTGTTATCGACCAACTCAAGCACCCGTTTTTGAGCGGTTGTGTCTTCAACAAAGTCGAGTTCGTCACCGTTGATCATCATCTTAGGTGACTTGTCGTAGTTGTTATACCAATCAATGTAGCGTTCGTCCAATTCCTTGTAGTAGTTGTACAGGCTTGGATCTTGTTCGATCTGTTCAAATGACCGGCCGCGCTTCTTGATACGTGACAACATGGTGTCAAAGGAGATACTGATGTGGATCAAGAGGTCTGGGTTCTTCTTGTGTGGCGTATCTGGCAGTTCTTCCATCATGTTTTGAAGCAGTGAATCATAAATGTCGACTTCAGTCTGGGTTGCCCGACCTAAATCAGCGTTTAATCTGAATAACAGTGAATCTTCAAAAATTGACCGGTCTAAAACCGTTTCATCATCCTTGAAGGCTTCCTTAATGCTCTCAAGCCGTTTGTTCAAGAAATAAATTTGGAGCAAAAAGCCGTATTTTTTGGGATTCTGATAAAACAACGGTAAAATCTCGTTGTCTTCTACGGACTCGTAAAAGGCCGGTTTGTTTAAGTGATCCGCCAATAAGTTGGTCAGGCTGGTTTTACCAGCGCCGATGGTGCCAGATAGTACGATCATCAGATAATTTCTCCTTTAACTTCAACTTCAAAAATCAGCACTATCCATTGTATCATCACTTGGTCGAAATGCAATATCTAGTGGTCATTCTCATGAGGGTTTTATGGAATCACGGGACCCTGATTCATTGCAGAGACTGGTATCACCGGGTTTGCTGACGCCAATAAAAAAAACGGTGCTGCCTCTCCATTGAAAGGCAACACCGTCAACTCATTTAACTTTAATGCGTTACATCTTACGCTTATGTGGCGCTACGTCCACTTCGTCCAACGGCACCATCTTGGTATGATGGCGAACCTTATAGTACACAAACAAGACGATGAACAATGGCACACTCAGGTAAGTGACGCCGATTTGTTCCCAGTCAAACTGTGCGAAGGCCGTGGTATTTTGACCTGCGATGACCAAGATACACAAGACGAGGGCCAAGATTGGGCCGAATGGGAACCACTTTGCATGGTATTTTAACTCACTCAAATCATGACCCTGCTTAACGAATGCCCGCCGGAAGCGGAAGTGGGAGATGGCGATCCCTAACCAGGCAATGAAGCCGGTCAAACCAGAGGCCGCCACTAACCACGTGTAAACTTGTGGGCCCGCCACACTAGTGATGAAGGCCAACGCCCCAATCACCGTGGTGGCAACTTGGGCGCGCAATGGCACCCCGTTTTTAGTTGTGTGTTGGAAATACGTTGGTGCGTACCCATCTAACGACAACGAGTACAACATCCGAGATGACGCATACATCCCGGAGTTGGCCGCTGAAATCACGGACGTCAAGATAACGGCGTTCATCACACTGGCAGCCGCTGCTAACCCAGCGCGCTTGAAGACCAACGTAAACGGACTGATGGCAATATCGGTTGCTGATGAACCCAACAAATCAGGACTCGTGTAAGGAATCAAGCAGGCAATCACGAAGATGGCGAGGATGTAGAACAATAAGATTCGCCAGAATACTTCGTTGATGGCCTTTGGAATACTCTTTTCAGGTGTTGCGGATTCACCAGCCGTAATGCCGACCAATTCAGTCCCTTGGAACGAGAACCCGGCAACAACGAACACGCTCAGCATGGCTGGCATGCCACCGACGAACGGTGCCTTCTTATAGGTAAAGTTTTCAAGACCGGTTGCGTGACCACCCATGATGCCAAAAATGGTCAAGACCCCAACGATCAAGAAAATGATGACGGTCACCACTTTGATCATGGCCATCCAATACTCGGTTTCCCCGAACGCCTTAACGGTCAACGCGTTGATCATGAAGATGATGACTAAGACCGCCACACTCCAGATCCACCCCGGAATATCCGGCAACCAGAACTTCATCACCAAAGCGGCGGTACTAATATCCACCGCTAACGTGATTGCCCAGTTAAACCAGTAGTTCCAGCCCATCGCAAATCCCAACGCGGGATCGACATACTTGGTTGAATAGGTCGCAAACGACCCGGAAACTGGCATATTAGTTGCCATTTCACCCAAACTCGTCATCAGGAAGTAAACCATGACCCTAAGGCGATGTAGCAACTAAGCCGCCACCAGGTCCGGCGGTTGAAATTGCGGACCCACTGGCAACGAAAAGCCCGGTCCCAATACTTCCCCCTAACGCAATCATTGAGAGGTGACGCGTCTTGAGTTCACGCTTCACTTCATGGTCGTTTGTTTGTTGCTCTGCCATTTTGCACACTCACTTTCTATCATTGATCTACGGTTATTTTGATCATGAGGTGCCCAATTTCAACTTAAAAGGGCCTCCTCACAAGCACACACCTGCGAGAAGACCCGACTTAAATTCATCGTTTCATCTAACGTAGGAAGCGCTCCGCAACACATCGTTGCGACAGTTCCTGCCCTCTTAAGACAGGTCCCAACCAGCGTACTCATCAGCGTACCCTAGCTTCGGCAACGTCCCCTTTAACTACTGATCGTCAATCCTGATGGACTTCACAGCAGCGACTCTTGAACATCGCACCTCTTCTTTTAACGCTACCCATATTACTCCCCTCGGTGAGGCATTGCAACCGTTTCGTCACCGACCAAGGTTAGAATTGGGTAAGAATCTCAGCTTAAGCCCGAACCAGCTGATAGATCACTTCGGTCTGGCCGGGTTGATACAGCGCATTTTGTGGGTGTTGAAATTCATCAACGTAATGGAAGCCCAGTTTGACCAGCACGCGTTGTGATTGCGCGTTCGTTTTCAGAAAACTTGCCCAGATCACACTGAATAGTTGACGATCAAATACCGCGTGAATCAGCGCTTGCCCGGCTTCCGTCATATAGCCGTGACCCCAGTAAGCTTCATTTAACACGTACCCCAAATCACATTCCTGATCAGAAACATCACCTTCAGAAGTAATCCGGTCATAAAAGCCGATGCTACCAATCACCCGAGCCGTCGTTCGTTCAACCACCGCCAACACAAAGCCCTGCCGCATCGTTTGTTTCAGCAAATAGTGAGCGTCCTCCAAGTTTCGCGCATACTGAAACCCAGCCGCTTTCGCACTTTGCTGATTCTTCACAATTTCGAAATAATCGTTCAAATCCGATTCTACAAACGGTCGCAACTTCAACCTTGCCGTTGTCAGTTCAAGTGTCATCCTTATCGGTCCTTTTCATCTTCACCTGCGTCATCACGTCGGTTACATTTTACATGGTGCGTTACTGTGGTGCAAGCTATGACTGTCGTTTGTATCCAGCGTAAGCATTCTGCTGTTCAGTTTGTGAATTGCGGTGATTTGCGTGAGCTGGCGATTCCGGTAAGCGACTAGGTTCCTGCTGTGGGGCCGGTTTGAGCCAAAGAGCGGTCTCAAACCTCGAATCTAAGCCTCGCCAAAACCCGTGCGAGTCTTAGATTCGTCCCCGATAATTGGCGGTTGTTGGAAGTTCATCAACAACCACCAATTATCGCGACACAGCATCCACCTAGCCGCTTACCTGCATCTCACAATGTGCAAGCAGACACTATTGTAGACCATCTCAAGTGCTTAACTGGACAACTTGCGGCGGTATCATAATAACCTAACGTTGATTCGACAAAGGTCTAAATTAATCAGCAGCCGTCGTTCCTTAATCGAGATGGCTACTTCTGAATGTCAACGCAACGGCGTTAAGTCCACGCAAACGTGACGTACGACTGGCCAATCTAGTAATGCGCAATCGTTGATTCGTTGCGGTTATGCAGTTTCGTCAACTTCAGTTTGTTGCAGTTAGCAGTTAAGTTTTCGACAGCACACTATGTAGCGGGAGGCGGAGGCGCGCGAGGCTCAGCAGTGTCGGTATGACTTGGGCAGTCGTGCCTCGTGGGGTTCGAGGTGCGAGTGCCTAGTCATACGCGGGTCCGGAGAGATCCGGCATGGCGGTCCTCAGCCATTCCTACTCGTAGCCCGCACT